>JAUNTQ010000041.1 GCA_030538605.1 Pseudomonadota bacterium
AAGTCAGTGCCAGGGCATTGTCCAAGTCGATGCCGAAACCCAAACCAAGCGATGCGCGTTCACCCGTGCGGTTGAAACTGTGCGCGGTGTATTGCAGCCGCGCTGCCGACAAAGCGGGGCTGTCTCCAGACAGAAAGCCGCGCGCAGCCTGAAATTGCTGGACGTGGACCGCGGGGGCAAATTGCATGGTCACGCCCATGAGGGCTTGCATCTGCGCGTAGCTGATGTCACCGGCCACATAGGCGCCTGCCACGCCTTCCTTGACGGCTTGACGATCAGCATCGCTCATGCGGCTGCTGTCGGTCAGACGATTCAATCGGTCTGCAGTCAGCCAGTTGTTTGCGGAACCGGGCTCCTGCGCGATGACCTCAGAGACCAGTCGCTGGCGCGACTCGGCGCTCAGGCCTTGGCTGCGCTGCGCCAGCGCTTGCATGCGTGCATCAGGATCCGCTCCGAAGCCCAGAAAGCCACCACGACCCGTGTTGACGATCTCCGATGCGCGCTGCTTGATGTCGTCATCGGTGGGCTGCGAGGGGTTTGGAGACGGTCCACTGGGCTGGCCGGGGCCAGATCGGTGCAAGTCGAAACGGGGCGGTTGCAGCGGCTGCGCGCGGACGGTGGTGTTCATGAATGCAGAGGTCAATCAATGGGCGGGCTGGGCCGATTTCACACGCGGTCTGTGCCAGCGGCAAGCTGGGATCGTTGCCAGCTGGTAGCGTTCCCATCCGTAACGTTCCTGGCTTCCCCGGGCGAGTGCCTCGCCAGACGCTCGGCAGTCTTGCGTAAGATGCCCGCCGTGTTGACGACCCTGCTTGCTTTTGGCTACGACGCGTTGCTTTGGCTTGCCCAGCCCCTGCTGCGGCGCAAGCTGCGTCGGCGCGGCGGGGCAGAGCCGGGGTATCTGCATGCGGTGGACGAGCGTTTTGGGCATTACGCCGTGGCCCGGCCCGAGGGCGACGGGCCGCTGGTGTGGGTGCATGCCGTGTCGCTGGGTGAAACGCGGGCCGCCGCCATCCTGATAGACGCGCTGCGCGCGCAGTGGCCGGGCCTGCGCCTGGTGCTGACGCACGGCACGGCCACGGGGCGGGCCGAAGGGCAGAAGCTGTTGCGCGCTGGTGATGTGCAGGTGTGGCAGCCGTGGGACACGCGCAGGGCGGTGCGGCGGTTTCTGGCGCACTTCAGGCCGGACGTGGGCGTGCTGATGGAAACCGAAATCTGGCCCAACCTGATCGGCCAGAGCGCGGCGCGCGGCGTGCCGCTGGTGCTGGCCAATGCGCGGCTGTCGGCCAAATCGCTGCGCGGCGCCGAGCGCGCGGGGTGGCTGATGCGTCCGGCTTACCGCGCGCTGGTGGTGGCCTATGCGCAGACCGAGGCCGACGCCACGCGCCTGCGCGCCATCGGCGTGCGGCAGGTGAGTGTGCTGGGCAACCTGAAGTTCGATGCCACGCCCGACGCGCCCCAACTGGCGCAAGCCGCGCGCTGGCGCGTGGCGCTGGCGGGGCGGCGTATCGTGATGCTGGCCAGCTCGCGCGAGGGCGAAGAAGCGGATTTTCTCAAGCAAATAAAGCCACTGACGCTTGCCAATAAAGCGCAAACAGCTATTGAAAATGAAACTTCTGTTATAGCCAGACGCGCAAACAATCAGACGTCTCTTTCTCCCTCCCCCGCTGGGGGAGGGCTGGGGTGGGGGCCAACCACGGTGGATTTATCGAAGGTGGTCAGCCCCCATCCCAGCCTTCCCCCAGCGGGGGAAGGGGTGGGCAGCCCAAGTGAGCCTATACGCCCACTGTGGCTCATCGTCCCGCGCCACCCGCAGCGCTTTGACGAGGTGGCGCGCCTGGCCGCCGACACAGGCTGGCGCGTGGCGCGGCGCAGCATGTGGGGCGATGCGCCGCCGCCCGAGGCGCTGCAAGCCGATGTGTGGGTGGGCGACAGCCTGGGCGAGATGGCGCTGTATTACGGCCTGGCCGATGTGGCGCTGCTGGGCGGCAGCTTTGCGCCGCTGGGCGGGCAGAACCTGATCGAGGCCGCCGCCTGCGGCTGCCCGGTGGTGATGGGGCCGCACACCTTCAACTTTGCCCAGGCGGCTGAACAGGCCGTGGATGCGGGCGCGGCGCAGCGCGTGCAAGACATGGCCGAGGGCGTGGCCGCCGCGCAGGCGCTGTTGGCTGATGTGCATGCCCATGCGGCCATGCGCGATGCCGCCACGGGCTTTGCTGCGGCGCACCGGGGAGCAGCGGTGCGCATGGCCCAGGCGCTGGCGGGGCTGCTGCCGACGCGCGCGGGAGCGTGATCGGGGGGCAGATGCCCTGCCAAATCCATACCAGAGGCTGATAGAGTGCGGCACAGCGCGCCGCTTGCCCACCGCGGGGCGGTGCGGCGTGTTCAACTTCAATTGGCGTCTGCCGTGATCCGATTCTTTGCCATCTTCCTCGTCATCCAGGCCGCGCTGTTCGGCGTGGAAATGCTCAACCCGGTGCAGGAGGCGGTGATAAACCCTTGGACGGGGTTTCTGGCCAAGGTGAGTGCGGCCATCGTGCATGTGATTGACCCCAGCGTCATCTCCTATGGGCGCGTGCTGCAAAGCGCGCAGACGGGTTTTGGCGTGTCGATCGAGGCGGGCTGCAACGGGGTGGAGGCGATGATCGTGCTGCTGGCGGCGGTGCTGGCGTTTCCGTCGAGCTGGAAGATGAAGCTCTGGGGCATTGCGCTGGGCTTTGTGGCGGTGCAGTCGGTGAATCTGCTGCGCATCGTCAGCCTGTTTTTCATTGGGCAGTGGAACTACCAGGTGTTCGAGTTTGCTCACCTGTACATGTGGCAGGCGCTGATCATGCTGGACGTGCTGATCGTGTGGCTGCTGTGGATGCGCTACGTGGCCAAGCATGACGCCAAATCCGTGGCCCCGGCGGCCGCTGCTGCCGCATGAAAGCCTCTTTGCTCATGCGCTTTCTGGCGCTGTCGGTGCTGTGGCTGGCGCTGCTGCTGCCGGCGTGGTATTGGGCGGCCAAGTGGTTTGCCGCGCCGCCCATCTGGCTGGCGGGCACGCTGATGCAGGGCCTGTTCTCGTGGGTGGACGGGTTCGAGCAGGAGGGGGTGAATGCGGTGCTGCACACGCTGGTGCAGGTGCGCGTGCCAGGCCCGCGCGGCGATGTGCTGGGCGAGCTGGCGCCAGAGGTGAGCTACCCCACTTACGGCTACGGGCTGGTGCTGTTGTGGGCGATGCTGCTGGCCGCGCGCACGCCGCGCTGGTGGCTCAAGGGGCTGGCGGGCAGCGTGCTGCTGCTGCCGGTGCAGGCATGGGGCATCTGCTTTCAGTGGCTGCGCGATGTGGTGCTGCTGTCGGGCGCGTCGGGCGCGGCGTATTTGCAGTATGGGCCGTGGGTGAACAACGTGGTGGCCTACGGCTACCAGTTCGGCTTTCTGATGCTGACGCCGGTGGCGCCCATCATGCTGTGGCTGTGGTTCAACAAACGCTTCGTGGCCACGCTGTGGCTGGAAGCGGCGCTGGAAGATGACCCCAAGGCGCGCTCTGCGGCACCGGTGAAGACGGCGGACGACTCTTATTAAGTGAGCTGCTTGCGTAAGTCATAAGCCATTTTCAGTATTAATGTATGCTGA
Source organism: Pseudomonadota bacterium (assembly GCA_030538605.1). Lineage (GTDB taxonomy): Bacteria > Pseudomonadota > Gammaproteobacteria > Burkholderiales > Burkholderiaceae_C > Ottowia. The sequence continues at coordinate 3,619 of JAUNTQ010000041.1, forward strand.
AACTGGCTTATGACTTGCGCAAGCAGCTCTTCTTTTTATGAATGCCCTCACCGCTAAAGGTGCAGAGAACGCAGCACGCAGGCTGGGTAGAGCGATAGCGAAACCCAGCGCGCTTGCCCAGCCGATGCTGCTGGGTTTCGCTGCGCTCTACCCAGCCTGCTGCTACTGCACCTTTAGCGGTGAGGTGTTTTTGCAGCGCGCAGGGCGATGAGCGCGTGGGTGCAAGCACCCACCCTACGGCCTGCTTTTCAGCGCCGGTCGGCGCGGGCGGGGCGTGGGGCTGCTGCTGGCGTGTCGGGCGCGGGCGCGCTGGTGGTGTCCGGCGAGGCAGCGGCAGCGGGCGTGGCATCGCCCGCCAGCATGGCGTTGACGGGCAGCAGGTCGGCGTCGGTCAGGGTGCCGGCGGCCTGGTGCAGGCGCAGCAGGCCGAGCAGCACGTCGTAGCGGGCGCGGGCGAGCTGGCTGCGGGTCTGGTAGAGCTGGCTCTGGGCGTTGAGCACGTCGATGTTGATGCGCACGCCGACTTCGTAGCCGAGCTGGTTGGCCTCAAGTGCGGTGAGGCTGGAGGCTTCGGCGGCTTCGAGGGCGCGCACCTGGCCGTGGCCTGATTCGACGCCGAAATAGGCGGTGCGCGCAGCCTGGGCGACGGTGCGCTGGACGTGGTCGAGGTCGGCGCGGGCGCCGTCTTCGAGCGAGAGGGTTTCGCGCACGCGGTTTTCCACGGCAAAGCCGGCAAACAGCGGCCAGTTGAGCACCACGCCCACGCCTGCGTTGGTGTTGCGGTAGCGCGCGCCGGGGGCGGCGCCGAAGGCGGGGTTGCCGTCGGGGTAGCGCGTCTGGCCCACGCTGGCTTGCAGGTCCACGGCGGGCAGGTGGCCGGTTTTGGCCTTGGCGGTTTCCATGCGGGCGATGTCCAGCGCCATGCGCGCCTGCTGCACCACGGGGTGCTGGTCGGTGGCGAGGTTGACCCAGTGTTCGACGTTTTCGGGCGCCACGCGCGGCAGCACGATGGGCTGCGCCAGCGGGTGGGGATGGGTGCCGCTTTGGCCCACGAGCTGGTCGAGCGCCAGGCGCTTGACGTGCAAGTCGTTTTCGGCGGCGATTTCCTGTGCGGTGGACAGGTCGCGGCGGGCTTCGGCCTCGCGGCTGTCGGTGATGGTGGCGTTGCCCACTTCGAAGTTGCGGCGCGCGGCTTCGAGCTGTTCGGTCACGGCGCTCTTGAGGGCGCGCACGTAGGTGAGGGTGTCTTGCGCGGCGAGCACGTCGAAGTAGGCCTGCGCCAGGCGCACGATGAGGTCTTGCTCGGCGTCGCTGAGCTGCGCGCGGGCCAGCTCGGCGTTGCGCTTGCCCTGGTCCCAGGTGATGCGGTTGGCGGGGCGGTACAGCGGCTGCGAGCCGACGAGCGCGCCGTTGATGGCGTTGTAGGAGCGGCTGCTGCCCTGGCCTGCGACGTTCACGTCGACCCAGTTGCGCTGCGCGCCGGCCTGCAGGCCCACTTGCGGCAGCAGGCCGGCGCGGGCCTGGTCGGCGCGGTATTGGCTGGCTTGCGCGCGCGCAAGGGCGGCTTGCAGCGCGGCGTCGTGGCCGTGGGCGCGCTGGTAGAGGGACAGCAGCGTTTGCGCCTGGGCGCCGGTGGCCAGCAGCGCAAGGGCGCAAGCGGCAAGCGCCATGGCACGGCGAAGGAAAGTGGTGGGCATGGGTCAGTCAGTAGCGGGGCACGGCGGGGTCCAGCTGCGTGGCCCAGGCGTCGATGCCGCCGGCCACGTTGGCCACGCGCTCGAAGCCGTGCTGCGCCAGAAACAGGGCGACGTGCATGCTGCGGCCGCCGTGGTGGCAGAGCACGGCCACGGGGCGGGCGGGGTCAAGTGCGGGCAGGTGGGGCGGCACGCTGTGCATGGGCAGTTGCAGCAGCTCCGCACCGGCGGCGCTGACGCTGGCAGCCTGCCATTCGGCGGGTTCGCGCACGTCCAGCAGCAAGGGCAGCACGGGCAGGCCGCTGTCGGCATGGGCGGCTTGCAGCCAGGCGGCAAGCGCGGGTGGGGCGACCTGGTCGATCATGGGGCGGGCGCTGGGTGCTTCAAAAGTAAAAGCGCGAAGGCTCGGCGAAGTTGAGCAGGCGGGGGGCGTTGCTGTCCCAAGGCTGGGTGGTGACGAAGCCGGTGTCGGCGCGCTGCACCAGCGTGGCGCGCATGATGGGCTCGTCGCCCACGATGGCCATCAGGCGGCCACCGGGCTTGAGCAGCGCAAGCAGCTGCTCGGGCACCTGCGCGACGGAGCCGGACAGCAGCACCACGTCGAAAGGGCCGTCTGCGGCGAGCGTGGCCGATGCGCCGTCGGCCACGCGCACTTCCACGTTCAGCACGCCGGCGCGTTGCAGGTTGTCGCGCGCGGTCTGGGCCAGGTCGTTGTCGATTTCCAGCGAAAGCACGCGCTGTGCGCGGTGGCCCAGCAGCGCGGCCATGAAGCCGCTGCCGGTGCCGATTTCAAGCACCTTTTCGTGCTTGGCCACGTGCAGGTCCTGCAGCAGGCGCGCTTGCATGCGGGGGGACAGCATGACCTGGCCGGCAGCCACGTCGGCTTCGCCGCTTTTGAGCGGGATTTCCATGTCGGCAAAGGCCAGCGCGCGGTGCGCGGGGGGCACGAAGTCTTCGCGCCGCACCACGGCCAGCAGGTCGAGCACGTGGGCGTCGAGCACGTCCCAGGGGCGGATTTGCTGCTCGATCATGTTGAAGCGGGCTTGTTCGACGTTCATGGGGGCTCCAGGCGTGCGGGTGGGGGTGAGGTGGGGGGCGAGGTAAACCGCGAATTTTATCGAGCAGGGCGTGCCAGCTTGCGCCGCAACCACTGGGCCATGTCGTCCAGGTAGCAATAGACCACGGGCACGACCACGAGTGTGAGCAGCGAGGAGGTGATGACGCCGCCGATCACCGCCTGGCCCAGCGGCGCGCGCTGCTCGGAGCCTTCGGTCACGGCGAAGGCCAGCGGCACCATGCCGAAGACCATGGCCAGCGTGGTCATGAGGATGGGGCGCAGGCGCACGCGCGCGGCCATCAGCAGGGCCTGCTCGCGTGGTAGGGGCGCGGGTGTGGCGTCGCCTTCGCTCACCAGCCCCTGTCGCGCGCGGATGGCAAAGTCGACCAGCAGGATGGCGTTCTTGGTGACCAGGCCCATCAGCATGACCACGCCGATGATGGAGAACATGGACATGGTGGTGCCGAACAGCAGCAGCGCCAGCACCACGCCGATGAGCGTCAGCGGCAGCGAGGTCATCAGCGCCAGCGGTTGCACGAAGCTCTTGAACTGGCTGGCCAGGATCATGTAGATGAAGATCACCGCCATCGCCAGCGCTTGCAGCGCGTAGGCAAAGCTCTCCTGCATGTTCTGCGTGGCACCGCCAAAGCTGTAGCTGTAGCCGGGCGGCAATGGCGCGCTGGCCAGCACGGCGCGGATGTCGGCAGAGACTTCGCCTGCCGAGCGGCCCCAGGCGTTGGCGGTGATCTGCACTTCGCGCAGCATGGCGCGGCGGTTGATCTGGTGGGGGGCGGCGGCTTCGCGCAGCGTGGCCACCTGGTTCAGGCGCACGGTGCGCGGCGTGCCGTCGGGGTTCAGGCCCACCACCAGGGGCAGGCGCTCCAGGTCTTGCGCGGTGGCGCGGGCTTCGGGCGGCAGGCGCAGCACCACGTTGTAGGTCTGGTCGTCGCTGGCGCGCCAGTTGCCTGCCGTGGTGCCGGCCAGCAGGATGCGCAGGGCACTGGCGATCTGCGCGTTGGACAGGCCCAGCTCGGCTGCCGCTTCGCGCCGCACCACCACGTCCAGCGTGGGCTTGTCGGGGCGCACGCTGGCGTCCAGATCGACCAGGCCGCCAATGGCGGCCAGGCGCGTGAGCAGCGGGCGCGTCAGGCGCTCCAGCTCGGCCTGGTCTGGGCCTTGCAGCGAGAACTCGATCTGCTTTTGCCCACCCACCGGTTCCAGCAGACCGGACTGGGTGACGGTGATGCCGGGCACCGCGCGCAGGCGCTCGCGCAGCTGGGCCGACAGCTGCTCGGAGCTGAGGGCGCGCTCGTGCCGGTCGGTCAGGCGCACGTAGAAGCTGGCGCTGTTTTTGCCTTGCGCCGCGCCCGCGTTGATGCTGGTCAGGGTGTAGCGCACTTCGGGGTAGCTGCGGATGATGGTGTCTACCTGCCGCGCCTTGGCTTCGGTGGCTTCGAGCGAAGCGCCTTGTGGGGTGTAGAAGGCGACGTTGGTTTCGCCAAAGTCGGCCTTGGGCACGAACTCGGTGCCCAGCAGGCGCAGCATGCCCACACTGAGCGCGAAGACGGCGGCGGCCAGCACCAGCGTGGCCAGCTTGTGCGCCAGCGCCCAGCGCAGGGCGCGCTGGTAGAAGATGGTGATGTGGTCGGTGCCGCGGTCGAAGGCGGCGGTGACGCGGCCTAACGTGCGGTCGTAGAGTGTGCGGTCGTACCGCGTGACCGGCGGGCCGCTGCGGCGGTGGGCGTGCATGGCGGGGTCGTGCCACACCGAGGAGAGCATGGGGTCGAGCGTGAAGGCGACGAACATGGAGATCACCACCGCCACCACGATGGTCAGCCCGAACTCGTGGAAGAACTTGCCGATGATGCCCTGCATGAAGCCGATGGGCAGAAACACCGCCACGATGCACAGCGTGGTGGCCAGCACGGCGAGACCTATCTCGCGCGTGCCCTCCATTGCCGCCTGGTAGGGCGGCTTGCCCATCTGCGCGTGGCGCACGATGTTCTCGCGCACCACGATGGCGTCGTCGATCAGCAGCCCCACGCACAGCGCCAGCGCCATGAGCGTGACCATGTTGATGGTGAAGCCCATCAGCTGCATGAAAAAGAAGGTGCCGATGACGGCGATGGGCAGCGTGAGGCCCGTGATGACGGTGCTGCGCCAGCTGTTGAGAAACAGGAACACGATGAGCACGGTGAGCAACGCGCCTTCGATCAGCGTCTGCCGCACGTTGCTCACCGCTATGCGGATGGGGCGCGAGGTGTCGGTCACGGTGGCCAGTTGCACGCCGGGGGGCAGATCGGCGCGCATGGCGGCCAGGGCGCTGTTCAGCCCGTCGACCACCTCGATGGTGTTTTCGTCCTGCGCCTTCTGCACGCTCACCAGCAGGGTGCGCGCACCGTTGTAAAGGGCCAGGCTTTCGCGCTCCTCGGCGCCGTCGCGCACCTCGGCCACCTGGTCAAGCCGCACCGATGCGCTGCCGCGCCGCGCGACGATGATGCGGCCGAAGTCCTCGGGGCGCTCGATGCGGCCATCGAGCTGCACCACCAGGTCCTGCTCGCGCGTGCGCACGTTGCCCAGGGGCTGGTCCTGGTTTTCGCCGCGCACGGCAGCCAACAGCTGGTCGGGCGAGACGCCCAGCGCCTCCATGTCGGGCGGGCGCGGGTGGATGTGGATCTCGCGCCGCGCGCCGCCCACCAGGTTCACCGCGCCCACGCCGCGCACGTTTTCCAGGCGCTTTTTCAACACCTGGTCGGCCCAGTTGGTCAGCTCGATGTCGGATGGCGCGCGGCCACCGCTGGCGGCGTCCGGCAGCACGGCGACCGACCACACGGCGCGGCTGGCGGGGTCGAAGCGCTGCACGCGCGGCTCTTTCACCTCGTCGCGCAGCAGCGGGCGCACCTGGCCGATCTTCTCGCGCACGTCGTCGGCGGCCTTGCGGCCTTCGATGTGCAGCTGAAACTCCACGATGACGACCGACACGCCCTCGTAGCTGCGCGAGGTGAGGGCATTGATGCCCGCCACGGCGTTGACGGCTTCCTCGATCGGGCGGGTGACCTCGCTTTCCACGATGGCCGGGGCCGCGCCGGGGTATGCGGTGACGACGACGACCACCGGAAAGTCCACGTTGGGGAACTGGTCCACCTTCAGCCGCTGGAGCGAGAACAGCCCCAGCACCACCAGGGCCAGCATCATCATGGTGGCGAAGACGGGGTTGCGCAGGCTGACCTGGGTGAACCACATGGCGTGTGTCGGGGCGTGTTAGCCGTGCGGGGCGCTGCCCGCGGGCGTTGGCTCGGCCAGCACCTTGACGGGCGTGCCTTCGCGCAGCGCGCCCGCGCTGGCGCGCAGCACCTGCGCGCCTTCTGGCACGCCGGTGACGGCCACCCAGGTTTCGCCATCGGCGGCGGCGCGGGTGCCGGTCTCCACCGTGTGGTGGGCAATGCACCCGCCTTCCACCACCTGCACGTAGGGCAGGGGCTTGTCGGTGCGCACGCTGCCCAGCGGCACGGCCAGCGCGCGCACCTGGCCGGTGGCCAGCTCGCCCTGGGCAAACAGGCCCTGGCGCAGGCCGGGCTGCGGCACCACGCGCAGGTAGACCAGCACGCTGCGGCTGCCGGCTTGCGCGCTGGGGTTGATGCGCGCCACCGTGGCGTTTACGGCGTCGGGCAGCCCTTCCACGTGCAGCCGCGCCAGCTGGCCCACGCGCACGGCCACCGAGTCGGCGGGGCTGAGCGGCGCTTGCAGCTCCAGCTCGCTCAGGTCGACGATTTCGACGATGCGCGCCTCGGGCACCACGCGCTCGCCCGGCTGCGCCAGGCGCTGGGCTATCTGCCCGTCAATGGGCGCGCGCAGCACCGCGTCGGCCACCGACTGGCGTGCCACCTCGGCGGCGGCCTGCGCGGCGCGGTGCGTGGCGCGGGCGGCCTCCAGGCTGGCGCGCGAATGGTCGAGCGCGGTCTGCGAGATGAAGCCGCGCTGCACCAGTGCGGCGTTGTTGTCGTGCTGGCGCTGGGCGATGTCGGCCTGCGCGCGCGCCGCATCGGCTTGCAGCTGCGCCTGGCGCAGGCGCTCGCCGTGCTCGGGCGCGGCAATGCGGGCCAGCACCTGGCCGGCATGCACGGTGTCGCCCTCGCGCACGTTCAGCGCTTGCAGCTCGCCGGGCACGCGCGCCTTGACGGTGGCCGTGCGCACGGCGGCCAGGGTGCCGGTGATGGGCAGGCTGGTGACCAGCTCGCGCACCTGGGCACGGGCCAGATCCTGCGGCGCCAGCTCGGCCACGGGGGCGGCGGCGGGCGCGGCACTTTGGCTGACGGCCTGCCGCGCCTGCCAGCCGCGCCAGCCCAGCAGGGCCAGCGTCAGCAGCACCGCCAGCAGCACCCAGGGCATGGCGCCGCGGCGCGGGCGCGGCGGGGTGCCGGCGTTCATGCGGATCGGGGCGCGCGCAGGGCGCGCACCAGCATGTCGCCGTGCTGCGCGAGCAGATCGGGGGCGTGCAGCTCAGGCGCGGGCGCGCAGCCGCCATGCGCATAGCGCCACATCACCAGCTGCGCCAGCGGCGCCACCACGAGAAACACCACGCCCGGCACGTCCACCGGGCGAAATTCGCCGCGGTCGATGCCGCGCTGCACGATGCGGCGCACCAACTCGTGCGCGGGCCGCACCACCCGGTCCTGGTGAAACTGCGCCAGCTCGGGAAAGTTGGCCGCCTCGCTGGCGATGAGCTTGGTCAACCCGGCGGCGGGGGTGCTGCCGTACTGCGCCCACCAGCGCTGCAAGAAGGTGCGCAGCAGCTCGGCGCTGGAGCCGGTGAAGCCGTCCAGCTCGCGCCCGGCATCGTCCAGGTGGCGCGCGGCGTTCTCGTGCACCACGGCCTTGAACAGGTCTTGCTTGCTGGGAAAGTACAGAAACAGCGTGCTCTTGGACACGCCCGCGCGCGCCGCCACTTCTTCTACCCGGGTGGCGGCAAAGCCCTTTTCCACGAACAGCGCCAGCGCGGCAGCGAGCAACTCGCCCGGCCGCGCCTGCTTGCGGCGTGTGCGCCGGGGAGCCTGGGCAAGGATGGGGACGGGAGACTTCATTACTGACCGCTGGGTTAGTGACCGATGCTAGGGCAGGCGATGCAAAGGCGTCAAGCATGCCGGCGTGCTGCGCCACAGGGGGTGTCTGGCCCATCCCTTTCGGGACTGGTGCGGCCCTGGGGTGACGGCGAGCATGGCGCCTCATTCAACTGTTTTTTATGGAGGAATCATGTCTCACCCCACCCCTGCCGCAGCCGTCCGCCTGCTGCTGGTCGCCGGCCTGCTGACCAGCGTGGCCGCCTTGTCCGCCTGCGGCGGCGGCGACGGCGATGGCGCCTCGTCTCCGCCGCCGCCCGCGCCAGCCCCCGCACCTGGCGATCCGCCCCCACCGGCTCCCGCGCCGGGTGATCCACCCGCACCTGCACCGGGCGACCCACCTGCGCCCACGCCCGCACCTGGGGATCCACCTGCGCCCGCGCCCGTACCGGGCGACCCGCCCCCGCCGGCTCCTGCGCCGGCCGACCCCCCGCCTGCTGGCGACTCGGCACTGCAATGCCTGAACCCGGCCACCTTCGCCGAAGGTGCCAGCGTGCGAACCGAATACGCCGTCACCGGCGAGCGGTACAACGCGACGGTCATGCAGACCGACGTGCGGGCGCCGGAGGTGTTCAACGGCGTGGCGCGCCCGGTGCATCGCACGACGCTGGTGCGGCGCGTGGGCGGGCGCTGGGAAAGCGTGCCCGGCCACGTGGACAACTACGTCCAGCTGAACGAGAACAGCACCATCCTCACCTTTGGCGCCACGGTGTCCAACGGGGGCACGCCGCCCACCTTGACCACCATCACGATGGATCCGGCCTGCGAGGACCGGCGCTTTCGCATCGCGGTGCCCGGCGATGGTTTTGGCGTCAGCTGCCACGCCACCATGTCCATGCTGGGTGTGCCGCCGACGAGCTACACCACGGGGCGCGACGTGGTTTTTCATGGCCTGGAGCGCATCACGGTGCCGGCGGGCGACTTCCGTGCCTGCAAGTTCGTGGAGAGAACGTGGAGCGCCGACCGCGTCCTCACCACCACCATCACCAGCTGGATCTGGGGCAGCGTCGCCATCCAGGAAGACACCGTCAACGCCGATGGCAGCACCAGCGCGCGCCGGCTGGTCAGTGCCCGGGTCAACGGCACGGCGCTGACGGGCGACTGAAAGCGCCCTTCAGCCCGTGTTTCGCGTCCCGTCCGCCGGTGCAGCGGCAGGCGGGTCTTGCACGGGCGGCGCGGGCGGGCGGTCTTCGCTCGCTCCCTTCCGGGTCATCCGCCCGCGCCGCCTTTTTTTTCACCCTTGCCCGGCCTGCCGCCGCCGGCGCATCACCCACCTTGCGGAACCGCACCATGACTTTCTTTCTCGTTCGCCTGAGCGCCGCCGCGCTGCTGGCGCTGGGCCTGTGCGGCGCGGCCCGGGCGCAGGCCACCACCTACGCATTCACCGGCCCGCCTTACGACGCCGGCGACCCCGCCGTGTCTGCCCCCTATGCCGGCGGCATGCGCGTCACGGGCTGGTTCACCACCAGCGCGCCGCTGGCCGCCAACCTGCCGCTGGGTACCGACGTGGCCGCGCAGGTCATTGCCTGGTCGTTCAGCGATGGAGTGCAGACCTTCGAGCACACCAGCAGCATGCTGTGGCCCCCCAGCCCTCCCCCCCGGTGGCAGGTGTCGACCGATGCCGCGGGCAACGTCACCGACGCGCAATTCCAGCTGTTGCGCCCCGGCACGCCGCCCGCGCACGCCGTGGACGACCGCATGGGCATGCTGATGCTTCTGTGGGGCAGCAACGTGAACCCGGTGTACAACGCATCGTGCGCGGTGGTGAGTGCCGGGGTGTGTGACTGGACGGACCCGGCGGCGCCCGGTGCCATCGCCTTTGTCACCCGCGCTGCTTATGAGAACCGCTGGCGCACCCGCACCACTGACAGCGGCGTGGCTGCCGTGCCCACGCTGAGTCAATGGGGCCTGATGCTGACGGCCCTGCTGGCCGCCGTCCTGGGCACGCGGCGCCTGCGCCATCGCAGCTGAGGAAGCGGAGGCGGCGCAGACCATGGCCTCGCTGCGCGCGATGGCCTTCGACCTCTGCCCGCGCACGGGCACATGTGCGCTGAATCGAGCCGCATGCCGCGCGATTCAGCGCCGTCATTCCCGCGCAGGCGTGAATCCGGACGGCCTGTGCAGGCCATTGCGCAGTTTGCAAGCACCTGGATTCCCGCCTGCGCGGGAATGACGGGGCTGAATGGAGCGCCGTGCTTATTTGGATGAACGTTCATGTGCCTGCGCGGGAATGGCGGGAGGGGTTCTGCGTCACTCTTCTTGCGCCGGCACACCTGCGCGGGGGCATCAAGTCAGGGCGCTTCAGCCCGCGCGCCGCCCGTGCATGCGCAGCGCCAGCTGGGTGCGGTTGCTCAGGCCCAGCAGGCGGAAGATGTCTTTCAGGTGGTTTTTCACGGTGCCCTCGGTCAGGCCCAGCGCGCTGGCGATCTGCTGGTTGGTCAGGCCGGCGGCGGCGGCTTCGGCCACTTGCGACTGGCGCGGGGTGAGGGCGGCCAGCTCGGCGTCCTCGGCGCCCGCGCTGGGCAGTGCGACGGCGGCGGCGTGGCGGCCGGGGGCCAGCGCCAGGTCGATCACCGTCCGCAGATCGCTGCCGGGGCGCGACTTGTGCACGATGCCGCGCAGGTTGGGCCAGCGCTGCCAGCGCCCGGCCTGCGCCAGCTGCGGCGCGCCGGTGATGACGATGACGGCCAGCTGCGGGTGGGCCGCGCACAGCCGGTCGATGCCTTCTCCGCCGTCCATGCCGGGCATGCCCACGTCCACCAGCGCCAGCTGGCAGCCCGGCGGCGTGGCGGCGGCGGTCAGCAGGCTGTCCAGATCCCAGGCGTGCACGGTGTCGAACTGCCCCAGCATGGCCAGCTGGGTGGCGAGGCCGGCGCGAACCAGTTCGTGGTCGTCGGCCAGCAGGATGCGGCGCGGGGTGCTCATGGCCTGACGATGGTGCGCTGGGCGGCCGTGGCTCGCCAGTCCCTAAAGAGAGGGGGGTAGTGCCGGGCCGCATTCGGCCAGCCAGGCGCGCAGCGCGGCCGGGCGCACGGGCTTTTGCATGAAGCGGGCACGGCCTTGCGCGACGGCGCTCACCTCGCTGGCGGCGGCGCCACCGCTGACGATGGCGATGCGCGCGTCGGGCGCGTGCGGGCGCACGGCGGCCAGCACGTCGGTGGACAGCTCGCCGCGCGCCAGCCAATGGTCGGTGATGAGCACCTGCACCGGCTGGCCAGCCTGCGCGGCCCGCTGCGCGGCGTGGGCGGCGCCAGCGGCGTCGGGCGCGGCCTCGGCCGGCAGGCCCCAGCCGTGCAGCAGGGCCAGCAGGGCGCTGCGCACGGCGGCGTCGTCGTCCACCACCAGCACGCGCAGCAGGGGCAGGGTGGGCAGGGGCGGCGTGGGCGATGCGGTGGCCGGCGCCGCATCGCCGCCGGGAGCGGCTGGCGGCATGCTGGCGGCGGGCAGGGTGATGGAGAACACCGCACCCGGCCCGCGTGCGCTGGCCGGGTGCAGGCGCACGCGCGTGCCCATGAGCGCCGCCATGCGCTGGGCCACGGCCAGGCCCAGGCCGCGCCCTTCGTTGACCGAGCGGCTGCGGTGCGGGTTGTGGGCCTGGTAGAACTCCTCGAAGATGGCTTCGCGCTGGTGCTCGGCAATGCCCGGCCCGCTGTCGCGCACCTCGATGCGCCAGGCCGGCTGGCCGTGCAGGCGGGCGCGGCGCACGGTGAGCATGACGCCGCCGCGGGCGGTGTAGCGCACGGCGTTGGACAGCAGGTTGCCCACCACGCGCCACAGCAGCGCCGGGTCGGCCAGCAGCCAGGGCGCGTCGCCGCCCATGGGCAGGCGCAGCCACAGCGCCAGCCCGCGCGCGGCGGCGCTGGCGCGAAAGGCCGCGTCGGCGCGCGCGAGCAGGGCGCTGGCGTTGACCGCCACGGGGTGGGCGCTGAGCGCGCCGGCGTCGATGGAGGCCAGGTCCATCACCTCGTCCACCAGGTCGGTGAAGTTGGCCACGCCGGCCACCATCTGGCGCGCCAGCGGCTCTTGCGGCGTGCCGGCCAGCTGCGCGCGCAGCGCCTCGCCCAGCAGCGCCATGGCGTGCACGGGTTGGCGCAGGTCGTGGCTGGCGGCGGCCAGAAAGCGCGTCTTGGCGGCGTTGGCGGCTTCTGCTTGCTGGCGTTTTTCGTCCAGCTCGCGCATCAGGCGCTCGTTGCGCAGGCGGGTGAGCAGGTCGTTCTGCATGGCGCGCGAAAAGCGCGCGCTGGCTGCCAGCAGCATGGCCCACAGCGCGATCATGAACACGGCGCCGGCCAGCCGGCCGTCGCCGTGTTCGTCGGGCACCGACCACAGCTGCCAGGCTGGCCCCAGCAGCAAGGGCGTGACGAACACCCACACGGCCAGCGGCCAGGCGCAGTACTGCGTCATGGAGCTGGTGGCCACCATGAGCACGATGCAGATGATGTAGACGGTGGCCATGAACTGGGTGGATTCGATGGCCGGCAGGCTCCAGCCGTTGAACAGCACGGCGGTGAGCGCCACGCGCCAGATCATGGCGTGCGCCCAGCGGCGCGGGTCGCCCCGCAGGGCGACGGGCAGGCGCGCCATCTGGCGCAGATGGCGCAGGCGCTCCAGGTGCACCAGCGCCATGAGCGCGGCCGTGCCCCAGGCCCAGGCGGGGCCGATGAAGTCCTGCAGCAGCCAGGCCGCCAGCGGCACGCCGATGAGCGCCGTCACCAGCGTGGCGCGCATGCCCTTGGCCAGCAGATCGAGCGCCTGCTGCTCCACTTCGCGCTGCACGGCGGGGTCGGCATCGGTCACCGGCAGGCCGCGCAGGGCTTCGATCAGGCGCTGCCAGACGGCGGGCGGGCGCAGGGCGGTGGGGGTGCCGGTGTGCATGTCTGGTGCTGGCGACGTCAGGGATGGATAATCAAAAGAAGTAGCTGCTTGCGCATGTTTTAAATTGGTTTCATATAGAAAAATAACTTAAATTGTTTTATGACGCGCGCAAGAAGCTATGAATTTGTTATTCCAGCGGTATCTCGCCAGGGCAATCACATTCAAATGTCATTGGAGATCAATGACTTGAACATTCTCGAACCCTTGCGAACAGGCCCCTGCGGCCCATCCTGCCTTCAAACCTGTCTTTTTCGCGTCCTTCGCTAACCCTTGACGTCCTTGGCATGAGCAGTTTGGCTGTTCGGCTGTTTTTAATGCGATTGCCTGGGTATCTCGCGTCACAGGGCGGCTTGCAGCAGGCCATTCGGTGAAGGGATCGGCTGGCGCCGTGCGTGACATTGAACGTGTGCGTCATTGTCGCCAGGGCGGCGCTGGGGCGGATGGGCGGGGGGCATGCGGCGGCCATTGTTGCAGGTCGGGCAACGCGAGGTGCACAAGCCCGGGCGGGGGCAAGCACTGAAGCCATACGTGCAAGAAAACGGGTGCAGCGCGGTCATGCCGACAAGCCCATGGCCGAGAAGCCATGGGCGCGGGGAGCCGGTGCCGCGGTGCGCCGCTTGCTGGCGCGTGGCAGCCGATGCGTTTTTTGCCGCCTAGCCTTGCACGGTGAGCACGGCGCTGGCGCTGGTGGTGTAGCTGGCGGTCTTGACGCTGCTGACGTAGTGCCACTGGCCGCTGGCGGCGTCGGGGGCAAAGCGCATGAGCAGGAAGCCGCGCCGGGCGGTGTCGGCGTAGCGCAGGTCATCGACCACGCCGGTGAAGATGGCCTGTGTTTGCGCGGGGGGCAGGGCGGCGAGGTATTCCTCCATGCCGGGGGAGCTGATGCTGGTGGTGCCGAATTCGTGGCCGACCACGCGGCCGTCCATCAGCGTGAGCTGGCTGCCCCAGGCGTTGTGGGTGTCGCCTGCCAGCACCACCAGGCGTTTTTGAAGCTGTGCGGCGGTGGCCAGCACTTTTTCGCGTTCGGCGGGGTAGCCGTCCCAGGCGTCGAGGTTGTAGCCGAGCTTGGGGTTGAGCCGCTCGTCGAGCAGGGCGCGCTGCGCGTCGGTGAGGGCGGCGGGGTTTTGCGCGGCCACCTGTTTGGCGGTGAGGTAGTCCTGGATGGCCTGCATGCCGGCGGCCTGCGCTTCGGGCGAGGTGTTGGCGGGGTTGATGGCGGCCAGCACGCTGACAGGGAAGGTCATGCGCGCCATCAGCACCTGCTGGCCCAGCACCTGCCAGGTGGCGGACGATTGGGCCATTTGCTGCTGCAACCAGCCTAGCTGGGCGGTGCCCAGCAGGGCGCGCGTGGGCGAGGCCAGGGCGGCTTGTGCAGTGGCGGCGGTGGCGGGGTTTTGCAGCTCGCCGAAAGTGATCTGCCGCTCGCGCGCCAGCACGCGCGTCTCCAGCATGTGCAGCGCGGCCAGGCCGCCGAAGTCGAAGCTGCGGTAGATCTGGGCCAGGTTGGCCGCGTCGGGGGTGCGCACGGGCAGCCATTCGTGCCAGGCTTGCAGGGCGGCGCCCTGGCGCGCGGCCCAGGCACCTTCGGTGGCGCTGTCGTGGTTTTCGGCACCGCCTTGCCAGGCGTCGTTGGCGATTTCGTGGTCGTCCCACACGGCGATGAGCGGCATGGCGGCGGCCAGCACCTTGCTGTCGGGGTCGGAGCGGTATTGGGCGTAGCGCGCGCGGTAGTCGGCCAGGCTGAGGATTTCGTGGGCGGGCTGCACCACGCGGCCCATGGCGGCGGCGTCGGCGCTGGCGTAGCCGCTGGCACCGTATTCGTAGATGAAGTCGCCCAGGTGCAGGGCGTATTGCGCGCCGCTTTTGGCTACCTCCGAATAGGCGTGGAAGTGGCCCGCGGGGTAGTTGGAGCAGCTCATGACGGCCAGCGCCAGCTCGGTGGCACCAGCAGCGGGCAGGGTGCGCGTGCGGCCCACGGGCGAGCGGCGGGCGGCGTCGGCGTCTTGCGCGGCGTCGCCGGTGGTTTGGCGAAAGCGGTAGTAATAGCTTTGGCCGGGGGCCAGGCCCGTGGCGTCGGCCTTGGCGGTGTGGCCGCCGGCGGCTTGGGCGGTGGCGGTGCCCGTGGAGACGATCTGGGTGAAGGCGGCGTCGCGCGCCACCTCCCATTGCAGCGGCACGTCGGCCTGGCTGGCGGGCATTTGCGCGTGCGTCCACAAGATCACGCGGTCGGCCAGCGGGTCGCCACTGGCCACGCCGTAGGCGAACTGGGCGACGGGTGTGTCGGTGTCGTTGCTGCTGCCGCCGCCGCAGGCGGTGAGGGCCGCGCCCGCGCTGGTGGCGGCGGCAAGTTGCGACAGACGGATGATGAAGGCGCGGCGGTCAGGGCGGTGCATGGCAGGCTCTCGGGGCAGATGGATGAAGAGAACGCCCGCTGATGGCGCGGCGGGCGGCTTTCGCCTTATCGCGCGCCGCGGTGACGCGGCTGTGACGCTGCGGTGAAACTTTGCCCTTGCAGTCTTTTGTTGCTATTTATTTGGTGGCATATCGCGCTCGGTAGCGGGCAGTCTCACCCTAATGGTGAGCACGCATCTCAAGCATCTGAATGCCTTGCCCTCTTTGGCCCCTTTCGGGTGGAGAGGGAGACGAGACAGTGGTTTGATGCGATTGCCCTGCGCACCGCAGAGGGCGGCTAAAGGTTGTCGGGGCTGCCGTTGCTGCGCTCGTCCCGCGTTGCACCGGCCAGCCACGCCGCCGCCCCGAAGCACGCCGCCGACGCCCAGGCGCGCACGGCGTTGGCGCTGTTCCATTGGTCGCGCGCCGCCTGCCAGTCCGTCGGCGGCTGCTGCGGCAGCCAGGTGGCCAGCGCGTCGTTGATCGGCACGTTGACGCTGCGCGTGAGCCAGAACACCGCCGCACCATGAACCAGCGCGATCGCCCCCCAGGTCAGCGCCCGCCCGCGCTGCCGGGCCCACAGCGCCGCGCCGGCTGCCAGCCAGGGCAGCAACGCGCTGCCGAAGTAGGCACCGCCGAACACTGCGTTGCGCACCACGTGGTTGATGTGCTGCTGCGTGGTGATGTAGGTAGCGGCGTCCAGCCGCGCCATGGCCGGGACCACGTCAACCGCGAAGGCGAAGAAAAAGCCTGCCATCAGCCCCAGAAGCCACAGCGCCAGCCATTCGGCGGCGCGCAGCGCGGTGTGCGCGCCGCCGCTCATGGCTGTGGCATCGGCGGGGTGAAGGCCGCCGATTCGATGCGCGCGTGCACCTGCTCGAATTCGCTTTTGCCCAGGTGCCGGCGCACCGTCATGCGTGTGGGCAGGGTCAGCAGCGTGCGCCGGGCGCGCGTCGATGGGGTGGAAAAGGGCATGCGAACCTCCTCGTGCAAGGGATGGCCCGGATGGTGGCGCCGGCGTGGCTGGCGCGCCTTATCAAATGTTCAGTCGCCCGATGCATCGCCGCTGCCGCGGCGGATGCGCGACAACGACACGTCGGTGATGCCCAGGTAGCTGGCCAGGTGCAGAAGCGGAATGCGCTCGGCCAGGCGCGGCTCGCGCGCGCAGAAGGCGGCGTAGCGCGTGCGCGCATCGAGCATGAGCAGGTCGTGCTCGCGCTGCAGCTTGTGGCTGACCAGGCGCGCCAGCAGCTCGGTGCAGAGCGGCGCCCACTGGTCAGTGGCATTCAGCGCGGCGCGCCAGGCGGCGGCGTCGGCGCGCCACACGGTGGCGGGCTCCAGCGCACCGATCTCGAACAGCGAGGGCGCGTCCCACATGGCCGGCGTGAGCGGGCACAGCAGCGCGCCTTCGAGGTAGAGGTTCTTGTTGAACTCGCGCCCGTCGCGCCGGGTGAAGTACAGGCGCAGCGCGCCGCGCTCGACCCACAGCGCGTGACGCCATACCTCGCCCTGGTGCAGCAGCGTGCCGCCCTTGTTCAGCGTGAGTGGGCTGAACATGCGCGCGAGCGCGGCCACGGCATCGGCGGGCAGGGCGGGCAGGCGTTGCGCCAGCGTGGCGCAAAGCGCGGGGCTGGCGGCGCACTCGGGCGGCTTCACCAGCAGTAGCGCGCATCCGCCTGGTTCTGCGCGCGGGCGGTGCGGATTTCGGCGCGGCGCTGGGGGTCGCGCAGTGCAGCGGCTTCCTTGATGGCGTCTTCGCGCACCAGGCGCAGGCCGGCGTCGAGGTTGGCCTGGCGGTCGCCGGGCAGGGCGGGCACTTGGGGCAGCAGCGCGGCCTGGTAGGGGTTTTGCGCCACCCACTGCACGGCGCGCTGGCGCTGGGCGATCTGGCGTTCGAAGTCGCAGAAGGCATAGCCATTGATGACGGGGCCGGCCAGGGTGAAGAAGCTGTGCATGGCCTGGCGCACGTTCATCAAGGCGGGCTGGCTGAAGTCCATGACCTGGGTGGCCGAGAGCATGCGGTCGCGCGAGGCGTAGTACCAGAACACGGCTTCGTCGCGCAGGCCCACGTCGTATGAGCGGATGGCCAGCACCATCAGCGTCATGGGGGTGACGAGGCCCGGCTCGGCGCGCACCATGTCGGCCACGCGCTCGATGTCGGCGCGGCGGCTGGAGGCGAGCAGGGCGTCGAAGCTGCGGCCCACGGCGACCTGGGGCGCGTCTTGCGGGCGGGTGGCGGCGCTGTAGTAGGGCTGCACGTAGATGTCGACGTGGCGCACCGGCTCGGCGCGTGCGGCGTTGCGCAGGTAGGGGTTTTCGGCGGGGGCCTGGGCGCTGGCCATGCAGGCGGTGAAGCCGAGCAGGGCGGCGCAGAGCATGCGTGGCACAAAAGAAAAGCGGCGGGACATGGTGAGCTGCCTTGTCGAGAGCGGTGGAAGGGGTGGCGGGAGCTTATCCGCACGCGGGCATGGTGCATGACCGGCGCTGGTGCGCCATGACGAATGACGAATGACAAAAGCGTCGTGCATGCCAGTGCCTTCCGTCATTTGTCATGCGCTCGCCAGAGCGCGGTCATTCGTCATCCGTTTCGCGCCACGCGGGCCGCCCAGCAAGCACTCAGGCCACCAGCGGCGCGGCCTGCATGGCGTCGGTTTGTTCGCGCAGCAGGTGGGCCTGGCCGCGCCAGTAGTCGGGGGTGCCGAAGTGGGCGAAGGCGGCGGCAAAGGCGGGGTCGCCCGTGCGCTGGGCGAGCCAGGCGCTGTAGTGGATGAGGCGCAGGGTGCGCAGCGGCTCGATGAGGGCCAGCTCGCGCCTGTCGAAGTCGCGCACCTGTTCGTAGCCGTCGAGCAGCGCGCCGAGGGCGATTTGCTGCTCTTGCCGCGTGCCTGCCAGCAGCAGCCACAGGTCTTGCACGGCGGGGCCGGTGCGGCAGTCGTCGAGGTCAACGAAGTGGGGGCCGGCACCGGGCAGGTCGGCAGGCGTCCAGAGGATGTTGCCCTGGTGGCAGTCGGCGTGCAGGCGCAAGGTGGTGGCCCGGCTGGCCGCCAGCAGGCTGGCCGCTGCTTGCAGGGCGTGCTGGCTGGCCTGCGCCCAGTCGCTTTCTGCCTCCAGCGGCAGCGCGCCGTGGCTCAGCAGCCAGTCGCGCGGGGTGGTGCCGAAGGTGTCGGCATCCAGCGCGGGGCGGTGCGCGAAGGGGCGGCGCGCGCCCACGGCGTGCAGGCGGGCGATGAAGCGGCCCGTCCAGCCGAGTGCCTCGGCGTTGTCCAGCTCGGGCGGGCGGCCACCGCGCCGGGGGCTGACGCTGAAGTGAAAGCCGCCATGCGTGTGCAGCGTGCGCCCGTCCACGGCCAGAGGGGCGACCACGGGCACTTCGTCAGCGGCCAGCTCTTGCGCGAAGGCGTGTTCTTCTTCGATCTGCGCCACGTGCCAGCGGGCAGGGCGGTAGAACTTGAGCACCACGGCGGGGTGCGTGTCGGCCAGGGGCGTGCCGGGTTCGAGGTGCGCGAGGTAGACGCGGTTTTCGTAGGCGTTGAGGGCGGTGAGCCTGCCATCGGCCATCAGGCCCAGGGCGGCAAGCGCGTCCATCACGAAATCAGGGGTGAGAGCGGCGAAGGAGTGGGGCGCGTCGGACATGCGGGGCATTGTCGCTGGGGGCTGTGGTGGGGCGAAAGCAGCCAACAGCCGAACAGCCAGACAGCCGGACGCAGAGGACGCAAAGGATTCGCGAAGGACGCAAAAAAGACCGTTTTTTGTGGACTGGGTTGGGTGCGGGTGTCAGGTGGTTTTTATGGTTGAACTCAAAAAAACCATCAGACGTTTCTTGCTCCCTACCCCGCTGTGGGAGGGTTGAGGTGGGGGCGAGCCACGGTGGATCTATCAAAGGTGGTCAGCCCCCATCCCAGCCTTCCCCCAGCGGGGGAAGGAGTGGGCAGCCGAAACGCCCGTCAGCTTATTTATGGGATTGTCCGTAAAAAAGTGAGCTGCTTGCGTATCTATTTCCTTGATTTCAATTTGAATCTATTTGAAATCAATGCATAACATGCGCAAGCAGCTACTTTTTTATCTCGTTACGGCATGTCGCGCCCTTATTGCACCAGCACCGCGCCTGCCGTGCGGTGGCTGGCGGTGTCTACCAGGATCAGCGCGCCCAGGGCGCGGCTGGTGGCGAAGGCGGTGGCGGGGATGGGTTCTTGCAGCAGCAGCTCGACGTGGCCGATGGCGTTGGGCTCCAGTTGGGTGGCGGCTTCTTCGGCCAGGGTGTGAATGTCGAGCCGGTGCACCACGCGGCGCACCTTGGCCTTGACCCAGCGGTGGCCGTGCAGCGCCCAGTACACGCGGCCGGCGACCAGCGGTTCGTCGTCCATCCAGGCGATGGTGGCGGTCAGCTCGCGCCGGGTGGGCCATGCGGGTTGGGTGGTGGGTTCATCGAAGTCGCCGGTGCTGGCCACGGCGGTGGGCGCGGCCACGATCCAGTCGCCGCGCGAGACGTCTACCTCGCGGTCGAGCACGATGCCTGCGCTGTGGCCCGCCGCCACGGCCTGCGGCTGGCGCGTGGCCGACAGCACTTGCGCGACGACGGCGGTTTGGCCGCCGGGCAGCAGCTGCACGGGCGTGCCGGGCGCCACGCTGCCGGTGGCCACGCGGCCCCAGAACACGCGGCGGCCCTGGCGGGTGTCGCTGGAGGATGCAAATTTTTCGACCCACTGCACGGGAAAGGCCAGCGGCAAATCGCCCTCGCGCGGGGTGACGGGCAGGCGCTCCAGCAGCGCGAGCAGGGCGGGGCCGTCGTAGCCGCACCAGCTGGCCTGTGCGTGGCCGGGCGTGACCACGTTCCGGCCTTGCAGGGCGCTGATGGGCACGATGGCGGCGGGGGTGATGCCCGCGCTGCGCGCAAAGGCTTGCAGCGCGCCGCTGATGTGGGCAAAGGCGAGAGCCGGGTCGGCCACGGCGTCGAGCTTGTTGACGGCGAAAACGATGGAGGGCACGCGCAGCAGGTTGAGCAGCAGCGCGTGGCGGCGCGTTTGCGCCAGCAGCGGCAGTTGCGGGTCTTGCCAGGGCAGCTTGGTGGCGTCGACCAGCACCACGGCGGCGTCGGCCTGCGACGCGGCGGTGACCATGTTGCGGGTGTACTGCTCGTGGCCGGGCGCGTCGCCGATGATGAATTTGCGCGATTCGGTACTGAAGTAGCGCCAGGCCACGTCGATGGTGATGCCCTGTTCGCGTTCGGCCTGCAGGCCGTCGGTGAGCAGCGCCAGGTCAGCCTGCCCGCCGCGCGAGACGCCCGCCAGGTGGTCTTGCAGCACGGCGCGGCTGTCGACCAGCAGGCGGCCAATCAGCGTGCTCTTGCCGTCATCGACGCTGCCGCAGGTGATGAAGCGCAGGGCGGATTGGGTGTCGCTTTGGGCGTTGGCGATGGACGGACTCGTGGGGGAAGCGGGGACTGTTGCGGTGTTCATGGAGTGCTTTTCTTGAACGCAAAGGGCGCAGAGGTGACGCAAAAGACGCAGAACAAGATCATTTGAAAAGTCTTTTTGGCGACTTTTGCGAAACCTTTGCGTCTTTTGCGTTCAAGGGTTTTTGGGGGTGTCAGAAATACCCATCCCGCTTGCGCTTTTCCATCGACGCTTCGCTGGTCTGGTCGTCCATGCGGGTGGCACCGCGTTCGCTGACCTGGGCGGCCAGGGTTTCGATGACGATCTGGCCGGGCGTAGCCGCATCGCTTTCGACCGGGCAGGTGCAGGTGATGTCGCCCACGGTGCGAAAGCGCACGGTGCGGGTTTCGACCTGCTCACCGTCTTTCGGCGGCGTGAGCGGGGTGACGGGCACCAGCAGGCCGCGGCGCTCGACCACTTCGCGCGAATGCGCGTAGTAGATCGAGGGCAGGGCGATGTGCTCGCGCTCGATGTATTGCCACACGTCAGCTTCAGTCCAGTTGCTGATGGGGAACACGCGGAAGTGCTCGCCGGGTGCCAGGCGCGTGTTGAACAGCGTCCACAGCTCGGGGCGCTGGGCCTTAGGACTCCACTGGCCGAAGCTGTCGCGGTGGCTGAAGATGCGCTCCTTGGCGCGCGCCTTTTCCTCGTCGCGGCGCGCGCCGCCGATGAGGGCGTCGAAGCGGAATTCCTCAATCGCTTCAAGCAGCGTGACCGACTGGTGCACGTTGCGTGATTCGCCCGGGTGCGCCAGCCGCACGGTGCCGCGTGCCATGCTGTCCTCGACGCTGCGCACGATCAGCTCGGCCTTCAATTCCGCCGCGCGCTGGTCGCGAAAGGCGGTCACTTCGGGGAAGTTGTGGCCGGTGTCGATCATCAGCAGCGGGTAGGGGATGCGGCCCGCGCCAAACGCTTTTTCGGCGCAGCGCAGCATGACCAGCGAATCCTTGCCGCCCGAAAACAGCAACGCCGGGCGCTCGAAGGCGGCGGCCACTTCGCGCAGGATGAAGATGGTTTCTTCTTCCAGTGCGTCGAGGTGGGCGCTGGACAAGTGGTGCACGGGGCGCAGCAGATCGGGGTGGGTGGGGGCGTTCATGCGGCGGCTCCTTCGGGGTGTTTCACATGCAGGCCGCACTCTTTGGCCGCCTCGTCCTCCCACCACCAGCGCCCTGCGCGAAAGTCTTCACCCACGGTGATGGCGCGGGTGCAGGGCGCGCAGCCGATGCTGGGGAAGAAGCGGTCGTGCAGCGGGTTGTAGGCCACGCCGTTGTGCGCGATGTAGTGCCACACGTCGCCCCACGTCCAGTCGGCCAGGGGGTTGTATTTGAGCAGGCCCTTGCTCTCTTGTTCAGAGCGGTCAACCAAGGGCACATCAGCGCGTGCGCCTGATTGTTCGCGCCGCAGGCCGGTGACCCAGGCGCGCTTGCCTACCAGCGCGCGGGCCAGCGGCGCCATCTTGCGGATGCCGCAGCACTGCTTGCGCAGGGCGATGCTTTGGTACATGGCGTCTGGCCCTTCGCGCTGCACGAATTGCAGCACCTGCTCGGGCGCAGGCTGGTACACGGTGAGCGGCGCGTGGGGGTGGACAGCTTGCTGGGCCTTGAGCTGATCGAGCAGGGCCAGCGTTTCGGCGTGCAGCGCGCCGGTGTCGAGCACGAAGATTTCAATGGGCAGCCGGTGCGCGTTGATGAGGTGGGTGAGCACCATGTCTTCCGCGCCCAGGCTGTTGGCCTGCGTGACGGGGCCGGTGGCCGCGGCCTTGAGCAGGGTGACCACCGTCTCGTGCAGCTTGGCCGCGAAGCCGGGCGAGGGGCGGGCGTGCAGGGCGATGGCCGATGTGCCGCCTGCCTCGGCGCGGGGCAGGGCGCTGACGCCGCCTGTGGTGATGGGGGCTGCGCCGCTTTTCATGTCGCCTCCGGCGCGCCGGCGCGAACGAAGTGGGGCAGCGGCTGCCGGGCGTCGCCCTGGTAGAAGTCGGCAAAGCGGCTGAACTGGCGCTCGGCGGCGCTGGCGTCCACCCCTTCGGCCAGCACGGCGCTGGTGAAGCCGCTGCGGGCCATTTGCACCAGCTGATCGATCAGCACGTCGCCCGTGGCGCGGATGTCGCCCGCAAAACCGAAGCGGCGGCGCAGCAGCACGGCCTGGCTGAAGGCGCGGCCATCGGTGAACCTGGGGAAGGCCAGCTCGATGCGCTCGACGCCTTCAAACGCGCCCTCGGCGGCCAGCGCGGCCAGGTCGGCGTCGTTGGGAACGGCCAGGTGATTGGGCCCGTCGGCGCTTGGCTGATGGTCGGTGAAAGCGATGATTTTCATGTTCTTGTTCTGCCTCAGGCCGCCGCCGCTTCGGTGTGGCGCACGGCGCGGTGGTCGATCTGGCGGGCGGCGTTGGCCGCCTGCTTGAAAGGCTCGTGGCCCACGCGGCGCAGGGTGTCGATGAAGTGCTCGGCGGCGCTGGTACGCTGGTCGCGGTAGGTGTCCAGCACGGCTTCGACCACGCCGGGCACCTCTGCCGCGCTGAACGAGGGGCCAACCACCTTGCCCGGCCCGGCGGGGCCGGAAAGCTGCGAGCCGTCGCTGCCGCCCAGCGTGACCTGGTACCACTCCTTGCCGTCTTTATCCACACCCAGAATGCCGATGTGGCCGCTGTGGTGGTGCCCGCAGGAGTTGATGCAGCCGCTGATGTGCAGGTCGATCGGCCCGAGATCCGTCACCTCGTCGATGTCCTGATACAGCTCGGTGAGCGCGGCGGCAATGGGGATGGCGCGTGCGTTGGCCAGCGCGCAATAGTCGCCGCCGGGGCAGGCGATCATGTCGGTCAAGAGGCCAATGTTGGGCTGCACCAGGCCCAG
>JAUNTQ010000177.1 GCA_030538605.1 Pseudomonadota bacterium
CGCCGCGCTCGCCGGCCACGGTGGTGAAGCGGGCGAACATCTCGGTTTTCTTGCCGACTTCGCTGAAGATCTTGGCGCGGGTGTACTGGGTGATGTCCTGGGTCACCGTGAAGGTGCCGAACGCGCCCGAGCCCTTGGCGTGCATGCGGCGCTCGGGGATCACTTCGCGCACGAAGTTGGCCAGCTTTTCGTTCAGCCACACGTCCTGCGCCAGCAGCGGGCCGCGCGGGCCGGCGGTGAGGCTGTCGCGGTTGGTGGGCACGGGCGCGCCGAAGTCGGTGGTGAGGTGGGTCACGGGGCACTTCTTGGGGGCGTCGGTCATGGCGGTTTCCTTTCGTGGGAGGGCGGCTGAGGGAGAGGCAAATGATAGATTGGGCTTAACAGAACAGCCAATCAATAGGATTTATCAACCCCATGCATTCTGCCGATGGCTGCGCGCAGCGGTGGGTGCCGGGGCACTTTTCAGCATAGGCGGCGCATGTGACGGTGCATGCAGGACAAGGGCGCATGCGGGGCCAAGCGGCTCACAGCCCCGCCGCCTGCAACCACTGCTCAGCGCAGCCGGGCTGGCTGCCGCAGGCCGCTTGCAGCGCGTCGATGGGTTCGTCGGCAAACAGCACTTGCACGGGCTTGTCGGCATGCGGCTGCCATTCGGTCTGGGTCATCAGCCACTTGGCGACGAATTCGCCCACGGTGGCGCGGGCGGCTTCGCGCTGGCGCGCGAGCATGGGGGCGGTGGCGGCCTTGCGGGCCAGCGTTTGGGTGATGGACTTTTCCAGCGCCTGCACCTGCGCCGGGCCGGTGAACAGCGACCACAGCCCGCGCGTTTCCTTTTCCATGCGCGCGGTGTCGATCGCCACCGGCAGCGAGGGCTGCACGCGCGGCGCGACCACGCGCACGCCGCCATCGGGCAACAGGCGCACCTGCCACTCGGGCGCCAGCTCGACGTGGTAGCGGTAGTGCGCGGGCACGCGGATCTGCGAGAAGGTGCTGCCCACGGGCACGCCCAGCACGGTGTGGTCGCGCGCCACGTCGAAGCGCTCGGTCTGCTGCAGCTCGGCCACCTCCAGCCGCCCGCCGGGCGTGCGCAGCACCACGGCCTGGCCCACGTCGGCCGCAGGCAGCGGCGGCGGCGCAGGCGGCAGCGCGCGCCACAGCCACCCGGCCAGCAGGGCGTTGAGCAGCAGGCTCATGGCCAGCCACCCGCGGCGACGGCGGCGGGGCGCGGGTGGCAGTGAGGGAGCAGCAGGGGTTTCGGACATGCAGGTGAAAACAAACAGGAGCTGCTTGCGTACGTTATAAGCTATTTTTATACACTTTTATATCTGAAATCGCTTTAAAACGTACGCAATCAGCTATGAAAATATGGATTCCTTCTCCTCCCGAAGCCATCGTGCCACAAGCGCGTGTGCCTGCCGCGCCGTGTGCAGCAAGCCGCAGGCAGGTCACCGAGTTGACTGCGCGCGCCTGCCGCCTGCGGCCACCATGCGCCTTTTCGCCGCCTGGCCCACACCACCGAGGAAACCCGCCCATGACCATCCCCCGCCTGCCCCGCCGCACCCTGCTCACCCACGCCGCCGCGCTGGCCGCTGGCGCCGCCCTGCCCGGCCTGGCGCACGCCGCCGATGCCGCCTGGCCCGCGCGCAACGTGCGCGTGGTGGTGCCCTTTCCGCCCGGTGGCGCGACCGACATCACCGCGCGCCTGATCGCCGAAAAGCTGGCCGCCCGCCTGGGCCAGCCCTTCGTGGTGGACAACCGGGGCGGCGCCGGCGGCATCACCGGCACCGACGCGGTGGCCAAGGCCGCGCCCGACGGCCTCACGCTGCTGCTGTCGCTGAGCACCTCGCTGCTCATCAACCAGTACCTCTACAGCCGCCTGCCCTACCACCCGCGCAAGGATCTGGCCCTGCTCTCGCAAATCGCCATGGCCCCGGTGGTGCTGGCCGTGCACCCCGACGTGCCGGCCAAGACCGGCCCCGAGCTGCTGGCCTGGGTCAAGGCGAACAAGGGCAAGGTGAGCTACGGCTCGTGGGGCGTGGGCTCATACGCGCACCTGGGCGGCGCGGCCATGAGCCTGGCGCAGGACGCCGACATGTCGCACGTGGCCTACCGGGGCGAAGCGCCCATGCTGCAAGACCTGATTGGCGGGCAGATCCAGATGGCCTTTGCCAGCGCCCTGGGCGCCAAGCCCCACGCCGAATCGGGCCGCCTGCGCCTGATCGGCGTCACGGGCGACACGCGCATGGTGGTGCTGCCGCAGCTGCCCACGCTGGCCGAGCAGGGGCTGACGGACGAGGCCTACCGCATCGTCGGCTTCGTGGGCATGGCCGCACCCGCCAAAACGCCCCCCGCGCTGCTGGCGCGCATCTCCAGCGAAGTGCAGGCCGTGGTGGCCCTGCCGGACGTGCGCGAGCGCCTGAACGGCTTCGGCTTTCAGCCCGTGGGCGGCACGCCTGCGCAGTTTGCCGCCGCCTACGACCGCGACGCGCCGGTGTGGGAGCGGCTGGTCAAGCAGTCGGGCGCCAAGGCGGACTGACGGTCTGGCCGGGGCTAACATGGCCGGCCCATGACCGCTCGCCCCGGCACCGCTTTTTTGCACATCACCGACCTGGAAGCCGCCATCAACTTCTGGCGCGCCCGTGCGCCCATGGCGGCAGGCGCGGCGCTGGCGCCCGAGGTGGCGGCGCTGGCCGAGGTGTATGGGCAGATGGTGTTTTCGCGCCAGCATGAAGCGGACGCCGCGCAACTGCCCGCCGCCGCGCGCGCCGCCTGGCTGGCCTGGTACGCCAGCACGCCGGACACGCCCTGCATCGCCATCTGCTCCACCGCGCAGGGCGACGCCGTGTGCAAGGGCTGCGGGCGCACCGAAGGCGAAGTGCAGCACTGGCCGGCGCTCACGCCCTGGGCCAAACGCGCGGTGTGGCGGCGCATCACGCAAGAGGGCACGGCCTGGCGCTTTGGCCGCTATGCCGACCGCGCACGCGCTGCCGCCCCGCCGCCCCACGCCGTGGACGGTCTGCCACAGCCTTGAATCGTTTTTTTCATAGCATTTGACGCAGCATTTGAAACGCTTTCGGGTGCATGTCATTTCAAACCGGTCTGCTGCCCCACGTTGCGCTGGCGCGGAGGCGGTGGTTTAATCGCGCGTTCCGAAGGGGAGTAGCTCCCTGCCGCCCGTCACCGGGTGGCTCTCGCCCGGTCGTCAATACGAAGCGCTGTCTGCTGCAGGCGGCGCTTCCGGCCCGTCGGGCAGGTATGTGTCCAGCGCGGGCCGCCTGCCGAGCAAGACCTTCGATCCCGCCGCAGGCGGTCGAGTCGAAGGTCATGGCGCTTTGTGTCTCCGGCGGCCCCGGTTGGCCCGGTGCGCGCGCATGTCCTTCGGCAGGCCCGCCGGGCGGCGTGTTTCGCATCAACCGGTTTGGCACGTCACCCTTTTTTTCTGGAGCTTTGATATGGAAATGTTTGCCCCCGCCTGGTGGTCTGCCCTGATGGCCATCATCCTGATCGACCTGGTGCTGGCGGGCGACAACGCCATCGTCATCGCCCTGGCCGCGCGCAGCCTGCCCAAGCATTTGCAGAAGAAGGCCATCATCTGGGGCACGGTGGGCGCCATTGCGGTGCGCACGCTGATGACGCTGGTGGTGGTGTGGCTGCTGAAGATTCCGGGCCTGATGCTGCTGGGCGGGCTGGGTCTGCTGTGGATCGCCTACCGGCTGATTGCCGGGCAGGGCGGCGAAGAGGGCGAGCACGGCCCGGCGGCCACCACCTTCTGGGGTGCGATGAAGACCATCGTCATCGCCGACGCGCTGATGGGCATCGACAACGTGCTGG
>JAUNTQ010000042.1 GCA_030538605.1 Pseudomonadota bacterium
TCATGGCGCGCCAGCGCCAGTCATGGAGCGCAGCGAAGTCATGTTTCATTTCAGCGTCTGGGTGGAACAAAGCACTGGGCCTTCCCATGATCGCGCGCACTTGCGCCGCCTGGCGTGCCGGCATGGGCAGCATCGTGCCCGGGCTGATGATCTGCGTGACCATTGCGCTGGCCGCGACCTTCCTGTCGGAGCACTACGGCGGGCCTCAGTTTCTGTATGCCCTGCTGTTCGGCGTGAGCCTGAACTTCCTGGCGTCATCTGCCTCGGCGCGTCCCGGCATCGAATTCGCCAGCCGCACCATGCTGCGCCTGGGCGTGGCCCTGCTGGGCGCGCGCATCACCCTGGCGCAGGTGCAGGACACGGGGTGGAGCACCGCGCTGCTGGTGGTTTTCGCCCTGATGGCCACCCTGGCCTTCGGCATCCTCCTGGGCCGGCACCTTCTGGGTTCGACGGCCATCGGCGTGCTGACCGGTGGCGCGGTGGCCATTTGCGGCGCCTCCGCCGCCATGGCACTGGCGTCGGTGCTGCCACGCCATGAAGAGACTCAGCGGTACACCTTGCTGACGGTGGCCGTGATCACCTTGCTGTCGACGCTGTGCATGCTCATCTACCCGGTGCTCGCGCATGCACTCGGGCTGGACGCCAGAGCGACCGGCATCTTCCTGGGCGCCACCATCCATGACGTGGCGCAGGTGGTCGGTGCCGGCTACATGATCTCGCCCGAAGTCGGCGACGTGGCCACCGTGGTCAAGCTGATGCGCGTGGCCATGTTGCTGCCGGTCGTGGCACTGTGCGCGCTCTGCTTGCGCCAGCGCGGTGACGATCGCCGGGCAAGCCCGCTGGCGGCAATGCCGTGGTTTTTGCTGGCCTTTGCCGCCCTGGTCGTTCTCACCAGCATGGAATGGGTGTCACCGCCTGTCGCCCGCACCATGCAGGACGCGTCCCAATGGTGTCTTGTGGTGGCCATCGCCGCCCTCGGCACCAGGACATCCGTTCAGCAACTGGCGCAAGTTGGCTGGCGCCCGACCGCCATCCTGGTGGCGAACACGGTCTTTCTGGTGGTGCTTGTCGGTGGAATGCTGACCTTGGCGTGATTCCAGACCGCCAAGGGCTACGTCGCCGAGGACGTGGAGACGCCGGTGGCGACGACCGTCCTCACGGCCGATGAACTGGCGCGCAAGCAGGCGCAGAACGTGGGCGAGGCGCTGCGGGGCGAGCCGGGGCTGGCCGTGTCCAGCGACAGCGCGCAGGGCCAGAACCCGGTGATTCGCGGGCTGAAGAAAGACACGTGGTGCTGCTGGTCGATGGCATGCGCCTGAATTCCGCGCAGCCGGCAGGTGCGGTGGCCTCGTTCATGTCGCTCGGGCTGGCCGAGCAGGTGGAGGTGGTCAAGGGCCCGGCCTCGGTGCTGTACGGCACGGGCGCGCTGGGCGGGGCCATCAACGTGCTGTTGCCGCAGGCGCGTTTCGAGCCCGGCGTGCAGTGGCGCACCGGCCTGGGTTTTGACAGCGCCAGCCGGGGCGCCCACGGCGTGGCGGTGATGAACGCCAGCGACGGCGCCGACGGCTGCGCTGGGGTGGCGCAAAAATGAGCGCGTGTCTGCGGCTTCGATCATGTGCCTCTGCACCACCAGCACAGCTGTCGCGATCTGCAGGGCGCTGGAAGGCCCAGATGCAAGCCCTGACAAACAAAAAAGCCCGCTTCGAAAGCGGGCTTTTTTCAAATTGGTTGCGCGAGAAGGATTTGAACCTCCGACCTTTGGGTTATGAGCCCAACGAGCTACCAGACTGCTCCATCGCGCGGTAAGCCAATGAGTATAACAGATTATTCTGCCGCTTGCCCATCGTCGCTCGCTTCGGGGCGATCGACCAGTTCGATGAAGGCCATGGGGGCGTTGTCACCCACACGGAACCCCATCTTCAGGATACGGGTGTAGCCGCCCGGGCGCGCGTTGTAGCGCGGGCCCAGTTCGGTGAACAGCTTGGCCACGCTGGCGTCGTCGCGCAGGCGGGCAAAGGCCAGGCGGCGGTTGGCCACGCTGTCTTTCTTGGCCAGCGTGATCATGGGTTCGACCACGCGGCGCAGTTCCTTGGCCTTGGGCACGGTGGTCTTGATCGCTTCGTGAGCGATCAGCGAGTTCATCATGTTACGCAGCATCGCCTGGCGATGCGAGCTGGTGCGGTTCAGTTTGCGAAGGCCGTTGCCGTGACGCATGGTGCTTTTCCTTTCTTT
Organism: Pseudomonadota bacterium; assembly: GCA_030538605.1. Lineage (GTDB taxonomy): Bacteria > Pseudomonadota > Gammaproteobacteria > Burkholderiales > Burkholderiaceae_C > Ottowia. The sequence continues at coordinate 2,233 of JAUNTQ010000042.1, forward strand.
ATTAACAGAGCCGCCGTATCAGGTACGGCCCTTGCACTGGGTGCCCTGCGAAAGGGCGGTACTTCTTCAAAAAACAGATGGCTGCGGAGCAAGCCACGCGGAGGTGCCGTGGAACGGGCTTGGCCCGGTCACTGGCGCCTCAGGGGGAGCGTGTTACCGCTTGTCCAGACCCGTGGGCGGCCAGTTCTCCAGCTTCATGCCCAGGGTGAGACCACGCGAAGCCAGCACTTCCTTGATTTCGTTGAGCGACTTGCGGCCCAGGTTGGGGGTCTTGAGCAGCTCGTTTTCGGTGCGCTGGATCAGGTCGCCGATGTAGTAGATGTTCTCGGCCTTCAGGCAGTTGGCCGAGCGCACGGTGAGTTCAAGCTCATCCACCGGGCGCAGCAAAATCGGATCGAAACTGGCTGCGCCGCTGCGTTGGGCGGGCTGATCGAAGGCGGCCAGCTCGCTGCCCTCCAGCTGCGCAAACACGGCCAGCTGCTCGACGAGAATCTTGGCGGAGGCGCGCACAGCGTCCTCTGCGGTGACCGCGCCATTGGTCTCGATCTCCATCACCAGCTTGTCGAGGTCGGTGCGCTGCTCCACGCGGGCGTTCTCCACCGCGTAGCTCACGCGCTTGACGGGCGAGAAGGAGGCGTCGAGCACGATGCGGCCGATCGACTTGGTGGGCTCGTCCGCATAGCGGCGCAGCGTGCCGGGCACGTAGCCACGGCCTTTCTCCACCTTGATCTGCATGTCGAGCTTGCCGCCTTGCGACAGGTGGGCAATGACGTGCTCGGGGTTGATGATCTCGACGTCGTGCGGCGTCTGAATGTCCGCAGCCGTGACCACGCCCTCGCCGTCCTTGCGCAGGCTCAGCGTGACTTCGTCGCGGTTGTGCAGCTTGAAGACCACGCCCTTGAGGTTGAGCAGGATGTTGACCACATCCTCCTGCACGCCGTCGATGCTCGAATACTCGTGCAGCACGCCGGCAATGGTCACTTCGGTCGGCGAGTAACCCACCATGGACGAGAGCAGCACGCGGCGCAGCGCGTTGCCCAGGGTGTGGCCGTAACCACGCTCGAAGGGCTCGAGCGTGACCTTGGCCTTGTTGTCGGCCAGGGGCTCGACGTTGATCGCTTTGGGTTTCAGCAGTTGGGTTTGCATTCTCTAGACTTCCTCTCAATACCCCCGGTTCGTTACACCGGTAAGGCTGGTGAAGCGCCAAACCCGCCTGAGGCGGCGGGTCGGAACGAAGATGGAGCCAAGCCCCAACAAGGATCAGCGCGAATAAAGTTCGACGATCAGCGACTCGTTGATGTCCGCGCCGAATTCGTCACGGTCGGGCACCTTCTTGAAGGTGCCTTCGGCCTTGTCGGCGTTGACTTCCACCCATGCCGGGAAGCCCACCTGGCCAGCCAGTTGCAGTGCTTCCTGCACGCGGATCTGAGCGCGAGACTTTTCGCGCACGGCAACCACGTCGCCGGTCTTGACCATGTAGGACGGGATGTTGACCTGCTTGCCGTTCACCGTGACCGACTTGTGCGACACCAGCTGGCGCGCTTCGGCGCGGGTGGAGCCGAAGCCCATGCGGTACACCACGTTGTCCAGGCGAGATTCCAGCAGGAACAGCAGGTTGGCGCCGGTGTTGCCGCGGCGACGATCGGCTTCCTCGAAGTAGCGGCGGAACTGCTTTTCCAGCACGCCGTACATGCGCTTGACTTTCTGCTTTTCGCGCAGCTGCAGGCCGTAGTCAGAAGTGCGCTGACCGGAGGTGCGACCGTGCTGGCCGGGCTTCGTGTCGAACTTGGCCTTGTCGCTGATGGAGCGACGCGCGCTCTTCAGAAACAGATCGGTGCCTTCGCGGCGGGACAGTTTGGCCTTGGGGCCGAGGTAACGTGCCACTTGTTTTTCCTTGATTCAAACTGCTCGGGCCTTGGCAGGCCGAGGAGCCACCGGGAAGCGCCCGGATGGCGGTGGGCTTATGACAAACAGACAAAAACGCGGGCAACGCGCCCGCGCCAACGGCGTGTTCCGCTCAGATGCGGCGACGCTTCTGGGGACGGCAGCCGTTGTGGGGAACGGGCGTCACGTCGGAGATCGAGGTGATGCGGATGCCCAATGCGGCCAGCGCGCGCACCGAAGACTCACGGCCCGGGCCAGGGCCCTTGATCTCGACATCCAGGTTCTTGATGCCCTGCTCCATGGCGGCGCGGCCTGCCTGTTCGGACGCGACCTGCGCGGCGAACGGCGTGGACTTGCGCGAACCTTTGAAGCCCTGACCACCCGACGACGCCCAGGACAGCGCGTTGCCCTGGCGGTCGGTGATGGTGATGATGGTGTTGTTGAAAGACGCGTGCACGTGCGCAATGCCGTCCGAAATATTCTTGCGGACTTTCTTGCGCACACGCTGTGCAGCGTTGCTGGCGGGAGACTTGGCCATGTTGAGTGCGTTCCTTGATTATTTCTTCAGCGCCTGCGCGGCCTTGCGCGGGCCCTTGCGGGTGCGGGCATTGGTGCGCGTGCGTTGGCCACGCATGGGCAACCCGCGACGGTGGCGGAAACCCCGGTAGCAGCCGATGTCCATCAGACGCTTGATGTTCATCGTGGTCTCGCGACGCAGATCGCCTTCGATCAGGTACTGGCCGATCGCGTCACGGATTTTTTCCTGATCGGCGTCGGTCAGATCCTTGATTTTCTTGGCGTAGGGAATGCCGCAGGCTTCGCAAATCTTGCGCGCGCGCGAGCGGCCAATGCCGAAAATCGCCGTCAGGCCGATCTCGGCGTGCTTGTGCGGCGGAATGTTGATACCAGCAATACGTGCCATGTGCTCTTATCCTCTGAACATGTGGGCGGGCAATTGCGCCTTCAGCCCTGACGCTGCTTGTGGCGCGGGTCGGTGCAAATAACGCGGACCACGCCCTTGCGGCGGATGATCTTGCAGTTGCGGCAAATTTTCTTCACCGAAGCTGAAACTCTCATTTCATTCTCCTAAAACTTGTCTTCGTTCGGGCTTCAATGGGCCCGGGACATGCGATTTTCAAACATGGTCGCGGCGCTTAACCCGGCAGCGATGTCTTGAAGCTGGCTTTCTTCAAGAGCGATTCGTACTGCTGGCTCATCATGTAGTTCTGCACCTGGGCCATGAAGTCCATGGTCACCACCACCAGAATCAGCAGCGAAGTCCCACCGAAGTAGAACGGCACGTTGTAGCGCAGGATCAAGAACTCGGGCAGCAGACAAACCGCCGTGATGTAAATGGCGCCAGCCAGCGTCAAACGAGTCAGAATCTTGTCGATGTATCTGGCGGTTTGGTCACCCGGACGAATGCCCGGAATGAAAGCACCACTCTTTTTCAGGTTGTCGGCTGTTTCCCGGCTGTTGAACACCAGCGCGGTGTAGAAAAAGCAGAAGAAGATGATGGCAGCGGCGTACAGCATCACATAAAGAGGCTGACCCGGCGACAAGGCGGAAGCCATGTCGCGCAACCAGCGCATCGAGTCACCGGCGCTGAACCAGCCCACCACGGTGGCCGGAAGCAGGATGATCGACGAAGCGAAGATGGGGGGAATCACGCCCGACATGTTCAGCTTCAGAGGCAGATGCGACGACTGTCCGCCGTAGACCTTGTTGCCCACTTGCCGCCGCGCATAGTTCACCAGAATCCGGCGTTGGCCACGCTCCACGAACACCACGAAGTAGGTCACGGCACCCACGAGCAGCACGATGAAAAGCGACACGATGATGCTCATCGCTCCCGTGCGCACCAGCTCCAGCAAGCCCCCGATGGCCGAGGGCAAGCCAGCGGCGATACCTGCAAAAATCAGGATCGAAATGCCGTTGCCCAAGCCCCGCTCGGTGATCTGTTCGCCCAGCCACATCAGGAACATAGTGCCTGCCGTCAAGCTGACGACAGCCGTCAGACGGAAGCCCCAGCCCGGGCTGATGACCAGGCCTTGCGACGCTTCCAGCGCCACGGCAATGCCGAAGGACTGAAACAGCGCCAGGCCCAGGGTGCCATAGCGCGTGTACTGCGTGATCTTGCGCCGGCCTGCCTCACCTTCCTTCTTCAATTGCTCGAAGGTCGGCACCACGTACGTCATCAACTGCATGATGATCGACGCCGAGATGTAAGGCATGATGCCCAGCGCGAACACGCTGAAACGCGACAGCGCACCGCCCGAGAACATGTTCACCAGGCCCAGGATGCCGCCCTGCTGCCCGTCGAAGAACTGGCGCAGCTGATCGGGGTTGATGCCGGGCACGGGAATGTGCGCGCCAATGCGGTACACGACCAGCGCGAGCAGCAAAAAAACCAGGCGACGACGGAGGTCGCCGTACTTGCCGGTCTTCGCGATTTGCGTTGCGCTGGTGGCCACTACTTCCTCACCTGTTGAAAGTCAATGCTGCTGAGAAAACCGCTCAAGCCAGCGAGCCACCGGCGGCCTCGATGGCAGCCTTGGCACCCGCAGTGGCACCCACGCCGGTCAATTTGACGGCACGGGTCAACTCGCCCGTCTTGATGACCTTGACGACCTTGGCCAACTCGCGCACGAGACCGGCTTTCTTGAGCGCCAGCATGTCGACCTCGGCAGCGCCCAGGCGCTCCAGGTCGGCCAGCGTGATCTCGGCGTTGTACTTCAGCGAGGCGGACTTGAAGCCGCGCTTGGGCAGGCGACGCTGCAGGGGCATTTGACCGCCCTCGAAACCCACCTTATGGTAGCCGCCCGCACGCGACTTCTGGCCCTTGTGACCGCGACCGGAGGTCTTGCCCAGGCCGGAGCCGATGCCACGGCCCACGCGGCGACGCGCACGCGCAGCGCCATCGGCAGGTTTGATGGTGTTGAGTTCCATGATTCGACTCTTTAAACGATCTTGACTAGGTAGTCGATCTTGTTGATCATGCCGCGCACTGCAGGCGTGTCCTGCAACTCGCGAACGCTGTTCAGCTTGCGCAGGCCGAGGCCGCGCACGGTGGCGCGATGCGATTCCTTGCAGCCGATCGGGCTGCGCACCAGCTGAACCTTGACGGTTTTCTGCTCGTTTGCCATGTCTTGACTCCAGATCAGGCGGCGAAGATGTCTTCGACCGACTTGCCGCGCTTGGCCGCCACTTCGGCCGGCGTGGTGCAGTTGCGCAATGCGTCGAGCGTGGCGCGCACCATGTTGTAGGGGTTCGACGTGCCGTGGCTCTTGGCCACGATGTCGGTGATGCCCAGCACCTCGAACACGGCGCGCATGGGGCCACCGGCAATGATGCCGGTACCGCGCGGGGCGGGTGCCATCATCACGACGGCGGCACCGTGATGGCCGGTCACGCCGTGGTGAATGGTGCCGTCTTTCAAAGAAACCTTGACCATCTGGCGGCGGGCTTCTTCCATTGCCTTCTGCACGGCGGCAGGCACTTCTTTCGACTTGCCCTTGCCCATGCCGACGCGGCCATCGCCATCGCCGACCACGGTCAGTGCGGCGAAACCGAGGATACGGCCGCCCTTGACCACCTTGGTCACGCGGTTGACCGCGATCATCTTCTCGCGCAGGCCGTCCTCCGGACCGTCACCTTGCGTTCTTGCCTGAAACTTTGCCATTTGTCTGTCCCGCCTTCTTAGAACTGCAAGCCGGCTTCACGGGCAGCGTCGGCCAATGCCTTGACGCGGCCGTGGTAGGCGAAGCCCGCACGGTCGAAAGCCACTTTTTCCACACCGGCGGCCTTGGCGCGCTCGGCGATGCGCTTGCCGATCTGCTCGGCAGCCGCGACGTTGCCGCCCTTGCCAGCCGCACCCAGCGACTTGCGCATGTCGGCTTCCGCCGTCGACGCGCTGGCGATCACCTTGGCACCATCTTCCGACACGACCGTGGCGTAGATGTGCAGGTTGGTGCGGTTCACCGACAGGCGTGCCACGCCTTTGTCGGCGATGCGAATACGCGTCTGACGTGCACGACGAAGACGCTGCTCTTTCTTGGTCATCATGATGCAGGCCCTTATTTCTTCTTGGTTTCCTTGATGACGACGCGTTCGTCGGCATACCGGATGCCCTTGCCCTTGTAGGGCTCGGGAGGACGCACGGCGCGAATCTCGGCCGCGATCTGGCCCACGCGCTGGCGGTCCGCGCCCTTGATGATGATCTCGGTGGGCGCTGGCGTAGCCACTGAAATGCCGACAGGCATTTCGATGTTGACGGGGTGCGAGAAGCCGACCGACAGGTTCAGCTTGGTGCCTTGGGCCTGGGCACGGAAGCCCACGCCGACCAGCGTCAGCTTCTTCTCGAAGCCCTTGCTCACGCCGACCACCATGTTGTTCACCATCTGACGCATGGTGCCGCTCATGGCGTTGGCTTCGCGGGAGTCGTTGGCGGGCTCGAATGACAGCTTGCCGTCGTCGGCCTTGATGTTCACCAGGGCGCTGGGGGCGAGCTTGAGCTCGCCGCCGTTGCCTTTGACGGTGATCTGGTCTTCCTTGATCTGCACGTCCACGCCGGAGGGGACGGTCACACCCATTTTTGCAATACGCGACATGGTTGTTGACTCCTTAGGCGACGTAGCAGAGCACTTCGCCGCCGACACCGGTGGCGCGAGCCTTGCGATCGGTCATCACGCCCTTGGGAGTGGTGACGATGGCCACGCCCAGGCCGTTCATGACCTGGGGGATGGCGTCGCGGCCTTTGTAGACGCGCAGGCCGGGACGGCTCACGCGCTCGATGCGCTCGATGACCGGGCGGCCAGCGTAGTACTTGAGGGCGATTTCCAGCTCGGACTTGCCGTCTTCGCTCTTGATTTCGAAGCCGTCGATGTAGCCTTCGTCCTTCAGCACCTGGGCAATGGCCACCTTGACTTTGGACGATGGCACCGACACGGTCTGCTTGGCCACCATCTGCGCGTTGCGGATGCGGGTCAGCAGATCGGCGATGGGATCACTCATGCTCATAACAGTTTTCTCCTGCCTTCCGGTTGGGCTTACCAGCTGGCCTTGGTCACGCCGGGAATCTGGCCTTCGAAGGCCATTTCACGGATCTTGGCGCGACCCAGACCGAACTGACGGAAGGTGCCGCGGGGGCGCCCGGTGATTTCGCAGCGCGCGCGCTGGCGCGTGGGGTTGGCGTTGCGCGGGAGCTTTTGCAGCGCCAGGCGGGCTTGCGCGCGCTCGTCGTCGCTGCGCTTGACGTCCTGGGCGATGCTTTTCAGCTCGGCGTGCTTTTGGGCGTACTTGGCGACGAGTTTTTCGCGCTTGAGTTCGCGTTCGATCAGTGCTTTCTTGGCCACGTCGTCACCTTAGTTCTTGAACGGGAAGCGGAAGGCCGACAGAAGCGCTCGGGCTTCGTCGTCGGTCTTGGCCGTCGTCGTGATGCTGATGTTCAGGCCGCGCAGGGCATCCACCTTGTCGTATTCGATTTCGGGGAAGATGATCTGCTCCTTGACGCCGACGTTGTAGTTGCCGCGACCGTCAAAGGAACGACCGGAAATGCCGCGGAAGTCGCGCACGCGGGGCAGTGCCACGGTGACGAAGCGGTCCAGGAATTCGTACATGCGCACGCCACGCAGCGTGACCATGGTGCCGATGGCCTGGCCTTCGCGGATCTTGAAACCGGCGATGGCGCGCTTGGCCTTGGTGACGACGGGCTTTTGGCCTGCAATCTTGGTCAGGTCGGCCACGGCGTTGTCCATGACCTTCTTGTCGGCGACGGCCTCACTGACACCCATGTTGAGGGTGATCTTGGTGATGCGCGGCACCTCCATGGGCGACTTGTAGCCGAACTTCTTGATGAGCTCGGGCGCCACTTTTTCGCGGTAGTGTTGTTGCAGTCGTGCCATGGTGAACCTTTAGGCCTTGATCTCTTCGCCGCTGGATTTGTAGACGCGCACGCGGGCACCGCTTTCCAGGGTCTTGACGCCGACGCGGTCGGCTTTGCCCGTGGCCTTGTTGTAGATGGCCACGTTGGACTGGTGGATGGGCATGGCTTTTTCGATGATGCCGCCGGTCACGCCCTTCATGGGGTTGGGCTTGGCATGCTTTTTCACCATGTTGATTCCGTCCACCACGATGCGCTCTTCGCACACACGCAGGCTCACGGTGCCGCGCTTGCCTTTGTCGCGGCCAGCGATCACGATGATGTCGTCGCCCTTGCGAATCTTGTTCATGGCGCTTGTCCTTACAGAACTTCGGGCGCCAGCGACACGATCTTCATGAAGCGCTCGGAGCGCAACTCGCGCGTGACCGGGCCGAAGATGCGGGTGCCGATGGGCTCCAGCTTGTTGTTGAGCAGCACGGCGGCGTTGCCGTCGAACTTGATGAGCGAGCCGTCGCCACGGCGGATGCCCTTGGCGGTGCGCACCACCACGGCGCTGTAGACCTCGCCTTTCTTGACGCGGCCACGCGGAGCGGCTTCTTTCACGCTCACCTTGATGATGTCGCCGACGCTTGCGTAACGACGCTTGGAGCCGCCCAGCACCTTGATGCATTGGACGGACTTGGCGCCGGTGTTGTCGGCGACCTCGAGTCGAGATTCAGTCTGGATCATTTCAAATGTTTCCCAACTTGCACCCATTGGGTCAGCCTTGGCGGCTGGCACAACGGATCAGTCTTGGGCCCGCAGCCTTGACATGAAGACCATGCAAGGTGTTTTTGGGCAGATATCTTGCACCCGATTTGGGCGAAGCCCTCGATTATGGCAATTTGAAAAAGGGCTGTCAACTGCCTGTGTGTGTTTCGGGCTGCGCCCAGGCGCGAGCGAGGGTCTGGAAGGCTTGCAGGCGCACGCCGGGGGCGGGCGAAGGGCCGGGTTGGGCAGCGAGTTCGGCGGCCAGGACTTCGGCCACGGCGGGGGCGGCGCGGGCGGCTTCGGCGGCGTCGAGAAAGAGCAGGCGCGCGCGCCGGGCGAGCACGTCTTGCACGTCGCGGGCGTATTCGTGGCGGGCGGCAAAGCGCACCATGGCTTCGGTGAGGCCGGGAGCGAGCCAGCGGTCGGCACCGGGCAGGGCTTGCACGGCGTCGGCTTCGGTGCCGTAGAGGTGCAGGCCGGGTGCTTCGGCGAGGCTGACGAGATTGCGCGCGTCTGCTGCGGGTGCGCCGACGAGGCGCAGGCCGGCGGTTTGGCAGGGGCCGCGCGCGGGCAGCAGGCCGGCGTGTTCGCACCGGGCGAGCACGTCCTGGGCCATGGCGCGGTAGGTGGTCCATTTGCCGCCGGTGACGGTGACGAGGCCGCTGGGGCCGATGAGGATGGTGTGTTCGCGGCTGATGGCCTTGGTGTCGCTGGCGTCTGCGCCAGCTTGGACGAGAGGGCGCAGGCCGGCCCAGGCGCTCTGGATGTCGGTGCGCTGCGGGGCGCGGTGCAGGTAACGGGCGGCTTCGTGCAGGATGAATTCGACTTCGTGCGCGAAGGGGCGCGGTTGCAGGGGCCGGTCGCGGCGGGGGGTGTCGGTGGTGCCGAGGATGAGTTTGCCGAGCCAGGGCACGGCGAAGAGCACGCGGCCGTCGGCGGTGCTGGGCACGAGCAGGGCGTGCCCGCCGGGGGAGAAGGCGGCGTCGACGACGATGTGCGCGCCCTGGCTGGGGGCGACGAGGGTGGGGACGTGCTGGCCGGCGGCGCGGGCGTCGCGCTGGCGCAGGGCATCTACCCAGACGCCGGTGGCGTTGACGATGCAGCGCGCTTGCAGGCGGTGCTCCTGCCCGGTTTCGGCGTCGCGCAGGCGCAGGCCGCTGGCCTTGCCGGCGTGGTGCAGCAGGTCGACGGCGGGCATGTGGTTGAGCAGCAGCGCGCCGTGCGCAGCGGCGGTGCGGGCGATGGCCAGGGCCAGGCGGGCGTCGTCGAACTGGCCGTCCCAGTACTTGACGCCGCCTTTGAGGCCTTCGGCGCGCGCGCCGGGCAGCAGGCGCTGGGTCTGGCGGGGCGAAAGCCATTGCGTGGCACCCAGGCCGGCGCTGCCTGCCAGCGCGTCGTAGAGCTTGAGGCCGACGCCGTAGAAGGGCGTTTCCCAGCGCTTGTGCGAGGGCATGACGAAGGGCAGCGGCTGCGCCAGATGCGGGGCGCTGTGCAGGATGTGCTGGCGCTCGCGCAGGGCTTCGCGCACGAGTTTGAGGTTGCCTTGCGCGAGGTAGCGCACGCCGCCATGCACGAGTTTGGTGGCGCGCGAGGAGGTGCCCTGGGCGAAGTCGTGTGCCTCGACCAGCACGACGCGGTGGCCGCGCTGGGCGGCGTCCAGCGCCAGGCCCAGGCCGGTGGCACCGCCGCCGATGACGGCCAGGTCCCACATCTGCGGCTCGGCCAGGCGAGCGAGGGCGGCGGCGCGGTGGGTGGGCAGCGGGGGCGCGGCGGTCATGGGGTGAGGCGGCGCGCGAGGGGCCGCGAGAAGATCAGGTGAATGAAGAAAACAAATGATAGCTGTTTGCGTACGTCATAAAACACTTTCATATACATTTATATTTGAAATCGTTTTATATCGTACGCAAGCAGCTCACTTTTTATTATTTTGCCCATTGTCTGGCGCGCGCCACGGCTTCGCGCCAGCGGGCGATGCGGGCGCGCCGGGCGGGCTCGGACAGGCGGGGTTCGAAGCGCTGGTCTATCTGCCACTGTGCGGCGATGTCGCCGCCGCCGGCCCACACGCCGGTGGCCAGCCCGGCCAGGTAGGCAGCGCCCAGGGCGGTGGTTTCGGTGACGCGGGGGCGCACCACGGGCACGCCGAGCAGGTCGGCCTGCAGCTGCATGAGCAGGTTGTTGCGGCTCGCGCCGCCGTCCACGCGCAGCTCGGTGAGGGGGATGCGCGCGTCGCTCACCATGGCGCCGAACAGGTCGGCCGATTGCAGGGCGATGGCCTCCAGCGCGGCGCGGGCGATGTGCGCGCGGGTGGTGCCGCGCGTCAGGCCCACCAGGGTGCCGCGCGCGCGGCCATCCCAGTCGGGCGCGCCCAGGCCGGTGAAGGCGGGCACCAGGAACACGTCGCCGGTGTCGGGCACGCTGGCGGCCAGCGCTTCCACTTCGTCGGCGCGCTGGATGAGCTGCAAACCATCGCGCAGCCACTGCACGGTGGCCCCGGCCATGAAAACGCTGCCTTCCAGGCAATAAGCCGTGCGCTGCGCACCCGCCTGCGCGGGGCCTTGCCAGCCGACGGTGGTCAGCAGCCGGTGATGGCTGGGCACGGCGGCGCGGCCCGTGTTCATCAGCATGAAGCAGCCGGTGCCGTAGGTGTTCTTGGCCATGCCGGGGGCAAAGCAGGCCTGGCCGAAGGTGGCCGCCTGCTGGTCGCCCGCCACGCCGGCAATGGGGATGGGCGCTGCGCCCAGCAGGCCCGGCGCGGTGTCGCCCAGCACGCCGCTGGAGGGCACGATGCGCGGCAGCACGGCGCGCGGGATGTTGAACAGGCCGAGCAGCTCGTCGTCCCACGCCAGCGTGTGGATGTTCATCAGCATCGTGCGCGCGGCGTTGCTGGCGTCGGTGGCGTGCACGCGGCCTTGCGTGAGCTGCCAGATGAGCCAGCTGTCGATGGTGCCGAAGGCCAGCTCGCCCGCTTCGGCGCGGGCACGCGCGCCGGGGGTCTGGTCGAGCAGCCATTCGAGCTTGGTGGCGGAGAAATACGCATCCAGCACCAGCCCCGTCTTGCGCTGAATCAGCGCCGCCTTGCCCTGGCTGCGCAGCGCTTCGCAGCGCGCGGTGGTGCGGCGGTCTTGCCAGACGATGGCCGGGGCCACCGGGTGGCCCGTGCCGCGGTCCCACAGCACCGTCGTCTCACGCTGGTTGGCGATGCCGATTGCTATGATTTGATGAGCTGCTTGCGCTTTACCAGTAGTCGCTAGCGGCAGTTTTTGCATGCATTCGCGCGCCACGGCCAACTGCGTGGCCCAGATCTCGGCGGCGTCATGCTCCACCCAGCCGGGCTGCGGAAAGTGCTGCGCAAACTCGCGCTGTGCCTGCACCGCCACGCGGCCTTGGGCGTCGAAGGCGATGGCGCGGCTGCTGGTGGTGCCCTGGTCGAGCGCAAGGATGTAAGGCATGGTGCCGCCAAGCGTAGCCGATGCACGCATCCACCCGCACGCGGCCACTACACTGCGCCGCGATGTCCGCGCCCCGCCTTGCCCCCGCCCTGCCCCGACGCACGCTGCTGCGCGTGGCCGCCGCCGCTGCCGTGGCCAGCGCCACCGCGCTGGCCGCGCGCGGCAGCGAAACGCCCGCCGACGCCGCCACGCCCCGGCTGCGCCTGATCACGCACGGCAGCCTGCCCGGCGGCACCGAATTCGCCGGCACGCCGGTCGGCGGCCTGTCGGGCCTGACTTATGACGCGGCCAGCGGCCTGTGGTACGCCCTCTCAGACGACCGCAGCCGCCACGCCCCCGCGCGCTGCTACGTGCTGCGCCTGCCGCCTTTGCGCGCGGGCCAGCCGCTGCTGCCCCAGTGGGTCGACGTCATCACCCTGCGCGGCCCGGACGGCCAGCCCTTTGCCCGCCACGCGGTCGACCCCGAAGCGCTGGCGCTGCGGCCCGGCACGGCAGGCGCGCCGCCCACGCTGCTGTGGACGAGCGAAGGCGACATCCGCGCGCGCGTGCCGCCTGCGCTTTTCGAATCGGCGCTGGATGGCCGCCTGCTGCGCACCTTCACCCTGCCCGCCCTGCTGCGCGAAGTGGGCCGCCCCGGGCGTGGCCCGCGCGCCAACAAGACGCTGGAGGGCCTGGCCATCAGCCCCGACGGCCAGCACGCCTGGGCCGCGATGGAAGGCGCGCTGGCGCAAGACCGCGACGCCCTCACCCCCGGCGCGCCGCCGGGGCCGTGCCGCATCACCCGCTTTGACCTGGCCAGTGGCCGCGCCGACCGCCAGGTGGCCTACGCGCCCGATGCGCAGCCCTTTGGCCCCGTCATGCCGCACGGCACGGCTGAAAGCGGCGTCACCGCCGTGCTGCTGGCCAGCGCACACCGGCTGTGGGTGCTGGAGCGCGCATGGCAGCTTTCCACCGGCGTGTCGGTGCGGCTGTACGAAGCCGACCTGGACAGCCCCGACGCCACCGACACCCTGGCGCAAAGCCGCCTGCGCCCCGGCCGCTACCGGCCCGTGGCCAAGCGCCTGCTGCTCGACCTGGGCCGCATCGGCCTGCCGCACCTGGACAACCTGGAAGGCATGGCCTGGGGCCCGCGCCTGCCCGGCGGCCAGCGCACGCTGGTGCTGTGCAGCGACGACAACTTCAACCCCTTGCAGGTCACGCAGTTCATCGCGCTGGCGGTGAACGCGCCCTAAACTGCCCCTACCACCCCAGACCCCGCACCACATGACCACCCCCACCCTGCCCCCCGCCACCCGCATCGCCTTCATCGGCGGCGGCAACATGGCCAGCGCCATCATCGGCGGGCTGATCCGGCGCGGCCTGCCCGCCGGGCAGATCGACGTGGTGGAGCCGTTCGAGGCCACGCGCGCCGCACTGAAAGCGCAGCACGGCATCGACGCCCTGCCCGGCGCCGGGCCTGCGCTGGCGGCCGCCGACGTGCTGGTGTGGGCCATCAAGCCGCAGAACTTTGCCGCCGCCGCCGCGCCGGTGGCGCCGCACGCGGGCGCGGCCTTGCAGCTGTCGGTGATGGCGGGCATCCGCGCGGCGGACATTGAGGCGGCCAGCGGCAGCGCACGCATCGTGCGCTGCATGCCCAACACGCCCGCGCTGGTCGGGCGCGGCATGACGGGCCTGTTTGCCAGCGCCGCCGCCGGCGTCGGCGACCGCGCGCTGGCCGAAGCCATGATCCGCACCACCGGCGAGGTGCTGTGGGTCGAGCGCGAAGAGCAGCTCGACGCGGTGACGGCACTGTCCGGCTCCGGCCCGGCCTACGTCTTTTACTTTCTCGAAGCGATGCAGCAGGCGGGTGTGGAACTGGGCCTGACGCCAGCGCAGGCCCGCCAGCTTGCCGTGGCCACCTTCGCCGGCGGCGCCCATCTGGCCGCCGAATCGCCCGAAGCCCTGGCCACCCTGCGCGAGCGCGTGACCAGCAAGGGCGGCACCACCCACGCGGCCCTGATGGCGATGGAGCAGGCCGGCATGCAGGCCGCGTTCGTCCAGGCCATGCACGCCGCCTGCGTGCGCGCGAAAGAGCTGGGCGACGCGTTCGGGCGCTGAAGGGCCGGCGCCATCGGGCGGTGCGCGGGCCGAACCATCAATAAACATAGCTGCTTGCGCGCGGACAAAGCGGTTTTCAGGCACTTTTGGCTTGAAATCTTTGCCAATCGAGCGCAAGCAGCTGTCTGTTTGAAAGCACCGGCCGGCGCATGGTGGCGGGTGCCGGCGACTGACACTGTCCGCACTTGATTTCAATCAGGGTTATACCTAGAACCAATGAACTACATTAATGCCTTGCCGATCAGCAGATCGCATGAATCTAGTCATTTGGTTTTATTTGAAAAGAGTTGTACGCCATGCCGAACCTTCATCGCCGCCGTTTTCTCGGACACACCGCCGCCCTGGGGCTGGTGCTGGGCGCGCCCGCGTGGGCGCAGGTCAAGGACTTGAACGATGCCATCAACAAGGCCGGCCGCCAGCGCATGCTGTCGCAGCGCACGGCCAAGGCTTATCTGGCGCTGGCGCTGCAGACGCAGACCGGCCAGGCCGAGAAGATCCTGACGCAGTCGATGGCGCTGTTTGACCGCCAGCTGGTGGAGTTGAAGGCGTTTTCGCCCTCGCCGGCGATTCGCGACACCTACGTGCAGCTCGAAGGCGCCTGGAGCCGCTACAAGGAGCAGCTGGTGGGCAAGGTGCCGACGCTGGGCGGCGCGCGCGAGGTGATCGCGCAGTCCGAGACGGTGCTGGCGCTGGCCCACCAGGGCACCGACCGGCTGGAGCAGGCGTCGGGCAAGCCGGTGGGCCACCTGGTCAACGTGGCCGGGCGCCAGCGCATGTTGAGCCAGCGCCTGGCCAAGTACTGTTACGCCAGCGCGGCCAAGATCAACCCCGAGGCGGCGCTGACCGAGATCGACAAGGCGCGCAGCGAGTTTCTGGCCGGCATGAAGACGCTGGGCGACGCGCCCCAGGCCACCGCCCGCATCAAGGACGAACTGCGGCTGGGCCAGGACCAGTGGGTGTTCTTCGACAGCGTGATCGAGTCCACCAAGAAGGGCGGCGCCAGCCCCGAGGGCCTGTCGCACCTGATGACGTCCAGCGAGAACCTGCTGACGGTGATGAACGAGGTCACCGGGCTGTACGCCGCGCTGGCGTAAGGCCCGGGGCGCGGCGAGTTCACGCATACTCCCACACCCTATGCCCGTCAGCGCTCACTGGACGGGCGCAAAAGGCCGATACCCCCTTGATCTGACGCCATGACGCCAGCACCTGGGGCGGCTGTCACGGCGCTGCCAGCGCCAGCGCGATGCCCGCGAACAGCGTGGCCCCCAGCCAGTGGTTGAGTCGGAAGGCCTTGAAGCAGCCCTCGCGCGTGCGGCCCTTGATGAGCTGGTAATGCCAGGCCACCTGCGCCGCCGCCGCGCCAAAGGCCAGCCACAGCACCGGGTGCGTGGTGTGGCGCGTGATGAGCACCGCCCAGATGAGCAGGTACGCGGCATAAAAACCCATGATGGCCACCACGTCGAAGCGCCCCAGGGTGATGGCCGAGGTCTTCATGCCCAGCAGCAGGTCGTCGTCGCGGTCGACCATGGCGTATTCGGTGTCGTAGGCCAGCACCCAGAACAGGTTGCCGGCCAGCAGCAGCCAGGCTTCGAGCGGCACGCGGCCCTGCACCGCCGCGTAGGCCATCGGAATGCCGAAGCTGAAGGCGACGCCCAGCACCGCCTGCGGCATGGAGACGTGGCGCTTGGCGTAGGGGTAGACCAGCGTGACGGCCAGCGCGGGAAACGACCACGCGATGGTGGCGGCGTTGGTGGTCAGCACCAGGCCAAAGGCCGCCAGCGCCAGCACCGCGCCCACGGCCAGCGCCTCTTGCACGCTCACCAGGCCGCTGGTGACGGGGCGCTGCGCGGTGCGCTTGACGTGGCGGTCGAACTCGCGGTCGGCCACGTCGTTGATGCAGCAGCCGGCCGAGCGCATCAGGATGGTGCCCAGCGTGAACACCGCCACCAGGTGCCAGCCGGGAAAGCCGCCCGCCGCCAGCCACAGCGCGCTCAGGGACGGCCACAGCAGCAGCAGCCAGCCGGCGGGGCGGTTGAAGCGGATCAGGTCGAGGTACAGCGACAGCTTGCTGCGCGGTGTGGCGGTGGGGGCGGAAGTCATGCAATCAGTTTGATAGCTGTTAGCGTTTGCCAGGAAAGCGCTGGCGGCCTATTTTCACCAAAGCCCTGCGCGGCGAACCATGCCCACCGTCAGCAGCAGCGCCATGGCCGACCACAGCAGGCCGCCCAGCACGTCGCTCAGATAGTGCACACCCAGCAGCACGCGGCTGGCGGCGATGCCGGCGATCAGCAGCGCGGCCAGCGCCACGATGCACCACCGCCAGCGCGGCGGCGCGCGCCCGCACAGCCCCCAGGCCAGCAGGCCGAACACCATCAGTGCGCCAGCGGCGTGCCCGCTGGGAAAGCTGTCGCCCGACGTGACCAGCGCCGCCGCCGAGTCGGGCCGCGCGCGCTCGAACAGGTTCTTGAGCACGCGCACGGCCAGGCTGTTGGCGCTGATGGACAGCAGCCAGGCCACGGCCAACCCGCGTGCGCGCTGGCGCCACAGCCAGGCGGTGACGATCAGCGTCAGCACGGCCAGCGCCGTCACGTCGCCCACATCGCTCAGGCGCAGCGCCAGCCAACGCAGCGCGGGGGTGCTGGCCGACTGCGCCCAGTGCGTGGCCTGCGCGTCCAGCCGCGCCACCCACGCCTGCGGCCCGGTATGCACGGCCCAGGCCAGCGCGCCCCAGGCCAGGGCCAGCAGGGCCGCCAGCGGCAGGTCAAGGCGCGGCGCGCCCGGCAACGACCGCGCGCCGGACAGGGCCAGGGCACGCTGCCGATGGCGCGCCAGCAGCGCGCCCGCCAGCACCAGCAGCGCCAGCAATGCCCACGGCGCAAAGGGGTCGAACGCGCTTTGCGTGCGCGCCAGGGCGTGTGCCAGCTCGGACGGCAGCGCCGGGCTCACGACAGGCGCTGCACGCCCGGCAGCGCGCAGGCGTAGATGGCGTTGCGCAGCGCGGCGATGGCCTCGTAGCGCGTGAAGCTGCGCCGCCACGCCAGCACCACGCGGCGCGTGGGCGGCGCGCCGCCTTCGTCGTGAATGGGCAGGTAGCGCACCACGCCCGGTGCGTCGGGTTCGGTCGCGGCCAGTGCCTCGGGCGGCACGGCCAGGCGCGGCACCAGGGTCACGCCCATGCCGGCGGCCACCATGTGCTTGATGGTCTCCAGCGACGAGCCCTCGAAGCTCTTGCGAATGCCCTCGGTGGGGCTGGAAAAGCGCGCGAATTCGGGGCAGACCTGCAGCACGTGGTCGCGAAAGCAGTGGCCGGTGCCCAGCAGCAGCATGTGCTCGCGCTTGAGCTGCTCGCTGCTGACCGCGTCGGCGTGGGCCAGCGGGTGACTGGCCGGCACGGCGGCCATGAAGGGCTCGTCGTACAGCGGCGCGATCGCCAGGCCCGTGTCGGGGAAGGGCTCGGCCAGGATGGCGCAGTCGATCTCGCCGGTGCGCAGCATCTCCAGCAGACGCACGGTGAAGTTCTCTTGCAGCATCAGCGGCATCTGCGGCGTGAGCGCGATGTTCTGCCGCACCAGATCGGGCAGCAGATAGGGGCCGATGGTGTAGATCACCCCCAGCTTCAGCGGCCCACCCAGCGGGTCTTTGCCGCGCTGGGCGATCTCCTTGATCTCGGCGGCCTGCTCCAGCACGCTTTGCGCCTGGCGCACGATCTCCTCGCCCAGCGGCGTCACCGTCACCTCGCCCGCGCTGCGCTCGAACAGCTTCAGCTCCAGCTCGTCCTCCAGCTTTTTCACCGCCACCGACAGCGTGGGCTGCGAGACAAAGCAGGCTTCGGCGGCCTTGCCGAAGTGCTTTTCTCGGGCCACGGCGACGATGTATTTCAACTCGGTCAGGGTCATGGCGGCATTGTCCCCGGATCGCTGGCCATTTGCGCTTCAGTGGCGGGCACCGTTGGTTCAGGCCGTTGATGCAACATGTTGGAATTGAGAAAAACGCTTGCAGGCCAACAACTTGCGACTGATTTTCTCGTATTTCGGCGCATCTTTTGACGCATCTTTCCCCGCCGCTCACGCCTTCAGGTAATCCGCCTTGCTGCCCAGCCAGCGGGCGACGTGCTGCTCGGCCAGGTCGGGGTATTCGCCCAGCATGCGCGGGGCGGCGGCGCGGGCCCATTGGAGCAGGGCGCTGTCTTCGGCCAGGTCGGCAAAGCGCAGCAGGGCGGCACCGGACTGGCGCGCGCCCAGGAATTCGCCGGGGCCGCGAATGTCGAGGTCGCGCCGGGCGATCTCGAAGCCGTCGCTGGTTTCCGCCATCGCCTTGAGGCGCGCGCGGGCGGTTTCGCCCAGGCGCCCGCCTTCGGGCGTTTCGTACAGCAGCACGCAGGCCGATGCCGCCGCGCCCCGACCCACGCGGCCACGCAGTTGGTGCAGCTGGCTGAGGCCAAAGCGCTCGGCGTGCTCGATGACCATCAGGCTGGCGTTGGGCACGTCCACGCCCACTTCGATGACGGTGGTGCTGACCAGCAGCGGCATGTCGCCGCTGGTGAAGAGCGCCATCACGGCCTTTTTCTCGGCGGGCGGCATGCGCGAGTGCAGCAGGCCGATCATCTGGCCGGGCAGCGCGGCGCTGAGTTCGGCGTGCGTTTCGGTGGCGTTGCGCAAGTCCAGCGCTTCGCTTTCTTCGATCAGCGGGCAGACCCAGTAGACCTGCCGGCCTTGCGCGGTTTGCGCGCGGATGCGGTCGATGACCTCATCGCGCCGGTGCGCGGCCACCAGCTTGGTGACGACGGGCGTGCGGCCTGGGGGCAGTTCGTCGAGGGTGGAGACGTCCAGGTCGGCGTAGTAGCTCATCGCCAGCGTGCGGGGGATGGGGGTGGCGCTCATCATGAGCAGGTGGGGCTCGGCCACAACGCCTTCCCCCTCTGGGGGAAGGCCGGGATGGGGGCTGGCGGCGTGTGCCTGGCCAGCGGGGTGGCCCCCACCCCTGCCCTCCCCCAGCGGGGGAGGGAGAGAGGCCGCCATCTTCCGCCGCAAGTCCAGCCGCTGCTGCACGCCAAAGCGGTGCTGCTCGTCGATGATGGCCAGGCCCAGCCGGGCAAAGCGCACCTGTGCCTGGATGATGGCGTGGGTGCCGATGACCAGCGCCGCGTCGCCGCTTTCAATGGCCGCCAGCATCTCGCCGCGCGCTTTCTTCTTCTGGCTGCCGGTGAGCCAGGCCACGCGCTGACCGCGCGCCGCAAGCAGCGGGCCCAGCCAATCGACCAGCTTGGCGAAGTGCTGCTCGGCCAATATCTCGGTGGGGGCCATCAGCGCGCATTGCCAGCCGGCGTCGATGGCCAGGCACGCGGCCAGCGCGGCGACCACGGTTTTGCCGCTGCCCACGTCGCCTTGCAACAGGCGGTGCATGGGCTGCACGCGCTTCAAGTCGTGCGCGATTTCCTCGCCCACGCGCCGCTGCGCGCCAGTCAGCTGAAACGGCAGCGCCGCCAGCAGTTGCTCATGCAGGCCGCCAGGCGCCGCGCGCAGCACGGGCGCGCGCAGGTGCGCACGGGCGCGGCGCGCTTCAAGCTGCGACAACTGCTGCGCCAGCAGCTCTTCGGCCTTCAGGCGCTGCCAGGCAGGGTGGCTGTGGTCTTCCAGCTGAGCCAGCGCCACGTCGGGCGTGGGCTGATGCAAAAACGTGAGCGCTTCGCGTAGGCCCCACAGGCGCTGGTGGCCAATTCCATTCAAAACCGCATCAGGCACCGTCTCGCTCAAATCGGCCTGCGCCAGCCCGCCAAGCACAGCCTTGCGCAGATAAGGCTGCGGCAATTGCGCCACCGTGGGATACACGGGCGTGAGCGCGGTGGCCAATGCGCCGCCCGCCGCGCGCACCGTGGGGTGCATCATCGTCAGCCCCGCAAAACCGCCGCGCAGCTCGCCCCGCGCGCGGATGTGCGCCCCCACCGCCATCTGCTTTTGCTGCGAGGGGTAGAAGTTGAAAAAGCGCAGCACCACCGTGTCGCTGCCGTCATCCACGCTCACCAGCAGCTGGCGGCGCGGGCGGAAAGTGATTTCCTGCCCCGTCACCTCGCCCTCGATCTGCACCACCTCGCCGTCGCGCGCATCGCGCAGCTTGACGATGCGCGTTTCGTCCTCGTACCGCAGCGGCAAGTGCAGCGCCAGGTCGATGGGGCGCACCAGCCCCAGCTTGCGCAGCGCTTTTTGCGGGGCGCTCAAGGGCGGGGTGGAGGGGCGAGGGGCCGGGGCGGGCATGGGGGGCGATTTTGCCGCCGTGGGTGGGGCGGGCCGTGCGCATGAAAGTTTTCTTTGATACGCACCATCGAAATTAAAGAATGCTTTAATTAACTTTCGCGCATGTAAAGCCTGCTTTCAATGAACCCCTCCACTGGCCGCTACGTCACCACCACCACCTTGGGCGAATCGGTGCGCGCCTTCGTCCCCCACCGCTTGCCGCCGACTGAGTCGGCTTTGGCCAGCGCCACCTGGACCGAACCCCATCGCGCAGCCGAACTGGCGCTGGCGCGCCTGTCTGGCGTGACGGGCCTGGTGCCGTCGGTGGACTGGCTGCTGTACAGCGCCATCCGCAAGGAAGCCCTGCTCACCTCGCAGATCGAGGGCACGCAAGCCACGCTGGCGGACTTGCTGGACGACGAAGCGGGCCTGGCCATCTCCAACGCCGACGACGTGCAAGAAGTCGGCAACTACCTGCGCGCCTTCCGCTGGGTGCAGGCACAGCTGCGCGACCCGGCTGGCCTGCCCCTGAGCGTGCGGCTGCTGTGCGATGCCCACCGCCTGCTGCTGGATGGCGTGCGCGGCGCGGGCAAGCAGCCCGGCGAGCTGCGTCGCTCGCAAAACTGGATTGGCGGCACGCGCCCGGGCAATGCCGCCTTCGTGCCGCCGCCGCCAGAGTTGGTGGCCGACTTGCTGTCCGATCTGGAGCGCTTCATGCACGGCACGCACGCCAGCCTGCCGCCGCTGGTGAAGATCGCCCTCATCCACGCGCAGTTTGAAACCATCCACCCTTTTCTTGACGGCAACGGCCGCATCGGACGCCTGCTGATCGCCGCCCTGCTGGAGCACTGGGGCCTGCTGCCCGAGCCGCTGATGTACCTCAGCGGCTACCTCAAGCAGCACCAGGCCGAGTACTACCGCCGCCTGTCGGCCATTCGCACCGATGGCGACTGGGCGGCATGGATCGGCTTTTTTCTGGAAGGCGTGACCGCCGCCGCCGCCGAGGCCGAAAAAAGCATCATCGACGTCGCCAGCCTGATCGCCACCGACCGCAAACGCTTGCTGCAATCGGCCAAGGCCAGCCCGGCCAGCTACCGGCTGTTCGAGCTGTTGCCGATGATGCCGCGCCTGACCATCGAGCGCGTGCGCCAGCAGCTGGGCACCAGCTTTCCCACCGCCACCGCCGCCGTGCAGGCACTGGAGGGCTTGCACATCCTGACCGAAACCACCGGCCAGAAGAAAAACCGCAGCTACAGCTACCCCGCCTACATTGAGCTGTTGAGCCGTTGAACACCCTTCGCACGCGCTCACCCATAGGCACCAACTCAAGAAGCATGCGCCCTCATTCAACCCCGTCATTGCCTCATTTGCCCCGTCATTCCCGCGCAGGCGGGAATCCAGCCTCAGTACCTGCGCCAACGATGGATTCCCGCCTGCGCGGGAATGACTGGGGAATTTTTTGGCCGCGCTTTTCTTAAGCTCACCCCACCTGCCCATGCCCCACCCCCACACCACCAGCGACTTCGACTTCGCCCTGCCCCCCGAGCTCATCGCCCAGCACCCCGCGCCCCAGCGCAGCGCCTCGCGCCTGCTGGACGGCAGCGGCGCCGCGCCCATTGACCGCCGCTTCACCGACCTGCCCGCGCTGCTGCGCGCGGGCGATCTGCTCGTCTTCAACGACACGCAGGTCGTCAAGGCGCGCCTGTTTGGCGAAAAGCCCAGCGGCGGCAAGCTGGAGCTGCTGATCGAGCGCGTGCTGGAAGGCGGCACCGTGGCCGCGCACATGAAGGTCAGCAAAAAGCCCCCGCCCGGCACCGTGCTGCGCATGGCCGGCGGTTTTGACGCCGAGCTGCTGGGCCGCTGGCCCGACGCGCGCGGCCCGCTGTTTCATCTGCGCCTGTCGGGCGATGCCTATGCGCTGATGGCCGCGCACGGGCATGTGCCGCTGCCGCCGTACATCGAGCGCCCTCACGGTGGCGACATCACGCACGCCGACAGCGCCGACGACGAGTCGCGCTACCAGACCGTGTTCGCCAAGCACCCCGGCGCAGTGGCCGCGCCCACGGCGGCGCTGCATTTTGATGAGGCGCTGCTGGCGCAGATCGACGCGCGCGGCGTGCAGCGCGCCTTCGTCACCCTGCACGTGGGCGCGGGCACCTTCCAGCCCGTCAAGACCGAAAGCCTGGCCGACCACGTGATGCACCGCGAGCGCTACCACGTGCCGCCCGAGACGGTGCAGGCCATTGCCGACTGCCGCGCGCGCGGCGCTCGCGTGGTGGCCGTGGGCACCACCAGCGTGCGCACGCTCGAATCGTGGGCGCAAAGCGGCGAAGCCAGCGGCGACACCGGCATCTTCATCACGCCGGGTTTCGACTTTCAGGTGGTCGATGCGCTCGTCACCAACTTCCACCTGCCGCGCAGCACGCTGATGATGCTGGTCAGCGCCCTGGCCGGGCACGAGCGCATCATGGCGCTGTACGCCCACGCGGTGGCGCAGCGCTATCGCTTTTTCAGCTATGGCGATGCGATGTGGCTGACGCGCTCGCGCGCCGGCTGAACACCGCTCACAACCGCATTGGGCCGGGCATGAACAGGCGCGCGTCCATCTCGCGCAGGTCGTGCGCCACGGCCACGGGCGCGTCGCAGTGGGCGAGCACGTCGCGCTGCACGTCAAGGCCCGGGGCCACCTCCACCAGCGTGAGCACGGGCGGCGCATGCCTGTCGCTTGAGGGTGCGCGCATGGCGAACACGGCGCGCTCGGTGATGTAGAGCACGTCGGTGCCCAGCTCGGCGGCGTAATGGCCGTTGAAAGACAGGTGCGCCACGTGCCGCACCAGCTTGCGCAGCGCGCCTTCGCGCACGATGCGCAAGCGCCCGCCTTCAGCCGCCACTTGCAGCCCGCCGGCGGTGAGCGTGCCCATGAAGACCACGGCCCGCGCGCTTTGCGTGATGTTGATGAAGCCGCCCACGCCCGCGATCAGCGCGTGTGCGCCTTCGCCGAATTTGCTCACGTTGACGTTGCCCGCGCCGTCCAGCTCGGCCAGGCCGAGGATGGCGAGATCTATGCCGCCGCCTTCGTAGAAGTCGAACTGCGCAGGCTGATCGACCACGGCCTCGGGCCAGGCCGATGCGCCGAAGGACAGGCCATCGGCCGGCGTGCCGCCCACGGGGCCGGCCTCCACCGTGAGGGTGAAGCCCTGCACGCCCGCGCGGTGCGCCAGCTCGCCCACGGCGGCGGGCATGCCCACGCCCAGGTTCACCACGCGCGGGCGGCGGCGCGCCAGCTCCAGCACGGCGCGGCGCTGCACGATGGCGCGCGCGTCCAGCGGGGCAGCGGCAGCGTCGGCAGATGGGGCAGCGGGCGCCGCCGCGCCTTGCCAGGGGGTGACGTAGGCGGGGTTGAACACCTCGCCAAAGGTCATGGCGTGGTCGGCCGGGTCGTCGCAGGGCACCACGTGATCGACCAGCACGCCGGGCACGCGGATGTCGGCCAGGCGCTGGTGGTGGCCCACCACCTCGCGCACCTGCGCGATGACGATGCCGCCCGAGTTGTGCGCCGCCTGGGCGATGGCCAGCAGCTCGTGGTGAAAGGCTTCGCCGTGCGCGCTCAGGTTGCCGCGCGCATCGGCGGCGGTGGCGCGGATGAGCGCGCAGTGAATGGGAAAGGCGGGGTAGAACAGGTAGTCGTCGCCGCGAAAACGCTCGTGCTCGACCCAGCGCGCGCTGCCGGCGCGGCGGGCGTCCAGCGCGCGCTGGTTGACGGCGCCGCCCACGTAGCGCGCGTCCAGCCCGGTGCGCGGGTCAACGAAGGTATGCAGCCCGATCTTGCTGAGCACGCCGGGCTTGCCGCCCGCGATGGCGCGGTAAAGGTGGCTGATGACGCCCTGCGGCAGGTTGAAGCCCTCGCAGCCTTCGGCCAGCGCCAGCGCAATCAGCCGCGTGGCCGAGCGCCAGTGCCCGCCCACCACGGTGCGCACCATGCCGGGGTGGCCAAAGTGGTTCACCCCGCGCTGCCCGCGGTCGCCCTGGCCAGCGGAATACACCAGCGTGAGGTCGCGCGGCGCGCCCGTGCGCTCGAACCGCGCTTCAAGCGCACGCGTGACCGCCTCGGCATGGCCCGCACCCACGAAACCGGCGCTGGCCACCGTCCAGCCGGGCTGCACGAGATCGGCGGCTTGGGCGGGGGTGAGGATGCTGGTCATGGTGTGAGCAGATGAGAGAAAGGCATCAGATAGTCAAAAAAATGAGCTGCTTGCGTACGATATAAAACGTTTTTAAATATAAAAGTATCTAAAATTACTTAATAACGTACGCAAGCAGCTACTTTTTTTAAATGAATACCTTCACCGCAGAGGGGCAGAGAACGCAGAGCTTCGCAGAGGAAAACCATGGACTTTCTCTGCGAAGCTCTGCG
>JAUNTQ010000178.1 GCA_030538605.1 Pseudomonadota bacterium
CGTCATTCCCGCGAAGGCGGGAATCCAGGCGGCCTGTGCAGACTGCCGTGCTGTTGGAAGGCCCCTGGATTCCCGCCTTCGCGGGAATGACGACGGTGAATGGGGGGACGAGTTTCTTTAGTTAGCGCTTATGCGCCTTCGCGGGAATGACGGCACGGGTTCATTCGTTCAAGTGCATTGCTTTCGGATCAATATCCATAGCGCTGCACGCCACCCGCTGGGCATGAAACATCAGCGGTTCGCGATGACCAATGACCGCGCTCTGGCGAGCGCATGACAAATTCAAGTTGTTTGCTATGCTAAAAATAGCTGTCAGCGCTTGCTATATAAGCGCTAAAGGCCGATTGGTCTATGAATCAAAGCGCGGGTGCGCTTACTGCTCGACAAAGGCGCGTTCCACCACGTAGTCGCCCGGCGTGGTGGTGTTGCCCTCCTTGAAGCCACGCTTTTCCAGCACCGTCTTGATGGATTTCAGCATCTCGGGGCTGCCGCACAGCATCACGCGGTCTTGCGTGGCGTTCAGCTCGGGCAGGCCCAGGTCGTGCGCCATCTGGCCGCTCTCGATCAAATCGGGGATGCGCCCTTGCGTGGGAAACGCCTCGCGCGTCACGGTGGGGTAGTACTTGAGCTGCTCGCGCACCATCTCGCCCAGAAACTCGTGCTGCGGCAGCTCTTGCGTGATGAAGTCGCGGTAGGCCAGCTCGCTGACCAGGCGGCAGCCGTGCACCAGCACCACCTGCTCGAATTTCTCGTAGGTGTCGGGGTCGCGAATGATGCTCATGAACGGTGCCAGCCCGGTGCCGGTGCCGAACAAATACAGCCGCTTGCCCGGCAGCAGGTAGTCGATCAGCAGCGTGCCCGTGGGCTTGTGGCCCACGATGACGCTGTCGCCCGGCTGAATGTGCTGCAAGCGGCTGGTCAGCGGGCCGTCGGGCACCTTGATGCTGAGGAACTCCAGCGTCTCCTGGTAGTTGGGGCTGACGATGGAGTAGGCCCGCAACAGCGGCTTGCCGTTCACCTTCAGGCCGATCATGGTGAAGTGGCCGTTGGAAAAGCGCAGGCTTTGGCTGCGCGTGGTGGTGAAGCTGAACAGGCGGTCCGTCCAGTGGTGGACGGTGAGAACTTTTTCTTCGTCGAAAGCGGCCATGACTTGAGGGGCAACACCGCGCAGGCGGCAGGCTATGGGGGAAAGTCCGGATTGTCGCATCGGTGCTTAGACGATTCGCGGCATGAGCTTATGCTGACCGGCCCACGGCTGCACTCACATTGGCTTTAGCTCATGAACGCTTCACTCCCTCTGTCCGGTTTGCGCGTGCTTGACCTGTCGCGCGTGCTCGCCGGCCCGCTGGCCGCGCAGGTGCTGGGCGATCTGGGCGCCGAAGTCATCAAGGTCGAACACCCCGCGCGCGGCGACGACACGCGCGACTGGGGCGTGCGCACCGGCGAGACCAACAGCGCCTACTTCAACAGCATGAACCGCAACAAGCTGTCGATCACGCTCGATTTGCAGCAGCCCGAAGGCCAGCGCCTGGCGCGCGAGCTGGCCCTGCAAAGCGACGTGCTGATCCAGAACTTCAAGTTCGGCGGCACCGCCAGGATGGGCCTGGGCTACGACACCCTGGCCGCCGCCAACCCCGGCCTGGTGTACTGCTCCATCACCGGCTACGACCCCACCGGCCCCGAAGCCGCCCGCCCCGGCTACGACCTGGTGGTGCAGGGCGAAACCGGCCTGATGGGCCTGAACGGCGAAGAAGGCCAACCGCCGCTGAAGTTCGGCGTGGCCATGGTCGACCTGTTCACCGGCATGTCGGCGGGCCAGGCCGTGCTGGCCGCGCTGTGGGCGCGCGAACGGGGCGGCGGCAAAGGCCGCCACGTGCAGCTGGCCCTGCACGACTGTGGCGTCATGCTCTCGGTCTACTACGGCATGGAGGCGCTGCTCCAGCAGGCCGACCCGCCCAAATACGGCAACGCGCACCCGTCCATCGTGCCCTACGGCGTGTTCGACGCCGCCGACGGCCCGCTGGTCGTCACCGTGGGCAACAACGCGCAGTTCCAGCGCCTGTGCCAGGACGTGATCGACCGCCCCGAGTGGGTGAACGACGAGCGCTTTGCCACCAACACCGCGCGCGCCATCCACCGCCACACCTTCTTGCCGCTGCTGCGCGAAGAACTCGCCCGCCGCCCCCGCGCCGAGCTGCTGGACAAACTCACGCGCGCCGGCATCCCCTGCGGCGAAGTGCTGGGCGTGCTCGATGCCTTGACATCGCCCCGAACCCAAGCCAGCGGCGGCATCGCCCAGGCCACGCTG
Organism: Pseudomonadota bacterium; assembly: GCA_030538605.1. GTDB lineage: Bacteria > Pseudomonadota > Gammaproteobacteria > Burkholderiales > Burkholderiaceae_C > Ottowia. The sequence continues at coordinate 2,309 of JAUNTQ010000178.1, forward strand.
GCCGACGGCACCCCCGTGCCCGTGCAAGCGCCGCCCTACCGCCTTGAAGGCCAGCGCCTGCCCATTCGCCACGCCCCGCCCACCCTGGGCCAACACACCGCCGAAGTGCTGCGCGAACACCTGGGCGTGGACGACGCTGGCCTGGCCGCCTTGCGCGCCAGCGGCGTGGTTTGACACCCACCGTGCTGGCGCGCCAGCGCCGATCATTGAGCGCAGCGAATTCATGTGCCATAAAGGGCCGCTGGCGCTTGCCCAATCAGCGCAAGCAGCTCTTATTTTTGTAGTCAACAGGAGACCCAGCGATGCACCCAGAAACCACAAGCCCCAGCTTCACCCTGAGCCGCCGCCGCGCGCTGCTGGCCACCGGCGCCTGGCTCGCTGCTGGCGGCGCGCACGCGCAAGCGTGGCCCACCAAACCCATCCGGCTGGTGGTGCCGTGGCCAGCAGGCGGCCCGACCGACACCGGCTCGCGCGTCATCGGCCTGGCGCTGGCCGAGCGGCTGGGCCAGCCGGTGGTGATCGAAAACCGCCCCGGCGCCTCGGGCTCCATCGCCTACGGCCAGGTCATCAAGACGCCGGGCGACGGCAGCACCTTCGTGATGCTGGCCACCCCCACCATGCTGGCGCCGCACCTGTACAAAAGCGCCAGCTACCACCCGGTGAACGACTTGCTGCCCGTGGGCATGGTGTACGACCTGCCCATCGTGCTGGTGGTCAACGCCGCCGCGCTGCCCAAGGTGACCGACCTGGCCAGCCTGATCGCCGAGGCCAAGGCCCGCGCAGGCAAGCTCGACTACACCAGCGCCGGCCCCGGCAGCTTTGGCCACCTGAGCATGGAACTGCTCAAGCAACAAGGCGGCTTTGCCGCCCAGCACATCGCCTACAAAGGCAGCGCCCCGGCCATCAGCGATTTGCTGGGCGGGCAAGTGCCCGTGATGTTCAGCGACCTGGTCGCCGCGCTGCCGCACATCAAAAACGGCAAACTGCGCGCACTGGCCGTCGGCTCGCCCCGGCGCGTGTCCATCGTGCCCGACGTGCCCACCGTGGCCGAGCAGGGCTTCAAGGGCTTCGAAGCCGTCTCCATCGGCGCCATGCTGGCCCCCAAGGGCACGCCCACCGCCGCCATCGAGCGCATGACCGCCGAGCTGAAAACCGTGCTGGCGCAAAAAGAAGTGCAAGACCGCCTGGTCGCTGCTGGCTGCTACGCCCACTACATGCCGCCGGCTGAAACGGGCCGCTACGTCACGGCCGAGTTCGACAAGTGGGGCCAGGTCATCCAGGACAACAAGCTGACGGTGGAGTGAGCGTGGAAGAGCCCGGTAGCCCGGTAGCCCGTTAGGTCGGGGTAACGCAGGAACCCCAACAAGCTGCGGCGCTGCCGTTGCTGGGTTTCCGCTCGGGCTTAACCCAACCTGAGAACGGCCCGCGCGGATGCTTGCAGGGCGGGCATGCATGCCCGCGGGGAGGTGC
>JAUNTQ010000179.1 GCA_030538605.1 Pseudomonadota bacterium
GCGATGAAGACCATCGTCATCGCCGACGCGCTGATGGGCATCGACAACGTGCTGGGCGTGGCCGGGGCCGCGCACGGGGCGATGGACCTGGTGATCATCGGCCTGCTCATCAGTGTGCCCATCATCGTGTTCGGCTCGACCATGGTGCTCAAGCTGGTGGAGCGCTTCCCCATCATCATCCAGCTGGGGGCGGCGGTGCTGGCCTTCACGGCGGCCAAGATGATCGTCAACGAGCAGTGGCTGGCCGGCATTTTCGGCCCGCGCGAAGCGCCCGATCAGCTGCTGCGCTGGGGGCTGGCGGCGCTGTGCATCGCGGGCGTGCTGGGCACGGCGCACTACGCCACGCGCCGCCGCCAGGCCACCGTGGCCGCACCCGCATCGGCCTCGGCCAGCGCCATCGAGCAGCAAGGCAAGTAGACATGCAGTGCGCCGCCCGCGTCTGTCGGCATTGGCCGACAGACGCGGGCGGCGCGGCCCTTCCGACTCGCGCACCATGTTGAAACTTGTTCTGAAATGGGTGCTGTCAGCCTTGGCGCTACTGGCGGTGGCCTACATCTACGGCGGCGTGAGCGTGGCGAGCTTCGGCACGGCCATGGTGGCGGCGCTGATCATCGGCCTGCTGAACATGCTGGTGCGCCCGCTGCTGGTGGTGCTCACCATTCCCATCACGCTCATCACGCTGGGGCTGTTCCTGTTCGTCATCAACGCGCTCATGTTCTGGGCGGCGTCGGGCGTGGTGGGCGGCTTTCAGGTCAGCGGCTTCTGGGCGGCGCTGCTGGGCTCGCTGATCTACTCGGCGCTGGGCTTGCTGATCGACGCGGTGCTGGAACGGTAAGAAGATAAAGTGAGCTGCTTGCGTACGGTTTAAAACGAATTCTGATACAAAACTATCTGAAAACGTTTTAAACCGTACGCAAGCAGCTCACTTTTATTTGAATCCACCTCGGTAGGCAGCACCACATGCCTGCCCTACACTGCGCGCCCATGCACATCGTCGAATTCACCGCAGGCAGCCTGCGCTTTGGGGACACGGTGCCCGAGGCGGCGCCTGCCGACGGCTTTGTCTGGATCTACCTCGACCGCACCGACTTCGTGCGCCGCCAGGGCGAGCTGCAATCGGCCGCGCAGCAGCTGGGCGGATCGGCGCTGCTGGACCTGCACCTGCAAGACCTGGCCAGCGACGCGCACCCCTCGCACTACGGCGGCACGTCGGTCTACGACATGCTCATCTTCCGCCGGCTGGCCACGCTGGACGAGGTGAAACGCGAGCGCGAGCGCACCACCGCCATCGCCAGCTACCACGCCCAGGGCGCAGCGGCCTTCACGCCGGGGCAGTCGGGCGCGCCCCCGGTGTTCGAGCGCATCGACTCGCGCGCGGTGGGCTTCGTGGTGTTCGACCGCCTGCTCATCAGCGTGCACCCGGGCGGCTGCTACACGGCCGACACCTTCATCCAGCGCTACGTGGCCGACGCGCGCCTGGGCGTGGACGCGCTGAGCGTGCGCAACCGCACCCCGCCCAGCCCGGCCGACCTGGTGCTGCGCATGGTCAACGTGATGGTGGACAGCTACCTCGACCTGCGCCGCCCGCTCACGCAGGCGCTGGAAAGCGCGCAGACCGAGCTGCTGCGCCCGCAGCCGCAGCAGCACGCCTGGAACGACCTGATGCACGCGCGCCGCCGCCTGCACGCGCTGCAGGATTTGTGCGAAGAGCAGCAGGACGCCATGCAGGAATGGCTGGACACGCTGCGCGAGCTGCCCCTGTCGGCCCACGGCCCCGAGCCGGGCCAGGCGCAGCACCGGCACGACCACCTCGTGGCCCGTGCGCGCGACGTGATGGAGCACGTCGACCGCGTGCTGCACCACGCGCGGCGGCTGGAGCAGTCGGCCGAGACCATGGTGCAGATCCACTTTGCCGCCCAGGGCCAGCGCACCAACGACACCATGCGCACGCTCACCGCCGTCACCGCCATCTTTCTGCCGCTGAACCTGTTCACCGGGTTTTTTGGCATGAACTTCGAGCACCTGCCGCTGATACACAGCACCGAGGGCATGTGGCTGGCGTTCACGCTGCTCACCTTGCTGGCGGTGGGCATTCTGGTGATCTTCTGGCGGCGGCGTTACCTGAGAAACGCGGCGCCCTGAAAACGCCGGATACCGAACGCAGAAGACGCAGAGGAAGCCACCCACCCGTGGGGGGACTTCCTCTGCGTCGTCTGCGTTCGGCGGTTGGGCGTGTCGCCCTGTGCCTTAGCTGCGTTCGCCAGTGGCCGGGGCGTGGCCGTGGGCAATGGCTTCGCGGGTCTGCTGGCGCACGTCGGCGCGGCTGAGCTGCTCGGCATTCACCTGCGGCGCTGCCTTGGCCACGCTTTGCTCGCCAGCGGCGGGGAAATGGCCTGCCACCTGGGCGCGCACGGCCTCGCGGGTGGTGCTGCTGGCCTGCACGCCGTCGTTGAAGAAAGGTGCTTCGCCAGCGGCGGGCATCTGGGCGAAGGCGGTGCCGGCAACCAGGGTGGCCAGAGCGATGAGAGAAGTGCGGGTTTTCATGGCATGTGTCCTTTTCAATAAGGCCCTGGGTGAATGGCGGGCCGGGCTTTGGGGCAGTTGCCCGTGTCTGGAATGACCGGGTGTTTCAGCGGCTGGGGCATGGGGCGGATGGCTGAGGCTGTGGGCCTTTTGCCGGTCCCGTGCCGTGACCGTGGAATGAAGTGTCGGGTTTCAGGGCAGTTGAAAAAAGCAGCTGATCGCGAATACACTTTTTCCGAAAGGGAAACAATGTGGATTCGCTTGAACTGATTCAGACTTTTCGCGAAGTGGCGCGGCGCGGCGGTTTTTCAGCGGCGGCGCGGGCGCTGGACATGTCGCCGGCCAATGTCAGCAAATACGTGGCCGCGCTGGAGGCGCGCTTTGGCGTGCGCCTGTTTCACCGCACCACGCGCCAGGTGTCGCTGACCGACGCGGGGCAGCTGCTGTACGAGCGTTCGGGCCCGGTGCTGGAGCTGGTGCAGATGACCGCCAGCGACTTGCAGCAGCGCGCCACGCGGCCCAGCGGGCGGCTCACCGTTTCGGCCCCGCACGCACTGATGCAGACGCGGTTGCCGGCCTTGCTGGGGCGCTTTCTCTCGCGCCACCCGGCGGTCTCGCTCAGCCTGCGGCTCTCCAGCCGCACGCTGAATCTGGTGGAAGAAGGCATTGACCTGGCGCTGCGCGTGGGCCCCATCCCGGACGAGAACCTGATCGTGCGGCGCCTGCTACGCCTGCACCGCTGCGTGGTGGCCTCGCCCGCCTATTGGGACGCCCACGGCCGGCCTGCGCACCCGCGCGAGCTGGCAGAGCACCGGCTGCTGGCAGTGGTGCGGCCCGGGGAGGCGGCGCGCTGGCACTTCGTGGATGGCGGCAAGCCGCTGGAGCTGCCGGTGCAGGCGCACGTGGATGCCAACGACGTGTCTGCCCTGCCCGAGCTGCTGTTGCAAGGTGTGGGCGCGAGCTATGTGGCGCGCGAAGCAGTGGCCGAACACCTGGCCAGCGGCGCGCTGGAGCCGGTGCTGGACGCTTTCATCCCCGACGATTTATGGGTGTACGCCGCCTACACCCAGCGCCGCCACAACAGCGCTGCACTGGCGGCGTTGCTGCAGTTTCTGCAAGAGGAACTGCCAGCGGCGCAAACGGCACACGCCAGCACGCCGCGACGGACAAGGCG
>JAUNTQ010000180.1 GCA_030538605.1 Pseudomonadota bacterium
GTGTAGGTGATCATCAGGTGATAGGGCAGCGCCAGCACGGCGGTGACGTTGTGCGCGTCCAGCCAACTGCGCTGGCCCTTGCGAGGGCGGAAGGTGAAGAAGTCCTTGAAGATGCGCTTGTGCGTGACGATGCCGCTGGCGATGGCCACCAGCATGAACATGGCGCAAAAGCCCACGATCCAGCGCGCCCAGACGGCGGGCATGTAGTGCAGGTCGAAATGCAGGCGGTAGAAGAATTCGCCCCCGCGCGTGGCGCGCGCCTGGGCCAGCGGCTGGGCGGTGGTGGGGTCGAGCAAGGCGTTGTCGAAGCGCCCGCGCCCGGTAGCGGGGCCTTGGCCGGGCGGCTTTTGCCAGGTGACCTGCACCACCGGCTGGCGCGCGCTGGGCAGGTTGATGAACCAGCGCGGGCTGCCCTGCGCGTTGTGCGCCAGCCAGTCGCCCACGCGGCGCGCCAGCTCGGGCCGTTCGGCGGCGCTGGGGTTGTGCAGCGCGGCGCGGTGCAGCTCGGGCTGCATCCACAGCGTGATCTCGTGCCGAAAGTAGGCCGCCGTGCCCGCCACAAACACCACGAACAGCACCCAGCCCACCAGCAGCCCGCTGTAGGTGTGCAGCCAGGCCATGGACTGGCGAAAGCCGTTTTTCATGGCGTCATCTCCAGTGGTGCAGTGCTACCGGTACAGCCAGCAGCACCATGGGCAGCAGCAGGCCCAGCCAGGCGCGCGCGGCACTGCGGGCGGCAAAAGCCCACATCACGGCGCCCGCGTAAACGGCAAACGAGGCCAGCATGCCCCAGGTGACGGCTTCGGCGCGCGAGGTGGGCAGCCACAGCGCCAGCACCACGCTGGCGAGCGCGGCCAGCACGTAGCCGCCGCCCATGGCCGCCACGGCGCGGGCGGTGATGTCCAGGCGGTAGCGCCAGGCTTGGGGCAGCGGCAGGCGGGGGATGGTGATGTTCATGGATTCAAAAAAGTGAGCTGCTTGCGATGTATAAAAGTTAGTTTCAAGCTCATATGTGTCTGAAATACTTTATTGACGAGCGCAAGCAGCTATCAAATCGGTAGAAAGCTGCTTCAGAAGAAGAAGTCGGCCTGGACGGAGAAGCTGCGCGGCTCGGCGGGGGAGACGACGTTGGCGTTGATGGCGCCGGCGTAGTAGCGGCGGTTGAACAGGTTTTTTACCGCCGCGCCGACGCGAAAGTGCTTGCCCGTGTAGACCAGCGAGGCATCGGCCACGAAGTAGGCGGGCAGGCTGAAGGGCAGCGCGCCGCGCTGGCGGCTGACGTAGCGCCCGCCCAGGCCCAGGGTGATGGGCTGGCCGCTGATGCGGTGCGTGGCCCAGGCGCTCAGGGTGTGGCGCGGCGTGAGGTTGATGGGCTTGCCGACGATGGCGGCGTTGTTGTCGCGCGTGACGCGCGCGTCGGTGTAGGTGTAGGCGGCCACGGCTTTCCAGCCGCGCGCCAGATCCAGGCCCATTTCCAGCTCCAGCCCGCGGGCGCGCTGCTCGCCGGTTTGCACGCTGAAGCCTTCGTTGACGGGGTCGGCCGTGGTGACGTTCTGGCGGCGCAGCTCGTAGAGGGCGAGCGCTCCGGTCAGCCCGCCTGCGGGGGCTTCGTATTTCAGGCCGGCTTCCCACTGCTGGCCGGTTTCGGGCACGAAGGGCGTGCCGCCATAGGCCAGGCCCGAGACGGGCAGAAACGATTCGCTGTAGCTGCCGTACACCGACCAGCCGGGCGCGAATTCGCGCACCAGCCCGCCAGAAAAAGTGGTGGCGCTGTCGTTTTGCCGGCTGACGGTTTGTGCCACGCGGTTGTCGATGCGGCTGCGCGCGCGGTCGTGGCGCAGGCCCATCAAGGCCGTCCAGCCCTGAGCGAATTTGATCTGGTCTTGCGCGTACAGCGCGACGGTGTGCAGGCGCGAGGGGGCGTCTTGCGTCAGGCTGCTGGGGCAGTCGGCGGCCATGCCGTAGCTGGGGTTGAACAAGTCCAGCGCGGGAATGCGGCAGCGGCGCAAGCCCATCCAGGTGCGCCCCGCGCTGGCGTCCAGGCCGGTGACCAGCCGGTGCTGCATGCCCCAGGCGCTGAACTGTGCCAGCAGCGAGGTGTCTGCCGTCAGATACGAGTTGTCGATGTATTGGCGCGTGGCGTTGCGGTTTTGCAGCCGCCCGTCGGCTTGCAGCGCGGCGTTGCCCACGAAGTTGCCCGTGCCTTTGCGCGTTTCGTGGCGCAGGTTCTGGCGCAGCGTCAGGTGGGGGTTGATGCGGTGCTCCAGCGCATAGCCCACGGAGACTTGCTCGATGTCGTAGTTGCCAAACGACGGCTCGCCCGTGAAGCGCGACAGGGGAATGCGCCCGTTGGGGTTGGGCAGCAAGGTGCCGTAGGGCGTCACGCCTTGCTGGCGCAGCCATTTCCCCTGGTTGTAGCTGGCCAGCAGGGTCAGCTGCGTGTCGGCTCCCAGGTCGAGCGAGAGCGCGGGGGCGAACCAGCGGTCTTTGCGAAAGACGAAGTCGGTCGCATCGCGCGTGTCGGCGATCTGAGCGTTGATGCGCAGCGCCGAGCGGCCCGATGCCGACAGTGGGCGATTGATGTCGGCTGACAGTGTTTTCTGCCCGAAGCTGCCCACGCGCAGCGAGGCTTCGCCAAACGTATCGGGGCCGGGCCGCTTGCTGACGGCGTTGACGACGCCGCCAGGCTGCACCTGCCCATACAGCAGCGAGGCCGCGCCGCGCAGCACCTCGAAGCGGTCGTAGCCATAGGGGTTCAGCCGCATCCACATGCCGCCGCTTTGCTTGAGGCCGTCGATCAGTATCGACTCGGTGGAGCGAAAGCCGCGGATGAAGATGTCGTCAAACCCGCGCCGCCCGAAGTTGACGGGACTCACGCCCGCGGCGGTTTGCAGCGCCTCTTGCAGGTTGCCCACCTGGCGCGACTCCATCTGCTCGCGCGTGATGACGCTGACCGAGTGGGGCGTTTCCAGCAGGCGCATGGGCACCTTGCTGGCGCTTTGCGCCTGCGTGGGGGCAAAGCCCAGGCTCTTGTCGGGATCTGGCTGCGTGGGCGTGCTGGCCTGCACGCGCACGTCGGGCAGATGGGGCACGTCGTCGCCGTCGGGCGGGGGTGCGGCCTGCGCCCAGGCGGCAGGGGCCGTCAGCAGCAGGGTGCAGGCCAGTGCCAGCGGGTGAAGCGGCTGCTGGCGTGGCGGATGCGGCAGGGTGAAAGGGGTGGGCATGGGGTGCGTGATGAAGGCAAGGGATAGGAGATGCAGCCGCGCTCAGAACTGGTAAGTGCCCTTGAGCGTGAAGGCGCGCGGTGAGCCGGGCATGGCGCTGGATCGCCAGTAGCGCGTGTTCAACACGTTGTGCACGGCGAAGGTGAAGTTCCAGTGGGCGTGCGTGTAGCCCAGCATGGCGTCCACGCGGGTGAAGCCGGGCAGGTTTTGCGGCGTGTTCTGTGCCGTGTAAAAGCGCTTGCCCAGGTGGGTGACGCCCACTTCGGCGTACCAGGGGTGCGGGGTGTAGCGCACGAAGAGGTTGCTGCTCACGCGGCTGGTGTTGTTCAGGGGCTGGCCCACGCGATCAGGACTCATGCGGTCTTCGATCACCTTGGCCGACATCACGCCCAGCGAGCCGCGCACGTACCACTGCGGGTGCACGCGCCCCAGCGCGCTCA
>JAUNTQ010000181.1 GCA_030538605.1 Pseudomonadota bacterium
CGCTGGCGTTTCATGCCATGCGGGTAGTGCGCAGCGCTATGGATAACTGACATGAGCGCACCCGACGACCTGCTCATCCACGCCATCGACCTGCACACCTACTACGGTGCCAGCCACATCCTGCGCGGCATCCACTTCATCGTGCGGCGCGGCGAAACCATTGGCCTGATGGGCCGCAACGGCATGGGCAAGAGCACGCTGCTCAAATCCATCATGGGCCTGGTCAAGCCGCGCGCGGGTGGCGTGCTCATCAAGGGCAAGCCCATGACGGGCCGCGCGCCCTACGAAGTGGCGCAGATGGGCATCGCCTACGTGCCCGAAGGGCGCGGCATCTTCGGCAACCTGAGCGTGGTCGAGAACCTGAAAATGGCCGCCCGCTGCGGCACGCAGGGCCAGCGCGACTGGACGTACGAGCGCGTGCTGGACACCTTCCCCCGCCTGGCCGAACGCCTGCACCACGGCGGCCAGCAGCTGAGCGGCGGCGAGCAGCAGATGCTCACCATTGGCCGAGCGCTGATGACCAACCCCGACGTGCTCATCCTCGACGAAGCCACCGAAGGGCTGGCCCCGCTGATCGCACGCGAGATCTGGCGCATCTGCGACGTGATCCGCCAAAGCGGCATCAGCAGCGTGATCGTCGACAAGAACTGGAAGCACGTGACGCAAGTGACCGACCGCAACGTGGTGCTGGTCAAGGGCGAGGTAGTGTTCGAAGGCACTTCGGACGCGCTGATTGCGCAGCCTGCATTGCTGACGCAGCATCTGGGCGTTTAGCCGCCCAGGCTGGGCAAGAGGCGCTGCCACGCGGGCATGAATGCCCGCCCTACGGGCATTTCCACACATACTCCCCCACCATAAGCCAGATAGCGCACGGTTGGCGGGCGAAAAATGCATATACCCCTGTTTTTACAACGTTGCAGGAGCAGCCAAGGCCGCTCCCACAGTCGCTTTTGCCAGCCCCTGCCCATCAGACCCGTGCTTTCCGGCTCAAGCCCTGGCAGGTCAAGCGCAAACAGCTGCTTCATTCATAGCAGCTGCCGGATCTCGCTGGCCGCATCGCGCAGGCGCGGCAGGATGTGGGCGGCCAGCGGGGCGGCGGCCAGTTGGCCCGGTGCCAGCACCACGTTGAGGGCGGCCACCGTCTGGCCCTGCGGCGTGCGCAGGGGCACGGCCACGGCGTGCACGCCCAGCTCGTTCTCGTCGGCGGCCACGCAGCAGTCCTCCGTGGCCACTCGCGCCAGCAGCGCGCGAAAGGCGCGCGGCGCGGTGACGGTGTGGGGCGTGAGGCGCGGCAGCACACGGCCTTTGAGCCAGGCCGCGCGCTCAGCCGGTGGCAGCGCAGCCAGCAGCACGCGGCCCGTGGAGGTGGTGTGCGCGGGCAGGCGCGCGCCCAGGTGGCGGCCGTAGGCCAGCAGCGGGTTGGCAGGCGCGAGCCCGGCGCTGCGCGCGACGATGACGACCTCGTCGCCATCGAGCACGGCGACCGAATACACGTCCTGCGTTTCAGCCGCCAGGCGGTTGAGCGTGGGCTGCACCGCGCGCGGCAGGCGCGCCGAGGCCAGGTAGGCGCCGGCCAGGCGCAGCACGCGCGCGGCCAGCCAATAGTGGTGGTGGCCGTCGGTTTCCACATAGCCCAGGTGCGCCAGCGTCAGCAGGTGGCGCCGCGCGGCCGCGCGGGTGATGCCCGCGCGCTCGGCCGCCTGGGTGACCGACAGGCGCTGGCGCTCGGTGCCGAAGCTCTCCAGCACCGCCAGCCCCTTGATGAGGCCTGCGATGGTGTCGGCGGGCGCCAGCGGTGTGGCGGTCATGGTGCGGTCACGGCGCGGTGGCCGGGTCGTGGCCGCGCGTGCCCAGACGTTGCGGCAGGCGGTCGGCGACTTCGCGCTGCAGGCGCTGAAAGCCGGGCGAGTCGCGCAGCACGCGCGCGCCGGCCGCGCGCAGGCGGCGCACGTCGTCGGCGGGCAGGCGAAAGCTGGTGGGCAGGCTTTCCAAGTAGCCGCGTTCCTCATCATCTGCGATGCCGTCGAAGCTCACGTCGATGACCCACGCATCCACGTCGTCCGGGTTGGGCAGGTTCAGCTCGCGCAGGCGCTGCACCAGCAGCTGGGCACCCTTGTGTATCGAGCTGTCCAGGTGCTCCAGCGTCTCCACCGTGAAGCGGTCGGTGACGTTGCCGATGGCGAACGCCATGGCGCTCAGGGTGGGCACCACGGGGCTGGCGTCGAGCTGCGGCATCTGCGGGCGCGTCTGCGCGTTGACGACGATGTGCACCACACGCCGCAGGCCGCCGGTCTGGCGCATGTCGTGCATGGACGGGTTCTGGCCGCCGGCCAGGTCCAGCCGGTCGAGAAAGGCGCGCACGCCCAGGTTGTCGGACAGGCCGCCGTCCAGCAGGTGCACGTAGCGCCGCCGCGGGTCGGTGTAGGACAGGATGTCATTGGCGATGGTGAAGCGCCGGCGCGAGGCTTCGCTGCGTTGCGCCGCACGGCTGACCCATTCGGGCAGCTGGTAGCCGCAGCTGCCCGAATGGTTGGCCAGCGTGATGGGCGAAAACACCACAGGCACCGCGCTGGACGAGGCCACCGCGCGCGCCACCGGGTAGCGCGAGAGGTCGGCGCAGAGCACGTCGAACATGTCCTGCGTGAACTCGAAGCGGCTGGTGCGCGCCATGTCGCTGGCGTTGATGAAGATGAAGGGGCGCGAGCCGTCCTCGGCCGCGCGCGCCATGTCGGCGAAGGTCTTGCCCTCGAACAGCAGCTCGTCCAGGTACTCGGCCACCACGCTGGTGCGGCCGAAATAGGGCGAGGTCATGCGAAACAGGTTGTGCGGCAGCAAGATGGCGCGAATGATGTCGCCCTGCACGTCGCGGTTCAGAAAACGCTCCTCGAAGTCGATGAACATGCGGTCGCCGAACAGGCCGTAATACGCTGCCGGGTAGCTGCCGCCCGAGACGGCGGTGATGCTGTCCACCACGTCGATCATGCGCACGCGGCCGCCTTCGGGAACGGGCACGTGGGTGGCGGCCAGCTCTTGCAGCACGCCATAGGCCAGCGCCGCCGCGCGCGTGCCGCCGCCCGAAAAGCTCATCGACACCATCAACCCCTCGCGCGCCTGCGCGCGGTGCGCCAGCGCCTCGCGGTAGCCCTCGGTGGGCCGGGCCTGCGCCAGCCGCTCATTGAGCGGCGCGGTGGTGCTGGCGCAGCCGGCCAGCAGCGCGGCGGCGGCGAGAAAAAGCCAGGCGCCCAGGTGGCGCGCGTGCGTGCGGATGGGATGCATGAAGTCTCCTGCCCTTGTGGTTGATTCGAAAGCAATCCACCTGGAAATGCCTTGCTTCTCCGTCATTCCCGCGCAGGCGGGAATCCAGTCGGCCTGTGCAGGCCGCCGCGCTGTTTGAAAGCGTCTGGATTCCCGCCTGCGCGGGAATGACGGTTTTTTTCAGGCCGCTTTTTGTCGGAACCATATTGAAAAAACGCCCGAAAAACCGCTGCGCGATGATCGCACAAAGCATGCAATGAACGCGCAAGCGTCGCGCGCCACGCTGGCGCTGGCCGTGGCGGCGGGCTAGGCTCAAGGGCTTTCCCCTTCCCGCACCACGGAGACAAGACACCATGCGCACCCAGGTCGCCATCGTCGGCGCCGGCCCCTCGGGCCTGCTGCT
>JAUNTQ010000182.1 GCA_030538605.1 Pseudomonadota bacterium
TTCCAGCGCCAGCACGTTCTCGCGCATGGTGCCGTAGCGCACGGCGTTGGTGCCGGAAGCGCGCGTGGCGGCCATGCCGCCGATGCTGGCGTCGGCGCCGGGGTCGATGGGGAAAAACAGGCCGGTGTGCTTGATTTCTTCGTTGAGCTGCCGGCGCGTGACGCCCGGCTGCACGGTGACGGTGAGGTCTTCGGCGTGGATGGCCAGCACGCGGTTCATGCGGCTCAGGTCAAGGCTGATGCCGCCTTGCACGGCCAGCAGATGCCCTTCGAGCGAGGAGCCCGCGCCATAGGCAATCACCGGCACATGGTGCTCGGCGCACAGCGCGACGGTGCGCTGCACGTCGGCCGTGCTTTCGGCAAACACCACGCCTGCGGGCGGCGGCACGCGGGTGAAGATGGATTCGTCGCGCCCGTGCTGCTCGCGCACGGCCAGCGCTTCGGAAAAGCGCGCGCCGAAGTGCGCGCGCAGCGCCTCGCGCAAGGCATCGGGCACGGTGCGCGCAGGGAATTCAAGGGGGGCGTTCATGGGCAGATCTCCAGCAAATGGGGCCGCACCTGGTGCCGGGCCGCCCCCGCCCCAGTTTACGCCCCGCCCGGCGCGGCTTTCAGCACGCCGCGGCGCATCTGGTCCAGCTCCATGGTCTCGAACAAGGCCTTGAAATTGCCCTCGCCAAAGCCCTCGTTGCCCTTGCGCTGGATGAACTCGAAGAAGATGGGGCCGAGCTGGTTTTCGCTGAAGATCTGCAGCAGCAGCTCGTCGGGCGTGCCGTCCACCAGGATGTTGCGGCTTTGCAGCTCGCCCAGCGGCTCTTGCAGCCCGGGGATGCGTTTGGGCAGCAGCTCGTAATAGGTTTCGCTGGTATTCAGCAGCTTCACGCCCGCCATTTGCAGCGCGTCCACGGTGTCGTAGAGGTGGGTGCTGGCCAGCGCGATGTGCTGCACGCCTTCGCCCGCGTAGCGGTCGAGGTATTCCTGAATCTGCCCCTTCTGGTCGTTGCCCTCTTCGTTGATGGGGATGCGGATCTTGCCGCAGGGGCTGGTCATGGCTTTGGATTTGACGCCCGTGGCCTGGCCCTCGATGTCGAAATAGCGCACCTCGCGGAAGTTGAACAGCCGCTCGTAAAAGCCCGCCCACTCGGCCATGCGGCCCTTGTGCACGTTGTGCGTCAGGTGGTCGATCACCGTCAGGCCAAAGCCTGCGGGGCTGATGGCGCTCGCGCCGCTCACGCCGGGCAGCGGCTCGAAATCGACGTCGTAAAAGCCGATGTTGCCGATGTCGCCGTCTTGCGCGCCGTCCTTGCCGCGCCAGCGGTCGATCAGGCAAATGATGGAGTCGCCAATGCCCTTGATGGCCGGGATGTTCAGCTCGCCCGCGCCCGCCTGGCCCGCATAGGCCCAGGCACCGAGCGAGAGCGCGCGTTCATACGCCTTTTTGGCGTCGGCCACGCGAAAGGCGATGGCGCAGATGCTGGGGCCGTGCAGCCGCGCAAAGCGCTGGGCAAAGCTGTCCGGCTCGGCGTTGATGATGAAGTTGATCTCGCCCTGGCGGTACAGCGTCACGTTCTTGCGGCGGTGCCTGGCCACGGCGGTGAAGCCCATGCGCTCGAACAGCTGGCCCATGGCAGCGGGGTCGGGCGCGGCGTATTCGATGAACTCGAAACCATCGGTGCCCATGGGGTTGTCCCAGGTGGTGGCGGCGGGTGCGGTGCGCATGGCAGGTGTCTCCATTGGTTTGAAAGGGTGGGGGCAAACGCATCACTGTAGGCGCGGGGGGCTGCGGCATTCTGGCGTTTGGCGCGCGTACAGGGGCGGGTGTCGCAAAAATCGGGCGCGTAGAAATACGTGAATGCATGTTTTGTGCGTGCATTCGGCCTGCATGTGCGCGCTTGGGCTGGCTGGCGCTGCTGCGCGCCATAAAATCGCGGCATGTCTTCATCTGACGCACTCGATCGGCTCGACCGCGCCATCTTGCGCCGCCTGCAAGCCAACGGGCGCGAAACCTGCGACGCCATGGGCGAGGCCATCGGCCTGTCGGCCAGTGCCGTGCTGCGGCGCATCAAAAAGCTCGAAGACGCGGGCGTGATCGACCGCTACGTCGCCCTGCTCAGGCCCGAGGCGCTGGGCCTGGGCCTGGTGGCCTATGTGAACGTGCGGCTGGAAAAGCGCGCCGACCATGCCAAGCGCAACCCCATGGACGCCTTTCGCGCCGCCGTGCAGGCCTGGCCCGAGGTGGTGGAGTGCACGGCCCTGACGGGCGAGATGGACTTCCTGCTGCGCCTGGTGCTTCAGGACATGAGTGAATACTCACGTTTCATGATGGACACCCTGCTGCGCCACCCCGCCGTGCAGGACTGCAAGACCAGCTTCGTGCTTGACCGGGTCAAGGCCACCACGGCTTTGCCCATTGTGGGGTGATGAAAAAAGTAGCGGCTTGCGCACGTTATAAAACAATTTCAAATTGTTTTATATATGAAATTATTTAAATACATGCGCAAGCAGCTCACTTTTATTTCACATGTCAGCCAAGGCACCTCCTCCCGTGGCAACTTCACGCTTTTCTGCTGCGCTGCAACAAAAATCGCGCGATTGGAGTTGCACATCTAGAAGAAAGGCCTAACATGGCCCTCATGGAAAACCCCAGCTCCTCCCGTCAGGCAGGTGCCGAGCACACCGCCCGCGCCGCCGCCGCGCCCAGCCATTCGGCCATCGTCCCGATCAGGGAAATCGGCGCGCGCTACCGCGAGGCCATCGCGCGCCACCTGCTCGCGCTGGACGCGCACGACCGCTACCTGCGCTTTGGCTACGCGGCCAACGAGCGGCAGATCCGCCAGTACGTGGACAAGCTCGACTTCAGCCGCGACCACGTCTTCGGCATCTTCAACCGCCGGCTGGATCTGGTGGCCGTGGCGCACCTGGCGTTTCCCGCCGTCATGACCGAGGCGGGCTTTGCCGAGTTCGGCGTCTCCGTGGCCGCGCATGCGCGTGGCCGGGGCTACGGCGCGCGCCTGTTCGAGCGTGCGGCCATCCACGCCGTCAACAGCGGCGTGAAAACGCTCTACATCCACGCGCTCACCGAAAACACCCCCATGCTGCGCATCGCCCGCAAGGCCGGTGCCGTGGTCGAGCGCGCCGGCAGCGAAAGCGAAGCGCACCTGGCCCTGCCCGAGGCCAGCTTCAAGACCCGCGTGGGCGAGCTGCTGGCCGACCAGGTGGGGCAGGTGGACTACTGGCTGAAATCCGAGCGCAAGCAGCTGCGCGACTGGGTGGGCGGCACGCGCCAGGCGCATGACGCCGTGCGCGAAGGCCGCCACGGCCCGGGCCGCTGAAGGCAGGCAGGCGGGCAGCGGAGCGGCCACACACATCCGCTATCCTTGTGCGCTCCACAACCACCGCACGTCCTGCACCCCCCCACCGTGGCTGACCCCCACCCCGCCCGCAACGGCGAGCGCCCGCCAGAGCGCGAAGACAAGCGCAGCCTGTTCAGGAAGCTGGTCGAATTCATCAAGCCCGGCCCCGACTCCACCGACGAGCTGATCGAAACCCTGGCCGAGGCCGAAGACCGCGAACTCATCGACGCCGAAAGCCGCGTCATGCTCGAAGGCGTGCTGCGCCTGGCCGACAT
>JAUNTQ010000043.1 GCA_030538605.1 Pseudomonadota bacterium
CGCCGCAGTCTTCCATCGCGTCGTGCAGCAGCGCGGCCATCAGCGCGTGGGCGTCGAGCTTCCACTCGGCCACTTGCGCGGCCACGGCGATGGGGTGGGTGATGTAGGGCTCGCCGCTGTGGCGCATCTGGCCCAGGTGGGCGGCGTCGGCAAAGCGGTAGGCGCGGCGCACCAGCTCGCGGTCGGCGGTGTCGAGGTAGTCGAGCTTGCCCTCCAGCGCGGCGAAGCTGGCCGCCGCCGCGTTGGCGGCAGCCAAGGGTTGCTCAAGGGGCGGTAGCAACGAACTCATAAGCTCGAATTTAACCGGGCTGACATAAATCGACGCGCATTCAATGCAAAAGGGCGTCCGTTGGACGCCCTTTTTGGCAGGAGTGTGGCCGCAGGAAAACGTCTGCGGCCTTTCCCGATATTTCTCAAGGCACTTTCTTGAGCATTTCCAGGCCCACCTTGCCTGCGGCGATTTCGCGCAGCGCAGTGACGCCCGGCTTGTTGCGCGTGTCGATGCGGGGGGTGTGGCCCTGGCTCAGCATGCGTGCGCGGTAGGTGGCGGCCAGTACGAGCTGGAAGCGGTTGGGGATCTGGGCAAGGCAGTCTTCGACGGTGATGCGGGCCATGAGGCGATTTTCCTGCGAAGGAGGTGAAGAAAAAGGGAAGAAAAGGGGGGGGGGTGGGAATCAGGACAGATTGAGGGCCTTGAAGGTGTCGGCCCGGGCGCGCTTTTGGGTGGTGTACTTCAGGCGCTGCGCGTGAACAATGGTTTTCAGATCGAAAAGCGCGCGTTCAAATATCTCGTTGATTATAACGAAGTCGAAGTGTCCGGCCTGCGCCAGTTCTTCGCGCGCGTTGGCCAGGCGCAGCTCGATCACGTCGGGCGCGTCTTCGCCGCGGCGGGTCAGGCGTGCGCGCAGCTCTTCCCAGCTGGGGGGCAGCACGAAGATGAGGATGGCGCTGGCAAACAGCTGCTTGATTTGCAGCGCGCCCTGCCAGTCGATCTCCAGCACCACGTCGCCGCCTTCGGCCATGCGCTGCTGCACGCCCTGGCGCGAGGTGCCGTAGCGGTTGCCGTGCACGTGCGCCCATTCGAGAAAGTCGCCGCGCCCGGCCATGGCCTCGAACGTGGGGGTGTCGACGAAGAAGTATTCGCGTCCGTGCTTTTCCTGCCCGCGCGGCGCGCGCGTGGTGTGCGAGATGGAGGGGCGCACGCCCGCGTCCACTTCCATCAGCGCCTTGACCAGGCTGGATTTGCCCGAGCCGCTGGGTGCGGCGACGACGAACAGGTTTCCGGGAGTGTCCATGCAGGCGGGGCGCGGCGCGCCGTGATCGGGGTG
The DNA here is from genome assembly GCA_030538605.1 of Pseudomonadota bacterium. Lineage (GTDB taxonomy): Bacteria > Pseudomonadota > Gammaproteobacteria > Burkholderiales > Burkholderiaceae_C > Ottowia. The sequence goes on from JAUNTQ010000043.1 coordinate 1,329, forward strand.
GGTGGAAAAGGGCCGGATTGTAGTGGTGGCAGCAAGGCGGTTTTGTATTATTTGATAGCTGTTTACGCTCATTTCATTTAGTTTTCAGATAAAAATCATTTGAAAACCACATAGGAAATGCGCAAGAAGCTATCAAATAGATGACTCTCGTACCTGCGCGGCAATGTCCAGCGACCGCAGGCGCAGCGCGGGGTCGTAGATGTCGCAGGTGAACATCATCTCGTCGCAGCCGGTTTCATCGGCCAGGGTTTGCAGGCCGCGCTGCACGGTGCCTGGGCTGCCGATCACGGCGCAGGCCAGGAAGTCGGCGATGGCGGCTTTTTCGCGCGCGCCCAGTTGCGCCACGAAGCCGGGGCGCGGCGGTTTGAGCAAGCCGCGCGCGCCGGTGAGGATGCCCAGCACGCGCTCGAAGATGCTGCCGGCCAGAAACTGCGCCTCGTCATCGGTGGGCGCGGCCACCAGCGGCACGCCGATCACCACGTAAGGCTTTTCGCACTGCGCTGAAGGGCGGAACTGGCGGCGGTAGATGTCGATGGCCTGCATCAGCATGGCGGGCGCAAAGTGCGATGCAAAGGCATAGGGCAGCCCCCGCTCGGCGGCCAGCTGGGCCGAAAACAGGCTGGATCCCAGCAGCCAGATGGGCACGCGCGTGCCGGCGCCGGGGGTGGCCATGAGCTTTTGCCCCGGCTGCGTGTCGCCCAGCAGGCGCTGCAGCTCGGCCACGTCGCGGGGGAAGTCGTCCACGGTTTCGGGGCGGTCGCGGCGCAGCGCGCGCATGGTGGTGGGGTCGGTGCCGGGGGCGCGGCCAAGCCCTAAGTCGATGCGGCCGGGGTAAAGCTCGGCCAGCGTGCCGAAGGCTTCGGCCACCACCAGCGGGGCGTGGTTGGGCAGCATCACGCCGCCCGAGCCCACGCGGATGCGTGAGGTGCCGCCCGCGATGTGGCCCACCAGCACGGCGGTGGCCGAGCTGGCGATGCCGGCCATGTTGTGGTGCTCGGCCAGCCAGTAGCGGGCAAAGCCCAGGCGGTCGGCGTGTTGCGCCGTGTGCAGCGACACGGCAAGCGCATCGGCCACGCTGCGGCCCTCGCGCACGGGCACGAGGTCGAGCATGGAAAAGGCGATGTCTTTCAGGGGTTTGGGCGTGGCGTTCATGGGTCTATTGTGTGGCGGCAGGTGCCTGGCGGGTGGGCGGGGGCCGACATAATGGCCCACGCCCACGCCCACGCCCGCGCGCGCCGGGCAGGAGGAGCACACGATGGCATGGGGCGAACATTCACGGCGGCTGCCGATCACCGTGCGGCGGCGCATGGGCTGGGGTTTGGGCGTGGTCTTTGCCTTGGCTGCGGCGTCTTGTGGCGGCAGTGGCGATGGCGGGCCGGACCCGGCTCCCGCACCCGCACCGCCACCCGCAGCGCAAAGCCAGCTGACGCACATGGCTGGCGCGCTGTCGCGTCAGGATGAGGGGGTCTGTCAGGACGCGCCAGACGGCACGGGTGCCGAAGTGCGTTTTCGCCAAGTGCTGGCCATGACCGAAGGGCCAGACGGCAGCGTGCTGCTGGCCGAGTGGCCAGGGCAGAACGTCGACCATTGCCCCACCGCGCTGGCCACCCGCGTGCGCCAGGTGGACGCGCAAGGCCGCGTCACCACGCTGGCGCAGGGCGAGGCGGTGGTGCCGGGTGTGCCGAAAAAGACCTTCAACGTGCCCACGGGCGTGGCCGTCGGGGCCGATGGCAGCGTGTTCATTGGCGATGGTCATCCATCGAACGTCGCGCTTTCTGTCGGCGCCGATGGGCAGGCCGTGGGCGTGTGGCGGCGCTGGCCCGATGGCCGGATGTCGGCGTTTGCCGGCATTGCCGAGGGCTATCGCGGTGGGTACGACCTCGCCAACCCGGTGTACCGGCCGGTGGATGGGCTGGGCACGGCGGCGCAATTCATCACCGTGCAGGGCCTGGCCATGACCGGTGGGGGCGTGCTGTATGCGCTCGACTTCTGGTTCACGCTGCGCCGCATCGGGTCGGATGGCATGGTGACCACCGTGCCGGAAACCCCCTTCATGAACATGGCCGGCGCGCCGGGCGGCGACGCCTACGTGGTGGTGTGCGTGGAGCCCGCGCCGCCGGACCCGGCTTGCGAGGCAGGCATTCCGATGGCGCCGCCCAACCCGGACTGCCCGCCACAGGTCTATCGCGGCAACGAGCCGGGGCCTTTGCCGGCGCACCTGGGGCGCGTCGAGGCGATGACTGGGGGTGCCGATGGTTCGCTCTACATCCTCGCTGACGGCGCGCTGCTGAAAGCCAGCTTCGGCGACTGAAAGCCTGTTCCGCGCCCGCCTGAGATGATTGTCATCTCCCTTCACTGTCCGCCCTTTTTCGCATGACCCACCCATCCCCCGCTCTTGAAGTGCTGCCGCGCGACTTGTCTGCCTACCGCGCGGGCAACACCGGCATCGACTACGTGCACCGCTTCGACGCCGGCCAGCCCGGCCCGCATGTGCTGATCAACGCGCTCACGCATGGCAACGAGATCTGCGGCATGGTGGCGGCCACGCATTTGCTGGACACGGGCGTGCGCCCGAAGATCGGCACGCTGACGGTGAGCTTTGCGCACGTCGAGGCGTATGAGGCTTTCAACCCGCAGCAGCCGTTTGCCAACCGCCAGATCGAGCACAACCTCAACCGCATCTGGTCGGACGAGTGGCTGGATGGCCCGCAGAACAGCCCCGAGCTGCGCCGCGCGCGCGCGCTGCGGCCCGTGGTGGCGGTGGCCGATCACATTCTGGACATCCACTCCACCAGTCAGGCGGTGGAGCCGTTCTGGGTCTATCCCACTTTTGCGCGCAACGGGCAGGCGGCGCTGGCGCTGGGCGCGCACGGGCGGGTGCGCACGCACCTGTGCATGCCCAGCGGCCTGGGCAGCGGCACGCCGCTGATTCAGCACGGCCAGCATGGGCAGGAAGGCAGCCGCGCGGGCGTGGCGCTGGTGGTCGAATGCGGGCAGCACTTTCTGCAATCGGCAGCCGATGTGGCCACGGCCACGGCGCTGGATTTTCTGGCGCACTTCGGGCTGATCGATGCGCGCGCCGTGCCCCCCGAGCCGCTGGCGCAGCGCCGCCTGCGGCTCTTGCAGACCTGCATGGTGCACACGCCCGCGTTTCGTTTTGTGCGCCCGCTGGTGGGCTTCGAGACCTTTGCGAAGGACGAGCTGATTGCCACCGATGGCGAGGCGAGCGAGATTCGCGCGCCGTGCGACGGCTGCACGGTGATGATGCCCACGCGCGAGCCCATCGTGGGCCGCGAGGCGGTTTACCTCACGCAGGCCATCGTGGACGTCTGAGCGCCAGCCGGCCTTGACAGCGGGGTGCGCGTGCGTTTTTTCACTGTTTCGCGGTTTGCGCCGCTTTGCCCCACGGGGTAATTCACAGGGGCGCGTTCTGGACATGCAACGACGCTATAAAGTGATGTTTTCAGCCCGCCGTGTCCTGCGGCACGGCTTTCAGGTGAAACCCAACGCATGCAATCGGACAGCGCCCACAGCCACTTGATCAAGCGCAGTCGGCAGGAAGCCGTGTTCCTGTCGTCGTCCATGATCGACCGCAGCGTCGAGGCTGCGTTGGCTTCGATCGAGCAGGCCGAGCGGCGTGCCAGCTCGGTGGCCTTGCGCCTTCAGCTGGCCGAGGCGCTGGCGGGCATCGCCAAGCACCGCGCCAGCATGCGCTCGGGCTACGCCAACGTGGTGGACGAGGCGATTGGCGAGGCCTTGCGCGCGTCCGGCACGCAGGTGGCGCTGCCCGGTCGGCCGGTGCCGGAAAACGAGTTCGAGTTCACCCTGATGGAAGACGAGGCGGTGACGCGCTTCGTGGAGGCGTCGCGCTTGCAGCAGACCGCCATGCCCCTGGTCGAGCATGAGCTGGCCCGGCTCGACTCGCTGATGAGCTCGGCGCTTGGCCTGCCCGTGGTGCGGGCCGACCTGAATCCTTTGCGCCCCGACGTGATGTGCGGCGCGCTGCTGAAGCTGGTGGACGGGCTGCCCGAGTCGCCCGAGGTGCATGCGCACTGGGTGCGCCACATGGCGCCCGCATTCGCACGCGAGCTCAAGCGCCTGTACGAGAGCATCGCCAACGACCTGGAGCAGCAAGGGGTGGAAGAAGCCCGCTACCGCGTCAAGCTGACCGAAAGCGGCCCGCTGCTGTCCGGGGCGGAGTCGGGCGAAAAGGGGCCAGGTGGCAAGGGCCGTGGCTCTGGCGGCGGGGGGGGGCAGGGCGGCCACGGCATCCCGGACGGTGCCGTGTCGCCCGCGCAGCGGCGCAAGCTGTTTCCCCGCATGAACGATCTGGCGCAGGCGCAGCCCGCCGTGTCGCAGGCGCTGATGCGCGATTTTCTCTACCGCCCCCAGTGGGTGGCCGACCACGACGAGCCCCTGCCCGCCGCTTATTACGAAGCGGTGCAGCAGCAGAGCATGCAGGTGGCGTCGCAGCCCGTGGACGCCTACGACGAAGCGGCCCAGGCCCGCCTGCGCGCGCGCGACCGCGCCCTGGCTGCGGTCGACCGGCCGGCGCGCACGGTGGATGTGGGCACGGCCCTGTCGCCCGAGCAGTGGGGCGCGCAGGCATCGCCCGCCGAGCGCACGCGAACCATGATGGCGCTCAAGGGCCAGGCCAAGAAGATCAGCCAGGCGCTGGGCCTGGACGCCGTGCGCACGCTGGTGGGCCAGGTGGCGGGCGACGAGCGCGTGCTGGCGCCCGTGCGCGAAGCCTTCGTGGCCATGGAGCCGGCGCTGCTGCGCATGGCCATGGCCGATCCGCGCTTTTTCGGCGACGACCACCACCCGGCGCGCCGCCTGGTGGAAGAAGTGGCGCAGCGCAGCTTCAAGTACAACGACGAGTTCTCCGACGAGTTCGAGGAATTCATGGCCCCCGTGCGCGGGGCCGTGCGCGATCTCAACGAGCGCACGCAGGCCTCGGCCAAGTCCTTTGCCGACAAGCTGCAGGGCCTGGCGTCGGGCTGGCGCACCGAAGACGAGAGCGAGGGCGAGGCGCAGAAAGACGGCCTGCACTCCATGCACTTCGCGCAGGAGCGGCAGGCACTGGCCGACAAGGTCGCGTGGGAGTTCAGCCTGCGCTCCGACCTGGATGGCGTGCCCGTGGTGGTGGCCGACTTCCTGTTTCGCGACTGGTCGCTGGTCATCGCCCACGCGCAGCTCACCGACGCGCGCGGCCAGCTCGACCCCGGCGGCTACCTGGCCGTGGTCACCGACCTGCTGTGGAGCGTCAAGCGCCAGGCCACGCTGAAAAACCCCGCGCGCCTGTTCGAGGTGCTGCCCTACCTGCTGAGCACGCTGCGGCGCGGCCTGCACATGCTGGGCAAGGACCCAGCCGAATCCGAGGCCTTCTTCAACGCGCTCATGCGCTACCACGACCCGGTGCTGCGCCTGCGCCGCGTGCGCAGCGCGCGCGATGCCGGCTCGTCGGCCATGGCGCCGCTGGAGTTCGATTCGAACCCCCTGCCGCTGGAGTCCGAGGCGGTGCCGCTGGAGCGCCCCCAGCCCCGTGCCGCCGAGCAGCCCTGGCTGGGCCGCCACGAACAGGCCGCCGCCGGTTTCGAGGACGGCATCGACACGGGCGCCGCGCCGCTGGAGTTGCCGTCCACAAGCGGGCACAGCCCCCTGGCCGGTGCTGTACCCGCGCAGCCACCGGTGTCGACCAGTGGCCTGGCGCTGCTGGACACGGCCCCGGCGCCTCCTGTATCGCAGGTGCCCGCGCCGGCGAACGCGGCGCCTGCGCAGGCGGCAGCGACCACGGCGGTCGCCGCCGCCTTGCCGCGCGGCGACGAAAGCGACGAAGACCGCCAGGCGCGTCTGCGCAGCGTGCTGGAACGCCTGCGCAAAGGCGACTGGGTGGACTTGCGCATACACGGCCAGTGGCGGCGCGCGCAACTCAGCTGGGTGAGCGACAACGGTTCGCTGTTCATGTTCGTCAGCAAGGGCGGGCGCCCGCACAGCATGACGCGCCGCACCTGCGAGAAGCTGCTGCGCAACCGCCACCTGCGCCCGGTGGACGCCTCAGCCGTGGTGGACAAGGCGCTGCGTCGGCTGGCCGATGCGCCGGCCCCCGCGCGCCCGACCGATTTCCTGCCGATGGCGGCCTGAGCGGCGGGCGCTCTCCGCGCTGGTTCTGATGCGCGGCGAGTGCTCCGTTCCGCCCGAACGCTGGCAAATGAAATCGATCGATTCTTTCGTCGGACCAGGTGCAGACCCGCCGCCGTGCGCGACGTACGGCAAGGGGTTGCAACAACGCCCGGCGGAAAAGGACACGATTTCATGCCAGCTATCCATTGCGCTGGCGCGCCACCCGCACGGCATGAAACGCCAGCGGTGCGCGATGACAAATGACCGTGCCTTCGGCGCCTGACCCATGACTCAAGGCATTCGCCTGCACAGCGCCTTTGTCATGCGCCATGGCGCGCCAGCGCCGGTCACCCCGCGAAACGGAGTCATGTTCCACTTCAGTGGGCAGTGTTTTGGCGGAACGGCGTATCAGGCGTCCCAGCGCAGCTCCTGTGCCCACCCGGTGAAGGGCTTGGGCAGCGGCTCGGCATAGTCGCCCTGCTTGGCCGTGCCCAGGCCCAGTGCGGCCAGGCCCTCGGCAAACTTCACGGCCACAGCCACACCGTCGATGACGGGCACGCCCAGGCGGCGCGTGAGTTCGGCGCACAGCGGGGCCATGCCGGCACAGCCCAGCACGATGGCGCTGCTGCCGTCGCGCGCCAGGGCGGCGCGCGATGCTTGCTCAAGCTGTGCCAGCACGGCGTCGCCGTGCAGCGCCAGCACGGGAATGTCGGTGCCGTGCACGCCCTTGCAGTGGCGCTCGAAGCCGTAGCGCAGCAGCAGGCGCTCGGCCATGACGCAGGTGCGCTTCATGGTGGTGACGACCGAGAAGTGGGTGGCCAGCATCGTGGCGGCGTGAAAAGCCGCCTCGGCAATGCCCAGCACGGGCGCGCGGGTGGCTTCGCGCGCGGCCTCCAGGCCGGGGTCGCCAAAGCAGGCGATGACGACGGCGCCATGGCCCTGCCCGCGCGCGGCGTGCATCTGCTCGGCCACGCCGGCGGCGGCAAAGGCTTCGTCGTAGTGGCTTTCGATGGACACGGGGCCAAAGCTGGGCTGCACCGCGTCGATGACGGTGCCGGGCGCGGCCACGGCGCGCGCGGCGGCAGCGATGTCGGCGGTCATCGCCTGCGAGGTGTTGGGGTTGATGAGCAGGATGTTCATGGGCGGCGGGGTGGCGGCTTTCGGGGCCGTGGGGTGGAAAAAGGGCGCGGGGCAGCACGCGGCGTGTTGTCGGTGTCGAGGATCAGGCGGCTCTTGATGCGCGCTTTCATGCGCTTGACGTTGACGGCGGCATCGCCCATGTGTTCGGCCATCAGGCGGCGCACGGCGTCGGCGTCGCGCTGGCGGGCGGCAGCGAGGATGCGGCGATGAAAGTCGGCGTTGATGCTGCCAAAGCGCCGGTGCTCGGTCATGGGCGTGCGGCTGTTGTAGACGATGAGCTGGCGGATCATGTCGTTCATCAGCGCGCACAGAAAGCGCAGCAGCGGATTGGGGCAGGCGGCGGCCAGGATGTCGTGAAAGTGCACGTCCTCGCGCCGCTGCGTGAGCAGGTCGCTGGCGCTGGTGGCCGGGTCGCAGCAGGTGATGCTGCCCTCCAGCGCGGCGAAGTCGCTCTCCGTCAGGTGCGGCACGGCGCTGGCGGCCAGCTCGGGCTCCAGCAGCTGGCGCACGGCGTACACGTCGTCAAAGCTCACGGACTGGAAGAACAGGTAGTTCTGCATGAACTGCAGCGTGCGCGCCAGCGGCACCTGCGCGATGGTGCCGCCGCCGCCCGGCCCGGTGCTGATGCGCAGCAGGCCCTGCACTTCGAGCGACTTCAGCGCCTCGCGCATGGTGCCCTTGCTGACGCCGAACTGCGCCTGCAGCTCGCTCTCGCGCGGCAGCCTGTCGCCCGGCTCCAGGTCGTGTTCGGTGATCAGGCGCTTGATCTCCTCGGCCACCAGGTCGGAGCGTTTGAGCGCCTTGAGCGGCGCGCCGGGGCGAACGTCGGATCGAATGGACATGGGGTCTTGCCGCGCACGGGGAAAAATCAAACAAGCGCCAGACCGGTGCATGCGTGCTCGCGCAAGGCGATGTTGCACCAAAACAGGGTAAGCCCTGATCGGCCTGCTGCTATTTATCCCTATAAATACAAGAAATAGGCCAGCCCAGGCGTTGGCACGGTGTCTGCATGCGGCACCTTGCGCATGCGTGGCTCGGGTGCCGCGCATGAGGTTTTCGCAGTCTTTTTCACCACGGAGATCGATTCCCATGTCCAAGCCTTGCTTTCCCCTGCGGCGCAGCAGCCGCGCTTTCTGCCTCGCGCTGGCCGCCGGCGCCCTGGGCCTTGGCGCCCCGTCGCTTGCGCAGGCGCAGCAGGGCAAGACGCTGCGCATCGCCATGACGGCCGCCGACATCCCGCGCACGCTGGGCCAGCCCGACCAGGGCTTCGAGGGCAACCGCTTCACTGGCATCCCCATGTACGACTCGCTCACGCAGTGGGACTTGTCCAAGGCCGACGCGCCCAGCGTGCTGATTGCGGGCCTGGCCGAATCGTGGGCGGTGGACGACAAGGACAAGACCAAGTGGGTCTTCAAGCTGCGCCCGGGCGTGAAGTTCCACGACGGCTCGCCCTTCAACGCCGACGCCGTGGTGTGGAACGTGGGCAAGGTGCTCGACAAGGACGCGCCGCAGTTCGACGCCAGCCAGGTGGGCGTGACCGCCTCGCGCATGCCCACGCTGCGCAGCGCGCGCAAGATTGACGATCTGACGGTGGAGCTGACCACCAGCGAGCCCGACGCCTTCTTGCCCATCAACCTCACCAACCTGTTCATGGCCTCGCCCGCGCAGTGGCAAAAGAAGTTCGACGCCGCCAAGGGCAGCGGCGCCGACAAGGCACGCGCGGCGTGGACGGCCTTTGCCGCCGACGCCTCGGGCACCGGCCCGTTCCGGATGACGCGCTTCGTGCCACGCGAGCGGCTGGAGATGGCGGCCAACAAGGACTACTGGGACGCCAAGCGCCGCCCCAAGGTCGACCGCGTGGTGCTGCTGCCCATGCCCGAGGCCAACGCGCGCACCGCCGCGCTGCTGTCGGGCCAGGTCGACTGGATCGAGGCACCCGCGCCCGATGCGCTGGCGCAGATCCGCCAGCGCGGCTTCAAGGTCTACAGCAACACGCAGCCGCACATCTGGCCGTGGCAGCTGTCGTTCAACGAAGGCTCGCCCTGGGCCGACAAGCGCGTGCGCCAGGCGGCCAATCTGTGCGTGGACCGCGAGGGGCTGAAGACCCTGCTGGGCGGCATGATGGGCGTGCCCAAGGGCATCGTGGAGCCCGGCCACCCCTGGTGGGGCAACCCCAAGTTCGACATCCGCTACGACGTCAAGGCCGCGCAGGCGCTGATGCAGCAGGCGGGCCATTCGGCGGCCAAGCCGCTGAAGGTGAAGGTGCAGATCTCCGCCTCCGGCTCGGGGCAGATGCAGCCGCTGCCGATGAACGAGTTCGTGCAGCAGTCGCTGAAAGCATGTTTCTTCGACGTGCAGTTCGACGTGATCGAGTGGAACACCCTGTTCACCAACTGGCGGCGCGGCGCCAAGGACCCGACGGCCAATGGCGCCAACGCCATCAACGTCAGCTTCGCGTCGATGGACCCGTTCTTCGCCATGGCGCGCTTTGCCAGCACCAAGACCTTTCCGCCCACGTCGAACAACTGGGGCTATTTCGGCAATGCCGAGATCGACCAGCTGATCGCCGACGCGCGCACCAGCTTCGACGAAAAAGCGCGTGACGCCGCGCTGGGCCGGCTGCACGCGCGCATGGTGGAAGACTCGCCCTTCGTCATCATCGCGCACGACGTGGGCCCGCGCGCCATGAGCGCCAAGGTCAAGGGCGTGGTGCAGCCGCGCAGCTGGTTCATCGACCTGACGCCGATCTCGGTGGATTGACGCCGCTTCAATAAAAAGAGCTGTTTGCGCTGAATATACAAGATTTTCAGATAGATTTGATTCTGAAACACAAGCAGAACAAGCGCAAGCAGCTCCTGTTTTTGAAGTCATCGATGGCGGCCACGCCCTGGCCTCTTTTGTTTCACCCGCCTTTCCCCGCCGCCCATGATTGGATTTCTGCTGCGTCGCCTGCTTGCCACATTGCCCATCATGCTGGGCGTGGCGCTGGTGTGCTTTGCGCTGGTTCACCTGTCGCCAGGTGACCCGCTGGTGTCCATCCTGCCGCCCGATGCCTCGGCCGAGCTGCAGGCGCAGCTGGTGGAGCTGTATGGCTTCAACCGCTCCTACCCTGAGCAGTTCGCCAGCTGGGTGTGGCGCGCGCTGCAGGGCGATCTGGGCACCTCCATCGCGTCCAGCCGCCCGGTGGCCGAAGAGGTGATGCGCGCCGTGGGCAACACGCTGCGCCTGGCGGTGGTGGCCACGCTCATCGGCTTCGTGATGGGCTGCCTGTTCGGCTTCGTGGCCGGGTATTTCCAGAACTCCTGGGTGGACAAGGCCGCCTCGTTCACCTCGGTGCTGGGCGTGAGCGTGCCGCACTACTGGCTGGGCATGGTGCTGGTCATCGTCTTCGCCTCGCAGCTGATGTGGCTGCCGCCCGGCGGCGCGGGCCCCGGCGGCTCGGAAGACTGGGCCTGGGACTGGGAGCACGTGCGCCACATGATCCTGCCGGCGGTGACGATGAGCGTGATCCCCATGGGCATCATCGCGCGCACGGTACGCGCGCTGGTGGCCGACATCCTGAACCAGGAATTCATCGTCGGCCTGCGCGCCAAGGGCCTGACCGACCTGGGCATCTTCTGGCACGTGGTGAAGAACGCCGCGCCCACCGCGCTGGCGGTGATGGGCCTGCAGCTGGGCTATCTGCTGGGCGGCTCGATCCTGATCGAGACGGTGTTCTCGTGGCCCGGCACGGGCTTCTTGCTCAACTCGGCCATCTTCCAGCGCGATTTGCCGCTGCTGCAGGGCACGATTCTGGTGCTGGCCATGTTCTTCGTGGTGCTGAACCTGGTGGTGGACATCGTGCAGACGCTGCTCGACCCGCGCATCGCAAGGACATGACCCACCCCCGAAGCGCCTTCGGCGCGCCCACCGCGAGCCGCGGGCAGACCGCCGCCCGCCTTTGCCTCACACGAACACGAGAGATCACCCGATGACGTCCCTCGCCGCGGATGCCCGCCCCATTCCCGAAGCCGCCTTCGAGCGCTCGCCAGGCTACTGGCAGACCGTGGGCCGGCGCCTGTTGCGCGACAAGGTGGCCGTGGGTGCTGCGGTCGTGGTGCTGCTGCTGCTGTTGCTGGCCGTGTTCGGCCCCTGGCTGGTGCCGGCCGATCCGTATGCCTCGTCCATGCTCAACCGGCTCAAGCCCATCGGCACCAGCGGCTATCCGCTGGGCAGCGACGAGCTGGGGCGCGACATGCTCTCGCGCCTGATGGTGGGCGCGCGGCTGTCGCTGTTCATGGGCATCACGCCAGTGGTGCTGGCCTTCGTGCTGGGCTCGGCCATCGGCATCACGGCGGGCTACGCGGGCGGCTGGCTCAACGCCGTCATCATGCGCACCATCGACGTGTTCTATGCCTTCCCCTCGGTGCTGCTGGCCATTGCCCTGTCGGGCGCGCTGGGCGCGGGCATCACCAATTCGCTGATCTCGCTGACCATCGTGTTCATCCCGCCGATTGCGCGCGTGGCCGAGAGCGTGACCACGCAGATCCGCGGGCGCGACTACGTGGACGCCGCGCGCGCCTCGGGCGCGGGCGCGCTCACCATCGTGCGCGTGCACGTGCTGGGCAACGTGCTGGGTGCCATCTTCGTCTACGCCACCAGCCTGATCGCGGTGTCGATGATCCTGGCCTCGGGCCTGTCCTTCCTGGGCCTGGGCGTGAAGCCACCCGAGCCGGAGTGGGGCCTGATGCTCAACACCCTGCGCACGGCCATCTACACCCAGCCCTGGGTGGCGGCGCTGCCGGGCTTGATGATCTTCGTCACCTCGATCGCCTTCAACCTGCTGGCCGACGGCCTGCGCTCGGCCATGGAGATCAAGCAATGACGGCCACCTTGCCCCTGGCACCCGCGCCCGACGTGGGCGGCCCGCGCCAGCCGCTGATGACGGTGCGCGGTCTCATCAAGCACTTCCCGCTGAAAAAGGACGTGTTCGGCCGTGGCGGCGGCGTGGTGCGCGCCGTGGACGGCATCGCCTTCGACATCCGCAAGGGCGAGACCCTGGGCATCGTCGGCGAATCGGGCTGCGGCAAATCGACCACCGCGCGCCTCTTGATGCAGCTGACGCCGCCCGACGCGGGCGAAATCATCTTCGACGGCAACGGCGTGGGCGGCCCCGCGCTGCCCATGAAGGCCTTTCGCCGCCAGACGCAGATGGTGTTTCAGGACAGCTACGCCTCGCTCAACCCGCGCCTGACCATGGAAGACTCCATCGCCTTCGCGCCGCAGGTGCATGGCGTGCCCTACAAGGAAGCCGTGGCCCGCGCGCGCGACCTGCTGGCGCGCGTGGGCCTTCAGCCGCGCCGCTTTGCCGAGCGCTACCCGCACGAGCTGTCGGGCGGCCAGCGCCAGCGCGTCAACATCGCACGCGCGCTGGCCCTGCAGCCGCGCCTGGTCATCCTGGACGAAGCCGTGTCGGCGCTCGACAAATCGGTCGAGGCGCAGGTGCTCAACCTGCTGCTCGACCTGAAGGACGAATTCGGCCTGACCTACGCCTTCATCAGCCACGACCTGAACGTGGTGCGCTACATGAGCGACCGCGTGATGGTGATGTACCTCGGCCAGGTGGTCGAAATCGGCGACAGCGAAACGCTGTTCGAGCGCCCCGCCCACCCCTACACGCGCGCGCTGCTGTCGTCCATCCCCTCGATGGACCCCGACCACCGCACCGAGGTGCCCCCCCTGGCGGGCGACCCGCCCAACCCCATCAACCCGCCGCCGGGCTGCCGCTTTCACACCCGCTGCGCGCACGCCGAGGACGTGTGCCGCCAGCGCATGCCCGAGCTGTCGGCCATCGGCACGCAGCAGCGCGCCGCCTGCTGGATGCACGTGGCCGGCAGCGGCCACAGCGAGGCACCCGCCCTGCAGGAGGCCGCATGAGCGCCGATCACAACACCGAACTTTTCGTCGACGTGCGCGACCTGCGCGTCACCTTCACCGGCGGCAAGAAACCCGTGCAGGCCGTGGGCGGCGTGGACCTGCGCGTGCGGCGCGGCGAGGTGGTGGCGCTGATCGGCGAATCCGGCTCCGGCAAGAGCGTCACCCTGCGCAGCCTGCTGCGCCTGCACCCCGAAAAGCGCACCCGCATCGAAGGGCAGATGCGCGTGGGCGGGCAGGACGTGCTGGCCCTGCCCCCGAAGGCGCTGGCCGACTACCGGGGCAAGCTCGCCTCGATGATTTTTCAGGAGCCGCTGCTCGCGCTCGACCCCGTGTACACCGTCGGCGCGCAGATCGCCGAGGCCATTCGCCGCCACGAAAACGTGAGCGCCGCCGCCGCCCATCAGCGCGCGCTGCAACTGTTCGAGCGCGTGCGCATCCCCAGCCCCGAGCGGCGCCTGGCCGCCTACCCGCACGAGATGTCCGGCGGCATGCGCCAGCGCGCCATGATCGCGCTGGCCCTGGCCTGCCGCCCGCAGCTGCTGCTGGCCGACGAGCCCACCACCGCGCTGGACGCCACGGTGCAGATCCAGATCCTGCTGCTGCTGCGCGAATTGCAGCGCGAGCTGGGCCTGTCGGTCGTCTTCGTCACGCACGACATCGGCGCGGCGGTGGAGGTGGCCGACCGCATCGCCGTCATGTACGCCGGGCGCATCGTCGAAGAAGGCCCCGTCGCCACGCTGCTGCGCGCGCCGCGCCACCCCTACACGCTGGCCCTGCTGCAAAGCCGCGCCGAAGGCGCGCTGGCCAAGGGCGCACGCCTGCAAACCATTGCCGGCTCGCCGCCCGACCTGACCGCCCTGCCCACCGGCTGCGCCTTTGCTGAACGCTGCACGATGGCGGTGGACGAATGCCGCGCCACGCAGCCGGGCGTGAGCTGGCTGGAAAGCGGCCACAGCGTGCGCTGCCTGCGCGTGGCCGATACGGCGGCGATGGCCGCATGAGCTTTTCGCGGTTTTCGATCAGCGCAGAGCGTGCCTTCTGCGCAAGAGCGGGCTTGCCCGCGACGCGGCCGCAGTGGATCACCACCGCAGCCATCGCGGGCAAGCCCGCTCCCACAAACCGCCTCCTATCGCCAGCACTTCTTTTTTGATAGCTGCTTGCGCTTGATATACCTGCGCAAAACCCGTTTTTTACCATGAAATACCACACCGACCGCCTGCACGACCCGGCCCGCGCCTTCATGCCTTACCCCGCCCTGCCCGTGCCCTGCGCCGGCACGGGGCCACTCACGGGGTTGAGCTTCGGCGTGAAAGACCTGTTTCACGTCGCGGGCTACCCCACCAGCGGCGGCCAGCCCCTGCTGCTGGCGCTGCTGGGCGTGCAGCACCACACCGCGCCCACGGTGCAGCGCCTGCTGGACGCCGGCGCGCGCTTTGCCGGCAAGACCATCACCGACGAGCTGGCGTTTTCCATGAACGGGCAGAACGCGCACTTCGGCGCGCCCGTCAACGGCGCGGCACCCGACCGCATCAGCGGCGGCTCGTCCAGCGGCTCGGCCAGCGCCGTCTCCAACGGCCTGTGCGACTTTGCCCTGGGCACCGACACCGGCGGCTCGGTGCGCGCGCCCGCCAGCCACTGCGCCCTGGTGGGCCTGCGCCCCACGCATGGGCGCGTCAGCCTGCAAGGCGTGCTCGACCTGGCCCCCAGCCTGGACACCTGCGGCTGGTTCGCGCGCGACGTGCCCACCTTCGCCCGCGTGGCCGACGTGCTGCTGCACGCCGACCCCGCACCGCTGCCCGACGCCGTGCGCCTGCTGGCCCCGGCCGATCTGTGGGCGCTGGCCACCCCCGCCGCGCGCCGCGCGCTGGCACCGGCCCGCGCGCGGGTGGAAGGCGTGCTGGGCAAGGCCCGCGCCGCCAAGGTGGTGCTGGACAGCCTGGACGCCATGTACTGGCACTTTCGCCACATCCAGGGCCGCGAGGCGTGGCAGACCGACGGCGGCTTCATCACCCGCTTCGCGCCGCCGCTGGGCCCCGGCGTGGCCGAGCGCTTTGTCTTTGGCCGCGACGTGAGCGACGCGCAAGTGGCCGAAGCGCAGGCCTTCCGCCAGCAGTTCAGGGCGCGCCTGGCCGCGCTGCTGGGCGATGACGGCGTGCTGCTCATCCCCAGCATGCCCGACGTCGCCCCGCTCAGGAGCGAGCCCGAAAGCGCGCTGGAGGACTACCGCAACCGCGCCACGCGCCTGCTGTGCACGGCGGGGCTGACGGGTTTTCCGCAACTGTCTCTTCCGCTGGCCACGCGCGAAGGCGCGCCGCTGGGTTTGTCGCTGCTGGGGCCGGCGGGTAGCGACCGCTCGCTCATCGCGCTGGCCGAGCGCATCGTGGCAGCGCGCTGAATTCGCCCACGAAAACTATGCTTTTCATAGCTGCTATCGCTTGCCAGGCAAGCGCAAACACCTGAAAACATGTACAAATCCGCCTCACCCTCTCGCCAGCCGCACGGGCCGCGCCAGTGGCACCAGCTCGCAGTCCGCCGCCGCCGCGCCGCGTTCCAGCACGATGAAGTCGCCCGCGTCCAGCGCGATCAGCGGGTGGTGCCAGCAGCCCGCGTGCAGGGTAAAGCCCTGGTGGCCCGCCACCTCGAAGGCCGCCAGCGTGGCAACGTCCGGCGCCGCATCGCCCCGCGCCACCAGCACGATGCAGCGCGCGCCCATCAGCGGCACGAAGCTTTGCGTGCCCAGCCGGTGGCGCTCCAGCACGCGCCACGGGCCTTCGGGGCGCTGCGCTTGCGCGCGAAACAGCGCCAGCGCGGCATGCCCGTCCTGCCCTGCCAGCCGCGGCGCGGGCAGGTCAAAGCGCAGGCTTGTGCCGGCGTTGATGGCCTGCGCCGCGCCTGCGGCGGCCAGCACGTCGCCATAAGGCGCAAAGGCGCTGGCCGTCAGCGGCTGCGGGCGCAACACGCATTCATCGTCAACTGGGGGTTTCATGTGCGCGATTTTTCCATGCGCGCCCAGACCCCCGCTGGAGCCCACGCATGACAGCTTCCACCCTGCGCATCAACGGCGAACGCCTGTGGCAATCGCTCATGGATTTGGCCCAAATCGGTGCCACGCCCAAGGGCGGCGTGTGCCGCCTGGCGCTGACCGACCTCGACCGGCAAGGGCGCGACCTGCTCACGCGCTGGGCGCGCGAGGCCGGCCTGGCCGTCACCGTCGACCGCATCGGCAACGTCTTCATGCGCCGCGCGGGCCGCGACAACCGCCTGCCGCCGGTGATGACCGGCAGCCACATCGACACCCAGCCCACCGGCGGCAAGTTCGACGGCAACTACGGCGTGCTGGCCGGGCTGGAGGTGATCCGCACGCTGAACGACCACGGCATCGAGACCGAAGCGCCCATCGAGCTGGCCTTCTGGACCAACGAGGAAGGCTCGCGCTTCGTGCCGGTGATGATGGGCTCGGGCGTGTTCGCCGGTGCCTTCACGCTCGCCCACGCGCTGGCCGCCACCGATGCCGAGGGCAAGACCGTGGCGGACGAGTTGCGCCGCATCGGCTACATGGGCGACGAGTTGCCGGGCCAGCACCCCATCGGCACCTATTACGAGGCGCACATCGAGCAAGGCCCGGTGCTGGAAGACGCGGGCGTCACCATCGGCGTGGTGCAGGGCGTGCTGGGCATCCGCTGGTTCGACTGCACCGTGACCGGCATGGAAGCGCACGCCGGCCCCACGCCCATGGCGCTGCGCCGCGACGCGCTGCAGGTGGCCACGCGGCTGATGCAGGAGGTGGTGGCCTCGGCCGGACGCCACGGCCCGCACGGACGCGGCACCGTGGGCATGGTGCGCGTGCACCCCAACAGCCGCAACGTGATTCCGGGGCGGGTGGACTTTTCCATCGACCTGCGCAACGGCAGCGACGCGCTGGTGGAGCAGCAGGCGCAAGACGTGCACGCCCTTGCCGAACGGCTGGCGGCCGACACCGGCTGCGCCATCGAGATCAGGCCCGCCTCCAGCTACCCCGCCCAGCCCTTTCACCCCGACTGCGTTGCCGCCGTGGCGCGCGCGGCCGAGCAGCTGGGCTACAGCCACATGCCCGCCATCTCCGGCGCGGGGCACGACGCGGTCTACACCGCCCGGCTGGCGCCCACGGGCATGATCTTCATCCCCTGCAAAGATGGCATCAGCCACAACGAAATCGAAAGCGCCACACCCGAGCACGTCGCGGCCGGTGCCAACGTGCTGCTGCACGTGCTGCTGCAAGCGGCGCGCCGCGCCTGACCCGAAAAAACCAACGCCATGAACACCACCGCCTTGCCCCCCGCCATCGAAATCGAAACCGGCCCCGCGCCGCGCGCCACCGTCATCGTGCTGCACGGCCTGGGCGCCGACGGGCGCGACTTCGAGCCTTTTGCACAAGAGATCGACCTGCGCGCCGCAGGCCCCGTGCGCTGGGTGTTTCCCAACGCGCCGCAGCAGCCCGTGAGCATCAACGGTGGCTACGTCATGCCCGCCTGGTACGACATCCGCGCCAACCGCGCCGACGAAGACGAAGCCGGCCTGCGCCGCTCGCAGGCCGCCATCGAGGCGCTGCTGGCGCGCGAGCAGGCGCGCGGCGTGCCCGCCGGGCGCATCGTGCTGGGCGGCTTTTCGCAGGGCTGCGCCATGGCCTTGCTCACCGGCCTGCGCCATGCCCAGCGGCTGGCCGGCATCGTGGGCATGAGCGGCTACCTGCCGCTGGCCGGCCAACTGGCCGCCGAGCGCAGCGCAGCCAATGCCGACGTGCCCATCTTCCTGGCCCACGGCTTGCAGGACGACATCGTCGAGCCGTCCCGCGCCCTGGCCACGCGCGACGCCTTGCAGGCGCTGGGCTACCCGGTGCAATGGCACGCATACCCCATGGGCCACTCTGTGTGCCTGGAAGAAGTGCGCGACTTGCAGGCGTGGCTGCTGCGGGTGCTGGGGTAGGGCGTTGAGGCAAGCTGTCTTTTAAATACAGGAGCTGCTTGCGTACGTTTTAAAACAGTTTCAGATGTAAAAATATCTAAAACTGTTTTAAAACATACGCAAGCAGCTCACAAAATATTGTTTCGGTGCCCACAGGCCGATGCCGCTGCGTTCAGTCTGCGGGCAAGGTCTCGCGCAGCAGGCGCAGCACGTTGCCGCCCATGATGGCGGCGATGTCGGCTTCGCTGAAGCCCGCCTGCAGCAGGCCCTGGGTGATGAGGGGCAGGCCGGTGGCGTCGAATTCGGTGCGCACCGCGCCGTCGAAGTCGGAGCCCAGCGCCACGTGCCGCACGCCAGCCACCTGCACCGCGTGGCGGATGGCGCGCACGATGTGCGCCACGCTGGTGCCGCACACGGCCCCCCTGAAAAAAGCGATGCCCACCACGCCGCCGTTGGCCGCCACGGCGCGCAGTTGCGCGTCGCTCAGGTTGCGCGGGCCGGGGCAGGTGGCCTGCACGCCGGTGTGCGACACCATCACGGGCTTTTTCGTGGCCGCCAGCACGTCGTCGAACAGGCGCGGCGAGGCGTGCGCCAGGTCCACCAGCATGCCTTTCTGCTGCATGTGCGCCAGCGCCTGGCGGCCAAAGGCGGTCAGCCCGCCTTGCTCGGCGCCGTGGGCCGAGCCGCCCACTTCGTTGTCGAAAAAGTGCACCAGCCCCATGGCGCGAAAACCCGCGTCGTGCAGGCGGTCGATGTGGGCAAGCTGGCCTTCGGCGGCGTGCATGCCTTCCACGCCCAGCACGGCCAGCAGCTGGCCGCGCGCGGCGGGTGGGGTGGCGCTGAGGTCGGCGCGGCTGCGTACCACGCGCAGTTGCCCGCCACTGGCGGCGGCGGCCTGGTGCAGCCTGTCGGCCTGGTAAAGCGCGCGCTCCAGCCGGCTGCCCCAGGTGCGCGGCGGCCAGCGCTGGGCCATGACCAGGGCGGTGAGGCGGTCAGAGTCGGCGCGGTTGTGCGTGGCGTTCTGGCCGCTGGGCACCTGCGTGACGGCGGTGAACACTTGCAGCCCCACGCCGCCTTCGAGCAGGCGCGGCAGGTCGCTGTGCCCGCGCGTGCCGCGCGCCAGCGGATCGCGGTCCCACAGCAGCAGGTCGTTGTGCAGATCGGCCACGAACAGGCGCTGGTGCAGCGCGCGCGCCGGCTCGCTCACGCGGTAGGGCGGCGGCGTCTGCACCGGGTTCATGCGCGCGGCCACCACCGGCGAGAGCGTGAAGAACAGCACCGCTGCCAGCAGCAGCAACATGCCTGGCGTGATGAGCAGCGCGCGTCGCATGGTCAGGATGGGGTTGGCGTGAGATGCGAAAGGCGTGAATCAGAAGGCCGCGGTAGCCAAGCCACTCCAGGCCGCCCGAGCCGGGGTCCCTCCGGCGACCAGCGGCGTCCCCCTGGGGGCTGAGGCCCGCGGCTCCAAGCCTGCCTGCGCAGGCTTGGACGGGCCGAAGGGCCGCTGCCTCTGGCGGCGAGCACCGTGACGCCTCTGGCGGCTCAGGGGGGATTCATCTCCCTCAACAGCCGAAAGCCGCCCAGCACATGGCGCGAGTCCGGCGTGTGGTAGCTGCGGAAGGCCACGCGCGCATACAGCGGCCAGCTGTGCCACGAGCCGCCTCGGCGCACGCGCACGTGGCCTTCGGCGGGGCCTTGCGGGTCGGTGGCATCGCCTTGTGCATTGTCGGCATAGGCGTCTTCGTCGTACCAGTCGGCCGTCCATTCCCACACGTTGCCGATCATGTCGTGCAGGCCCCAGGCGTTGGGGGCGAAGCTGCCCACGGGCGCGGTGAAGGCGTGGTGGTCGCTGCCTGCGCCGGCCTGTTCGCGCCAGCGCGGCCAGCGCAGGGCGGCTTCGCTGTCGAAGGTGTTGGCGGTGGTGAGCAGCACGGCGGGGTCGTCGCCGGCGGGAAAGCGCGTGCGTGTGCCGGCGCGGGCGGCGTATTCCCATTCGGCCTCGGTCGGCAGGCGGTAGCGCACGCCCTCGCGCTGGCTGAGCCACGCGGCCATGGCCATGGCGTCGTGCCAGGTGACGTTGACCACGGGGTGTGCGTCGGTCTGCGCAAAGCCGGTGTGTTCCCACGAATAGCGCGCATCGCGCCCTTCAAACAGGTCGCCGCGCGCCGACAGGGCCGGGTCGTAGTTGGGGTTGAAGCCGTAAGCGCCCGTGCCGTCGCGCACCGACTCGGGCACGTAGCCCGACGCCTGCACGAACTGGCGGAACTGCCCCACCGTGACCTCGTGCGCGCCCAGCCAGAAGCCGCGCGAAATGCGCACGCGGTGCACCGGCGCTTCGTCGGCCAGGTCGGCCAGGCGCTCGGGGTCGGCGTGGGGAAAGGCGCGCGCCAGCACGGCGGGGGGCTCGTCGCTGCCCATCAGGAATTCGCCCGCAGGCACATGCACGAAGCGCAGGCCCAGGCTGTCGGTGAAGGGGGCGGTGCTGGCCGCCGCGGGCGCGCTGCCCGGCGGCGTGGCAGGCCCAAACAGGCCCGCGCAGCCGGCCAGACCGGTCAGCAGGGCCGCAGCCAGCAGTCGCTGCACGGCGCGGCGCGGTGTTGAAAAAAGGGTGGTTGTCAGGTGCGGCATGGCAGGGTGTGGGGCGGCAACAAGGCGCGCGCAGCGTATCACGCGGGGCATGTCACGCGGGCATGAAAAGGGCGGGGTCGACCGAGGTGCGGTTGAGGGCAATCGTCCAGTGCAGGTGCGGCCCGGTCACGCGGCCCGTGGCGCCCACCGCGCCCAGGCGCTGGCCCGGGGCCAGGCGATCGCCCACCTGCGCGTCGATGCGGCTCAGGTGGCACATCATCGACAGCAGACCGCCGCCGTGGTCGATCCACACCGTTTGCCCGTTGAAGAAATAGTCGCCCGTGTCGATCACCGTGCCCGGCATGGGCGACACCACCGGCGTGCCCGTGGGCGCGGCAATGTCCATGCCGCTGTGCGGCTGGCGCGGCTGGCCGTTGAACACGCGGCGCAGCCCGAACGAGCCCGAGCGCCGTCCTGGCGTGGGCGGGTGCATGCGCACATCGCCCTCGGGCGGGGCGCTGAAGGTGGCGATCACGCGCTGCTGGTGCGCGCGCTCGCGCTGGTGGCGGGCCAGGTCTGGCGGCGACAGGTCGACGGTGCGCGGTGCCACTTTCAGGTGCTGCTCGGCATAGCGCTTGGGCGCGATGGTGTAGGCCAGCTCGCGCTCGGGGCCATCCGCCGCCGCCACGCGGATGCGCGCCGTGCCCGGCTCTGCCGCCAGCGCAATGCCCACCAGCGCCGTCCAGCCGCCGGGCGCGCCCACCACCAGCAGGGGCACGTCGTCTGCCAGCGCACGGGGCCGCTGCGGCGCGGGGCCGAGGTCGATGCGGGCCACGCCGCCGGGCACTGCGGCATGGCGCGGCCATGGGCCTTCGCTGTCCTGGTTGTGCTGCGCCCGCGCGGGCAAGGCCGGTGCGCCCAGGGCCGCAGCGGCCAGCAGCAGCGCCCGGCGCTTCAGGGGGTAGTGGTCAGGGGCAGGGGAGTGTCGTGTCATCGTGGTTCCGGAAAAAGCGCCCATTCGCGGCGGAAGGGGCTGGGCGCAGGCGAGATTCTGATCAGGCCAATGTCCGACTATTCTGGTCAGACATTCTTGACTTGCTTCAAGGACGCCGTTCGGGGCGCTTCCTACGCTACGCGGATCATCACCACGAGAGCGAGGGCAGCACCCATGAGCAAAGCCACCAGCGGATTCACCAAGGAGATGGCGCGCAACATCTTCTACGGCGGCTCCTTGTTTTTCATTCTGGTTTTTCTGGGCCTGGTGTTTCACACCGAGCGCGTGATCCCCGAGCGGTCCAACCAGGCGGCCATGACCGAAGCCGTGGTGCGCGGCAAGGCGGTGTGGGAGCAGAACAACTGCATCGGCTGCCACACGCTGCTGGGCGAAGGCGCCTACTTTGCGCCCGAGCTGGGCAACGTCTGGCAGCGGCGCGGCGGCGATGCGTCGGGCGGCCTGTTCATCAAGGCGTGGATGAAGGCGCAGCCCACCGGCGCGCCCGGTCGCCGCCAGATGCCGCAGTTCAACCTGACCGACGAGCAGCTTGACGATCTGGTCGAGTTCCTGAAGTGGTCCAACGGCATCAACACTGAAAAGTGGCCGCCCAACATCGAAGGCTGATCGCCCGGAGCACCCATCATGCAGAAAAACCCCCTACTCAAATACCAATCGCAGGCGGTGGCCAAGCCGTATTTCATTGCGGCCATTGCCTTGTTCGTGGGCCAGATCGTGTTCGGTCTGGTCATGGGCATTCAGTACATCTACGGCGACTTCCTGTTCCCGGCCATTCCGTTCAACGTGGCGCGCATGGTGCACACCAACTTGCTCATCGTGTGGCTGCTGATGGGCTTCATGGGCGCGGCCTATTACATGGTGCCTGAGGAGGCCGAGACCGAGCTGTACAGCCCCCGGCTGGCGATGGTGATGTTCTGGATCTTTCTGGTGGCCGGCGCGCTCACGGTGCTGGGCTATCTGCTGGTGCCCTACGCCAAGCTGGCCGAGATGACCGGCAACAACCTGCTGGCCACGATGGGGCGCGAGTTTCTCGAGCAGCCCCTGCCGACCAAGTTGGGCATCGTCATCGTGGCGCTGGCGCTGCTGTTCAACGTCAGCATGACCTACCTCAAAGGCCGCAAGACCACCATCACCACCGTGCTGCTGCTGGGCCTGTGGGGGCTGGCGCTGCTGTTCCTGTTCGCCTTCGTCAACCCGCACAACCTGGTGCGCGACAAGATGTACTGGTGGTGGGTGGTGCACCTGTGGGTGGAAGGCGTGTGGGAGCTGATCCTGGCGTCGATCCTGGCCTATGTGCTCATCAAGACCACGGGGGTTGACCGCGAGGTGGTGGACAAATGGATCTACGTGATCATCGCCTTCGCGCTGTTCACCGGCATTCTGGGCACGGCGCACCACTACTACTTCATCGGGCTGCCGGGCTACTGGCACCTGGTGGGCAACGTCTTCTCGTCGCTGGAGCCGATTCCGTTCTTTTTGCTGACCATGTTCGCCTTCCGCATGGTGCAGCGCCGCCGGCGCGACCACGCCAACCAGGCCGCCGTGCTGTGGGCCGTGGGCTGCGCTGTGCTGGGCTTTCTGGGCGCGGGCGTGTGGGGCTTCCTGCACACGCTGAGTTGGGTCAACTACTACACGCACGGCTCGCAGCTGACGGCGTCGCACGGGCACCTAGCGTTCTATGGCGCGTATGTGCTGGTGGTGATCGCCATCATCAGCTACGCCATGCCCACGCTGCGCGGGCGCGTGGCCAACAGCCATCAAGCGCAGGCGGTGGAGATGTGGTCGTTCTGGGTCATGAGCATCGGCATGGGCATCATGGTGCTGGCCATGACCGGCGCGGGCATCCTGCAGGTGTGGCTGCAGCGCATGCCCGAGAGCGGTGCCATGTCCTTCATGGCCGCGCAAGAGCAGATGATGTTCTTCTACTGGATGCGCCTGGGCGGCGGGGTGATGTTCCTGGTCGGCCTGGTCATGTACCTGTGGAGCTTCTTCATCGGCGGCAAGCCGGCCGAGGAAGTGCTGGGCTCGCCCCGCCGCGGCGGCCTGATGCCCAGCCCGGCGCAGCGTCGGCTGAAGCACGATTGATCTGAACCCGCTAAGAGCCGAACAGCCGGACGCAAAGGATTCGCAGAGGACGCAAAAGAGATACCAAAATTTTTGGCTGTTCCTTTTGCGTCCTCTGCGTAATCCTTGCGTCCTTGGCATGAGGCTGTTTTTACGGCGTATCCATGCCCATGTACCGCACTGATCCCCCTGGCACTCCCGCCATTCCTTTTTATGCCGAGCAGGCCGATGAATGCCGCCTGTTCGAGCACGCTTATCAGCAAAAACTGCCCGCGCTGCTCAAGGGCCCCACCGGCTGCGGCAAGACGCGCTTTGTCGAGCACATGGCCGCGCGCTTGCAGCGCCCGCTCATCACCGTGAGCTGCCACGACGACCTGACGGCGGCCGATCTGGTGGGGCGCTTCTTGATTG
Organism: Pseudomonadota bacterium; assembly: GCA_030538605.1. GTDB lineage: Bacteria > Pseudomonadota > Gammaproteobacteria > Burkholderiales > Burkholderiaceae_C > Ottowia. Next base: position 25,504 of record JAUNTQ010000043.1, read on the forward strand.
GCGACGGCAACACGGTGTGGAACGACGGCCCGCTGGCGCGCGCCGTGCGCACGGGCGCGATCTGCTACCTGGACGAAGTGGTCGAGGCGCGCAAGGACACCACCGTGGTGCTGCACCCGCTGGCCGATGACCGGCGCCAGCTGCCCATCGAGCGCACGGGCGAGCTGCTCAACGCCCCGCCCGAATTCATGCTGGTCGTCTCCTACAACCCTGGCTACCAGAACCTGCTGAAAAACCTCAAACCCAGCACGCGCCAGCGCTTCGTGGCGCTGGTGTTCGACTACCCCGCGCCCGAGGTCGAGCGCCGCATCGTCATGGCCGAATCGGGCGTGGACGAGCGCCTG
>JAUNTQ010000183.1 GCA_030538605.1 Pseudomonadota bacterium
ACGATGCTCTCCATCACCTGCTTGGCCGTGCTCACCGGAATGGCAAAGCCAATGCCCATGCTGCCGCCCGAGCGCGAATAAATCGCCGTGTTGATGCCCATCAGGTGCCCGTTCACGTCCGTCAGCGCCCCGCCCGAATTGCCGGGGTTGATGGCCGCATCGGTCTGGATGAAGTTCTCGAACGTGTTGATGCCCAGTTGATTGCGCCCCAGCGCGCTCACGATGCCGCTGGTCACCGTCTGCCCCACGCCAAACGGGTTGCCAATGGCCAGCACCTGATCGCCCACCTGCAATGCGTCGGAATTGCCCAGCGTGATCACCGGCAGCTTGTCCAGGTTGACCTTCAGCACCGCCAGATCGCTCTCCGGATCGGTGCCGATCACCTCGGCCTGCGCGCTGCGCGCGTCTTGCAACACCACCTCGATCGCGTCCGCGCCCTGCACCACGTGGTTGTTGGTCAGGATGTAGCCCTCGCCGCTCATGATCACGCCCGAGCCCAGCCCGCTTTGCTGCTGCTGCATGTCGCCCCGGTCACCAAAAAAGAAGCGGAACCACGGGTCATTGCCCAGCGGGTGGCGCGCGTTGGTGCTCGTGTTGATGCTCACCACCGCCGGCGCCGCCGTGCGTACCGCCGCACTCAGGCTGCCCGGTGCCAGCGTGCCCACCGGCGCGGGCGGCGCCTGCAAGATCGAGACCGTCCCCGTGCTGCCCGGCACGCCCTCCAGCGCTGGCCGCACCCAGTGCGGCTTGAGCGTGGACACCACGAAAAACACCGCCAGCAACACGGTGACAGCTTGGGCAAAAACGAGCCAGAGGCGTTTCATGAGGGGGCGTCCGCAGCAAGAGGAAAGAGGGCCGGAAATTGTAGGCCGCGCGCAGCGGCAGCACGCCATTGCATCGCGCGGCCCCGCGCGCGCTTGCCTGCACAATCCGCCGCATGAACCCCATCGCCACCGGCACGCCCCCACCCGGCTGCACCCGCACCGCGCTGCTCGCCGCCTGCAACGCCGAGCTGCAAGCCGAGCGCTTCAAGGACTACGGCCCCAACGGCCTGCAAGTCGAAGGCAAGCCGCGCATCACCAAACTCGTCAGCGGCGTCACCGCCAGCCGCGCGCTGATCGAGGCGGCCATCGACGCGCAGGCCGATGCCCTCTTCGTGCACCACGGCCTGTTCTGGCGCGGGCAAAGCGGCACCGTCACCGGCTGGATGAAAGAGCGCCTCAAGCTGCTGCTGGCGCACGACATCAACCTGCTGGCCTACCACCTGCCGCTGGACGCGCATCCCACGCTGGGCAACAACGCGCAACTGGCCGCGCGCCTGGGCTTGCACACCACGGGTCGCTTTGGCGAGCAAGACCTGGGCTTCATCGGCCAGCGCACGGGCGGCGAAGCCTTTGCCGACGCCGACGTGCTCGCTTGGCAGCTGGAGCATGTGCTGCATCGCCCCGTGCTCACAGTGGGGCAGGCCACTGCGCCCATTGAAACCATCGCCTGGTGCAGCGGCGGCGCGCAAGGCTACTTTGAAGCCGCCATCGCCGCTGGCGCACAAGCCTTCATCACCGGCGAAATCTCCGAACCCCAGGCGCACCTGGCGCGCGAATGCGGCGTGGTCTTCTACGCCTGCGGCCACCACGCCACCGAGCGCTACGGCGCACCGGCTTTCGCCGCGCATGTGGCCGCGCAACTGGGCATCGCGCACCAGTTCATCGACATCGACAATCCGGCTTGAGGGGGCGTTGGGCGTTGGGCGTGAAAGCAGCCGAACAGCCGAACGCAGAGGACGCAAAGATTTCGCGAAGGACGCAAAAGCAACCATTTTTATATGAGGAGCTGCTTGCGTACGTTATTAAACAAATTCGATATGAAAACTATCTGAAATTGCTTGATAAGGTACGCAAGAAGCTATTGTTTTATAGGTAACCATCCAGACATGCCAACACCACTGGCCATCACCATGGGCGATCCGGCGGGCATCGGGCCGGAAATCATCGCCAAGGCTTTTCGCGACGCGCCCGATGTCCTGCGCGGCTGCTTCGTGGCGGGCGATGTCGGCACGCTGCGCCGCGCGACCGAGCTGGTGCAAGGCGCAAGCGGCGTCAGCCTGCCCGTGGCGCACATCGACACGCCGGCTGACGCTGCGCACGCCCCGCCGCGTTGCGTGCCGGTGTTGCAGGCCGTGGCGCACGCGGCACCCGTGGCGCTGGGGCAGGTGAGTGCGCTGGGCGGCCAGCTGGCGGGCGATGCCGTCTTCTGGGCGGCCCGCGCCGCGCTGCGCGGCGAAGTGGCGGGCCTGGTCACCGCGCCTTTGCACAAGGAAGCGCTGGCCGCCGCGGGCGAGCCGTATGCGCGCTACCCCGGCCACACCGAGCTGCTGCAAGCCGTGGCCGCCGAACACCTGGGCCTGCCCGTGGCCGACGTGCCCGTGCGCATGATGCTGGCCAACGACGAACTGCGCACCGTGCTCGTCAGCATCCACTGCTCGCTGCGCGAAGCGCTCGACAAGGTAAGCACACGCAACATTCTGCAAACCCTGCGCGTGGCCCATCAAAGCGTTGGCGCCGCGCTACAAAAGCCGCCCCGCATCGCCGTCGCGGGCCTGAACCCGCACGCGGGCGAAGGCGGGCTTTTCGGCCGCGAGGAGATCGACACCATCGCCCCCGCCATCGCCCACGCGCGCGCCGAAGGCATCGACGCGCACGGCCCCTTCGCGCCCGACACCGTGTTCATGCGCGCGCGCGGTTTTGCCGAGTTCGATCTGGTGGTCGCGATGTACCACGACCAGGGCCTCATCCCCGTCAAATACCTCGGCGTGGAGCAGGGCGTGAACGTCACCCTGGGCCTGCCGCTGGTGCGCACCAGCCCCGACCACGGCACCGCCTTCGACATCGCCGGCACGAGCCGCGCCAGCGCCGCCAGCCTGATCGCTGCCGTGCGCATGGCGCGCGCGCTCGCGCCATGAAAAAACGCCCGTCGCACACAGGCGAACGGGCGTTGATTTGCTTTGGTTTATGTAGCCTAAGCGCTTGGCTTCATGAGCGCTTCAAGCTATCGCGAATTTCGCGCAGAAGCTGCACTTCTTCCGGCGTGGCCTCAGGCTCTGGCGGCGCTTCGCGCTTCAGGCGGTTGAGCTGCTTGACCAGCATGAAAATCACGAAAGCCAGCAAGATGAAGTTCACCAGGATGGTGATGAAGTTGCCATAGGCAAACACCGCCCCCAGCTTGCGCGCCTCCTCCAGCGCCAGCCCCGTCGCCTGGCCCGACAGCGGCAGGTAGTAGCTGGAAAAATCCAGCCCGCCAAACAGCCGCCCGATGATCGGCATGACCAGATCGTTCACGATCGAATCCACGATCTTGCCGAACGCCCCGCCGATGATCACGCCCACGGCCAGATCCATCGCATTGCCCTTGACGGCAAACTCCTTGAACTCTTGCATCATTCCCATGTGTATTTCCTCCGAGAGGTTGTTGAAAACGGTGCAAGTATTGCCACGGCTTGACCAAAGTCAATCCCGTACCCCCGGTGGCCAAAGAGGCGCTGTGTCAACCCAAAATAGAAATGTCCCCTTTTCCCCCAAATAGAAATGTCCCCTT
>JAUNTQ010000184.1 GCA_030538605.1 Pseudomonadota bacterium
TAGCCTTCCAGCCGCAGCAGCGCCACCTTGCGCGCCAGGCCGCCTGCGTAGCCGGTGAGTGCGCCGCTGGCGCCCAGCACGCGGTGGCAGGGCACGATGATGCTCAAGGGGTTGGCCCCCACCGCCGCACCCACGGCGCGCACGGCGCGGGGGCGGCCAATGCGCGTGGCCACGTCGCCATAGCTTTGCGATTGCCCCGTCGCAATGCTGCACAGCGCCTGCCACACGGCTTGTTGAAATGCGGTGCCGGCAGAGAGGTCCAGCGGCAGGTCGAACACGCTGCGCTGGCCGTTGAAATAGGCCGTCAGCTGCTGCGCGGCGGCGGCCAGCGTGGGGTGGCTGCCGGCATCGGCAGGCACGGGCCAGGCAGTGGCGTCGGGCGCGTCGCGCTGGTCCTGCACGAACCACGCGCCAGCCAGGCCGTGCGCGGTGGTGGCCAGCCGCAAATCGCCCAAGGGCGTGGGCAGCACGGTGTGGGCGGTGATGACAAGCGGGGTCATGCGGGGGCTCCTGGGTAGCGAAGGAAGGGTATTGCGGTGGAAACCGCCGTCATTCCCGCGCAGGCGGGAATCCAGCCGCCGCACTGCTGCAAACGCTGGATTCCCGCCTGCGCGGGAATGACGGGGTTTTTTGAGCGATCAGGACTGGTGCGGACCAGCAGACGTCTGCAGGAGCGGCGGCTGCCGCGAAGGCCACGCGCGTTTGCGGCGGCCGCCGCTTCTGCAAGGCGCTTGCGCGGGTTGAAACCGCTTTCTTTTTGGGTCATGACGGTGTACAGGCCGGTCAGGCACTGGGTTGTGGCGCAGGCGGCAGGGCATGCCATGCCCTTATCAGCCCGTAGCCGCGCCACGGTCGCCAGTGGGCGCAGGCGGCTTCGGCCTGCTTGGCCGCGTGAGGCGGGTGCAAACCCAACGCGCGGTGCAGCGCCACGTCGCCGGCGGGCAGGGCGTCGGGCCAGCGCAGCGCGCGCAGGGCGATGTACTGGGCCGTCCATTCGCCGATGCCGGGCAGGGCTTGCAGCGCGGCCACGGTGGCGGGCACGTCGGCACCGGGGTGCAGCGCCAGCTGGCCTGCGGCCACGGCGCGCGCCAGCGCCTGCACGGCGGCCTGGCGCTGGCGGGTGATGCCCAACTGGCCCAGCTGCTCGCCACTGGCGGCGGCCAGTGCGGCGGGGGTGGGAAAGTGCAGGTGCACGCCGTCGATGGGCGTGTCGGCGCGCTTGCCCAGCGCCGCGGCCAGCCGGGTGGTGAGCGTGCGCGCGGCGGCCACGGTGACTTGCTGGCCCAGCACCGCGCGCACGGCCAGCTCGAAGCCGCACAGCGTGCCGGGCACGCGCAGGCCCGCGCCGTGCGGAAAATCGGCACCCAGCACGGCGTGGATGGCGGCGGGGTCGGCGTCCAGATCCAGCCAGGCGCGCACGCGCGCCAGCACCTGCGGCAGCGCCGCCGCCAGCGCAGGGGCCACGCGCAGGCGCACGCGGTGGCGCGCTTCGTCGAAGGTGCAGGCCAACCAGCCGGTGAGGGGCGGGTGTGTGGCGTCGCTTGATGGGAGTTGCAGGCTGCGCGACAGGGTGCGGGTGGCGGGGTTGACGGATTCCACGCCGTCGATTTGCCGCGCGGCAAAAAAGGCGAGCAGTGCATCCACGTCGTAGGGGGGCCGCCAGCTCAGGTGCAGGCACAGCGCGTTATCGGCAGGGGTGTGGGCGGGCGCGGCGTCGGTGTGGCCCGCGCGGCGCAGTTGCGTGGGTTTGAGGCCGTAGTGCGCGGCAAAGGCGGCGTTGAAAGCGCGCACGCTGGCAAAGCCCGCGGCCAGCGCCACCTGCGCCACGGGCAGGGCGGTGTCGGCCAGCAGCTGCTTGGCCAGCAGCAGACGCTGCGTTTGCAGCCAGGCCAGGGGCGAGACGCCCAGCTCGGCCTCGAACACGCGGCGCAGGTGGCGCTCGCTCACGCCCAGGCGCGCGGCCAGGGCGGCGATGCGCGGCGCGCTGGCATCGCTGGCGTCTGATGCTGACGCTTGCAGCAGGCGCAGCGCGTGCTGCACCAGCAGCGGCGCGGCGTCTGTGGCCGACCAGGTGAGCGCGCCGGGTGCCAGCTCGGGGCGGCAGCGCAGGCAGGGGCGAAAACCGGCGGCTTCGGCCTGCGCGGCGTGGGGGAAAAAGCGGCAGTTCTCGCGCCGGGGCGTTTTCACGCGGCACACCGGGCGGCAGTAGATGCCGGTGGAGGTCACGCCGGTGAAAAAAGCGCCGTCAAAGCGCGCGTCGTGCGTTTGCAGCGCGCGGTAGCAGGCGTCGGGGTCGAGTGAAGGCATGGCGGCCATGATAGGCCGCGCGGGCCAGAATGCTGGCCGTTTTCGGACATGGTGCTGGAAAGGCCGAACAGCCGAACAGCCTCATGCCAAGGACGCAAAGGATTCGCAGAGGACGCAAAAGGAATACCCCATTTTTTTTGGCTGTTCTTTTGCGTCCTCTGCGTAACTTCTGCGTCCTCTGCGTCCGGCTGTTTTGAGTTTTTAGCTGGCGGGTGATCCCTACAATCGCGCCCCATGCAAATCACACCCAGCATCTTCAAGGCCTACGACATTCGCGGCACCACGCCGGTCACGATCAACGAGGGCGTGGCCGAAGCGGTGGGCCTGGCTTTTGGCACGCAGGCGCTGGCTTTGGGCGAGAAGGTGGTGGCCGTGGGGCGCGACGGGCGCCTGTCTGGCCCGGCGCTGGCGGCGGCGCTGATGCGCGGGCTGGTGGCCGCAGGGGTGCAGGTGATCGACATTGGCCTGGCCACCACGCCCATGCTGTACTTTGCCGCGCACAGCCTGTGCGCAAGTGGCATTCAGGTGACGGGCAGCCACAACCCGCGTGACGACAACGGCTTCAAGATGGTGCTGGCTGGCCGCGCGATTCATGGCGAAGACATCCAGGCGCTGCGCCGCCTGATCGAGACCGAGGGCTGGCAAAAGCAGAGCGGCGGCGGCCTGCGCACGCACGACGTGCTGCCCGCCTACCGCGAGCGCATCGTGGGCGACATTCAACTGGCGCGGCCCATGAAAGTGGTGGTGGACTGCGGCAACGGCGTGGCGGGCGCATCCGCCCCCGGCATCTTCCGCGCCATCGGCTGCGAGGTGATCGAGCTGTTCAGCGAAGTCGATGGCCACTTTCCCAACCACCACCCCGACCCGTCCAAGCCCGACAACCTGCGCGACGTGATCCACGCCCTGCAAACCACCGACGCCGAGCTGGGCCTGGCCTTCGACGGCGACGGCGACCGGCTGGGCATCGTCACCAAGGACGGGCAAAACATCTTCCCCGACCGGCAAATGGTGCTGTTCGCGCAAGACGTGCTCACGCGCGTGCCCGGCGGCACCATCGTCTACGACGTCAAATGCTCGCAGCGCCTGGCGCCCGCCATTGCCGCCGCAGGCGGCGTGCCGCTGATGCACAAGACGGGCCACTCGCTCGTCAAGGCGCGCATGAAAGAAGTCGACTCGCCCCTGGGCGGCGAGATGAG
>JAUNTQ010000185.1 GCA_030538605.1 Pseudomonadota bacterium
TCGACGCCGGTGCCGACGACTACATCACCAAGCCCTTTTCCACCAAGGAAATGCTCGCGCGCATCCGCGCCGTGCTGCGCCGCCGCGCGCCCGAGCAGGTGGGCGGCTCGGTCGCCATCGGCGCGCTGCTGCTCGATGCGTCCACGCACCGCGTGTCCTACGACGGCCAGCAGCTCAAGATGGGGCCGACCGAGTTCAAGCTGCTGCACTACTTCATGAAAAATGCCGAGCGCGTACACAGCCGCGGCCAGCTGCTCGACAAGGTGTGGGGCGACCACGTCTTCATCGAGGAACGCACGGTGGACGTGCACGTCAAGCGCCTGCGCGAGGCGCTGGGGGCCGCCGGCGTGCTGATCGAGACCGTGCGCGGCGCGGGCTACCGCCTCACCGCCCAGCCCCTGGCCCAACTGCAAAGCGCGCAAGCCGCTGCCCAGGGCTGATGGGGCCGCCAGGCCTGGGGGTGACACCCGGCCTGGCGCTTCATGCTGAATGGGCATGACGAGCAAGGGCTTTTCAAGCGCAGCGTGCTTGGCTATCGTCAGCGCCTTGTCTTTGCCGGTGCCTTGGATGCCATGGCCCCCAAGCTCTCACCATGCTGCTACGTTTTTCAATCTTCGTTGTCTTCCAGCTGACGCTGGGCTGGCTGGGCTGGTGGTGGCTGGGCTGGCCGGGCGCAGCGCTGGGCGTTTTGTTGGGCGGTGTGGCCGCGCTGGCGCTGGACGCCTGGCGCGCGCAGCGCATGCTTGCCTGGCTGCGCGAGCCCGATACCGCCAGCACGCCGCGCCTGCACGGGCCGTGGGGCGAAGCGGCCTACCGCACCACGCGCGCGCTGCGCACCGAGCAGCGCCACGCGCGCGAAAGCGCCCAGCGCCTGCAGGACTTTCTGGCCGCCATACAGGCCTCGCCCAACGGCGTGGTGCTGCTCGACCCCGAAGGGCGCATCGAGTGGTGCAACCACATCGCCGCGCAGCACTTCGGCATGGACCCGCAGCGCGACGTGCTCCAGCACGTGGGCAACCTGGTGCGCGAGCCGGCGTTTACCGCCTATTACGCCGCGCGCCGCTTCGAGCGCGACGTCAAGCTCTCGGGCCGGGGCGATTCGCCCGGCCACCCCGTCAAGCTCTCGGTGCAGCTGCACCCCTACGGCGCGGGGCACAAGCTCATGCTCTCGCGCGACATCACCGCGCTGGCGCAGGCCGACGCCATGCGGCGCGACTTCGTGGCCAACGTGTCGCACGAAATCCGCACCCCGCTCACCGTGCTCGCCGGCTTCGTCGAGACCATGCAAAGCCTGCCCCTCACGGACAGCGAGCGCGCCAGCTACCTCGATCTGATGGCCGCGCAGGCCTCGCGCATGCAGACGCTGGTCAACGACCTGCTCACGCTCTCGCGGCTGGAAGGCAGCCCGCCGCCCAACCCCGGCGACGCGATCGACCTGGCCACGCTCTGGTCGCAGTGCGAGGCCGAGGCCAGCGGCCTGTCCGGTCTGCTGCACCCGCCTGAAAAGCCGCAGCAGCTCGTCTTTGCGCCGCTGCCCGTGATGGCGCTGGCCGGCTCGGTGAGCGAAGTGCGCAGCGCCGTCTCCAACCTCATCAACAACGCCGTGCGCTACACCCCGGCAGGCGGGCGCATCGAGGCGCGCTGGGAACGCCTGCCCGATGGCCGCGCGCGCCTGTCGGTCATCGACACCGGCCCCGGCATCGCGCCCGAGCACGTGCCGCGCCTGGGCGAGCGCTTTTACCGTGTCGATCGCAGCCGCTCGCGCGAATCGGGTGGCACGGGCCTGGGCCTGGCCATCGCCAAGCACGTCGCCCAGCGCCACGGCGGCGAGCTGCAAATCAGCAGCACGCTGGGCAAAGGCTCATGCTTTTCGCTGGTGTTTCCCGCGCACCGGCTGCGTGTGTCGGTGGATGAGTGACGCCGAAAACGGCGCGCCTGAACAAGCGACCACCTTGTAGGCTGGGTAGAGCCGAAGGCGAAACCCAGCGTTCTTGCGAGCCGGGTTGCCGGGTTTCGCTTTCGCTCTACCCAGCCTGCAAAGAGGTGTGCACGCACAGGCCCCGCGGGGGAAGGAGCAGGCAGCCCGAACGTTTGTTGGTTTATGTGTGAGATTGGCTATAAATAGTAGCTGTTTGCGTACGGTTTAAAACGATTTTAGATATAAAACTATATGAAATCTTTTTAAACCGTACGCAAGCAGCTACCTTTTTATTGAATCACACGCCGATAAACCACCAACGTCTCGCTGTCGCCCCGCAGGCGCGTCACGCGGGCCGCCTCGCGCCATTGCGCCATGGGCACCGTGGCGGGCAGGCTGGGCAGTGCGTCCTGGTCGGTCAGCAGCCAGGCGCAGTGGGCCGGCCCGCGCGCAGGCACCGGCTGCCATCCGCCGTGGTACAGCACCGCCGCTACCTGTGCCGAACTCAGCCCGTGCACCTGCACGCAGGCCGTGTCGCCGATCACGCGGCGCACCTCCTGCATTTGCGGCGCCAGGCTGCGCCCGTGGTTCAGCGCGGGCAGCCACAGCGTCATCAGCAGCAGCCAGCACAGCGTGGCCCCTGCGGCGGGCAGCACCAGGCTTTTCCACAGCGCGGTGCGGTGCCGCCCGGTGCGCCAGCGCACCAGCGCCACCCAGGCCAGCGTCCCCAGCAGCGCCAGCACGAAGGCCGGCCACTGGAACACCGGCTCGAAGTCCGGCGCCAGCCGCGCCACGTTGGCCGCGGGCTTGGCCGGCACGCCCGTTTCCATGGCCACCCAGATGAGCCAGATGCCGATGGCGCAGCCGGTGAAAAACAGCAGCGTGAACCAGTCGATCAGCGCCGCCATGCCGCGCTTGAAGGTCGGCAGCGCGAACGCCGCCAGCGCTGCCAGCGCGGGCAGCGCCAGCAACAGGCCGCGGTCGCCCACGCGCGTGACGATGGTGGTGAGCAGCGGCACGCTGCCAATCAAGAGCGGCAGCCCCAGGTGCCGGTGCATGCGCAGGCTGAGCAACTGGCGCCGCCAGCGCCACAGCGTCCACAGCACCAGCGGCCACACCGGCCAGGTGAACCATAAAAACAGCCGCCCCAGCGAGCGCCACTCGCCCCAGCCCAGGCGCGCGGGTGCCACTTGCCAGCGCATCAGGTCCAGCGCCAGCACCAGCGCCAGGCACACCGCCATGGCGGCGGTCAGCACCGCCAGCGCCAACTGGCGCTGGCGTGGCTGCAAATCGGTCATGCCCGGCACCAGCGCGGCCACGCACACGATGCCGCCGTAAATCAGCGGCGTGGCGGGCGCGCCCGTCAGCGTCAGCCCCGGCAGCCCGATCAGCAGCGCCGCCGAAGCCGCCACCGCCTTGAAGCGCAGCGCCGCCAGCCCGAAGAACACCAGCGTGCTGAAAAACAGCTGCGCCAGCGCGGGCGTGGTCTCGTGCGAAAACTGCGCCAGCCCCAGCGTGGCA
>JAUNTQ010000186.1 GCA_030538605.1 Pseudomonadota bacterium
CCACCAGGATGCCGCGGTCGGCGCCGATGGCCATGGCGGTGCGCAGGGTTTCCTGGGCCTTGGCATCACCACAGGAGACGGCGATGACTTCGGTGACGACGCCTTTTTCTTTCAGGCGCACGGCTTCTTCCACCGCGATCTCGTCAAAGGGGTTCATGCTCATCTTGACGTTGGCGATGTCCACGCCGGTCTGGTCGCTCTTGACGCGGACCTTGACGTTGAAGTCCACCACGCGTTTGACGGCGACGAGTGCTTTCATGCAGGGTATCTCCTGGGTTATTTCTGGTTGACGTGAATCGGCGGGCGCTGTCAGCGCCCGCCGGATGAATGATCGAGAGTCATTCTAGGCGCGGCCACCACACGTTCAGGCGGGCACACGAATAGAACGATCGTGCTTTTTCATTATAGAAGCGCGTTCACTCGCCTTGACCAGCGTTTGTAGCGGGGGCGACAAGCGGCGCGGCGGCTGGCGCAGGCACGGTGTGCACCACGCGCTGCGGGTAGGGGATGTCGATGCCGTGGGCGCGCATTTTTTCGAGCACGGCGATGTTGATCTGCGAGCGCGGGCTGCCCAGGCCGTTTTCGGGGTCGCCTATCCAGTAAGTCAGCGAAAAGTCGAGCCCGTCGGCGCCAAAGCCGGTGAGCAGCGCCGAGGGCACGGGTTCGCGCAGCACGCGGGGGCACTCCAGGGCCGACTCGATGAGCAGGCGGCGCACCAGTTCCGCGTCGCTGTCGTAGCCGACCGAAATGGTGGTGCTGCTGGAGACGCGCCGCTCGGTGAGGGTGAGGTTTTCCACCGTGCTGGTCATCATGGTTTCGTTGGGCACCATGGCCTCGATGCCGCCCGCCGAGCGGATGATGGTGTAGCGCGCGCGGATGTCGCTGATGCGCCCTTCGAAGCCGCCCACGCGCACCACGTCGCCAATGCGCAGGCTGCGCTCGGCCAGCACGACGAAGCCCGAGACATAGTTGGCCGTGAGCTTTTGCAGGCCGAAGCCGATGCCCACGCCCACCGCACCGCTGAAGACGGACAGCGCCGTCAGGTCGATGCCCACCGCCGACAGGCCCACCAGCAGGCCCACGAAGAGCATGAACGCGCGCGTGACGTTGGCAATGGCCTTGCGCACCGACAGCGAGGTGCCCGTGGCCGATTGCAGCAGCCGCACCTCGACCGCCGACGACGCCCACATGGCCAGCAGCACCAGCGCCCCGGCGGTGAGCATGCCCTCCAGCAGCGTCAGCATGGACATCTGCGTGCCGCCCACTTTCCAGGTGAGCGTATCCAGAAACTCAAGCACGGCAGGCAGCACGCCGCTGACCCACAGCGCCAGCGCCACCCACGCCATCCAGGAGATGGAGCGCTCCAGCGTGCGCACCACGGGCTGCCCCGGAAACGCCGCGCGCAGCACCTTGGCCCCGGTGCGGATGAGCACCAGCGCCATCAGCACCGGAATGGTCACGCGCAGCAGCGGCGTGTTTTGCCAATACAGCAGGATGTAGCGGCTGATGACCACCAGCACCAGCCACAAGAGCGGAAACAGCACGCCGTCGTAGCCGCGCTCGCCCAGCAGCACCGAGGGACGCGCGCGGCCCGCCAGCGCCTCGGCGGCTTGCGCGCCGTCGTCGGTGGGGGTGGCCGCGACTGGCCTCTTGCGCGCCAGCGCGCGCGCCACGCCCAGCGCCAGCAGCGCACACAGCGCGATGGTGAGCACGTCCACCACGGTGGCTGGCTGCGTCACCGCGGCCAGCCAGTCGTGCCAGTTGTCGATGTAGAGCGCGCCGGGGGTCAGCTTGCCGCTCGCCATGCAGGCTCCCGCTTGTCGATGAAGGCTTGCACGCCTTCTTGCGCCACGTCCAGCACCATGTTGCAGGCCATGGTCTGGCCCGCGAGCTGGTAGGCGGCTTCCAGCCCCAGCTCGCGCTGGGCGTAGAACATCTGCTTGCCCAGGGCCAGCGCCTCGCGCGGCCTGGCGAGGATGGGCGCGAGCAAGGCCTCAAGCGCGTCGTCCAGCGCGTCGGGCGCGGCCACGCGGTTGATGAGGCCACGCGCCAGCGCCTCCTGCGCGGTGATGAAGCCGCCGGTCATCAGCATCTCCATCGCCTGCTTGGCCGGCATGTTGCGCGACAGCGGCACGCTGGGCGTGGCGCAGAACAGGCCCACGTCGATGCCGTTGACGCCAAAGCGCGCCGTGTCAGCCGCCACCGCCAGATCGCACTGCGCCACCAGCTGGCAGCCCGCCGCCGTGGCCAGCCCCTGCACGCGCGCCAGCACGGGCACGGGCAGCTGCCGGATGGCAAGCATCACGCGGGTGCATTGGGCAAACAGCTGCTGGTAGTAAGCCAGCTGCGGATGGGCGCGCATCTGCTTCAAGTCGTGCCCGGCGCAAAACGCCTTGCCCTCCGCGGCAATGACCAGCGCCCGCGCACCCTCGTCCGCCGCGATGCGGGCCAGGTGCTGCTGCAAGCTGCCCAGCACCGCCTCGCCGAGTACGTTGAAAGCCTTGGGCTGGTTGAGCGTGAGCCAATGCACGCCACGCGCATCGCGCCGATGCAGCACGGGCGCATCGCCCGGCGCGGGGGAGCTGACGGAGGGTGTGTTCATGTCTTGTTTACCGAGGGAATGGCACCAAAAACAGTAGCTTGGCGCGCTTTGGCGGCAAGCGTTTATTCATGTTCATCATTGTAGAAGAGCGGACGAACACCACTCGCCACATTCAGATAAAAAAGGAGCTGCTTGCGTACGTTATATAGCATTTTCAAATACCTTTATATACAAAAACTTTATATAACATACGCAAGCAGCTCACTTTATATGGCTTTCCTTTTCGCGTCCTTGGCATGAGGCAAGCCCCGTAGGCTGGGTAGAGCCGAAGGCGAAACCCAGCGTTTTCCCGAGCCGGGTTGCTGGGTTTCGCCTTCGGCTCTACCCAGCCTACAAAAATCTGTCTTTTTTGCGTCCTTCGCGAATCCTTTGCGTCCTTGGCATGAGGTTGTTCGGCTGCCCTCAAACAACACACGAAAAAAAACCAGAGCACCCTGAAGTGCTCTGGTTCCGTGCGGCGCTAGCAGCTTAACGCGCGTCGCGCTTGGCCTGTGCCGCGCGGGTGAGGCTGCGGGTAGAGGCGTGCTCGTTCTTGTTCCTCGGCTTGGCCTTCAGCGGGTTGAGGCGCTGGGCGGCGGCGGGCATGTTGGTGGGCACGGCACCTTGCGCGTTGTCGGTGGAGGTGCCGCCCACTTGCGTCTTGCCGCGGCGGGCGGGAGCCACGTCGGGACCTGCGCCGGTGGCGGGCTTCTTGGCGACGGCCTTGCGCACGGCTTTCACCAGCGTGGCGGCGGGCTTGGCTGCGCCGGTGATGGCCTTGGTGGCGGGCCGCTTGCTGGCGGCGGCCGCTTTCTTGGCCGGGGCTTTTTGGGCGGGTGC
>JAUNTQ010000187.1 GCA_030538605.1 Pseudomonadota bacterium
AGGCCATGAAGCGTGCTGGCGTGCGCACCAAGAAGGCCGCCATCGAAGCCGCCTTGCGTGCCTATGTGCGCCAGCCCGACTACGCAGGCCTGCTCGCGCTGGAAGGCAGCGGCGTGCTGGCCGACGATTACGACCCTGCTGCGCTGTTCAACCATTCCGTGCCCGACTGGGGCAGTGAGCCCATGCACGTGGCCGAGCCCACGCCGACGTATGGGTCTGGCACCACCCGCCCGAAAGCGCGCCGGTGATCATCGTCGACACCTCTGCCTGGGTGGCGTTGTTTCGCGCCACCGGCAGCCCCGCGCACCAGCGCCTGCGGCAGATGCTGCGCCACCAGCAGCCCGTGGTCATGCTCGATGTGGTGTACCAGGAGCTGCTGCAAGGCGCGCGCGATGCGCACCACTTCATCCGCCTGCAAGCCGAGCTGGACGCCCTGCCCACCTGGGAGCCCGACGACAGCCGCGAGCTGCACCGCCAGGCCGCCATGCTGTATGCGCGCTGCCGCTGGCGCGGCCACACCGTGCGCAGCCCGCACGACTGCCTGATTGCCGCCAGCGCCATCGAAGCGGGCCTGCCCCTGTTGCACGACGACCGCGACTTCGTTGCCCTCGCCGCCGTTGATTCACGCCTTCTTTTTGTTCACGACCATCCATGACCGCTACCGCCCTGCACACCTCCACCCTCACCAGCCTGCCCCTGCTTGCGCGCGGCAAGGTGCGCGACAACTACGCGGTGGGGGCCGAGCGCATCCTCATGGTCGCCAGCGACCGCATCAGCGCCTTCGACGTGGTGATGGACGACCCCATCCCCGGCAAAGGCGCGCTGCTGACGCAAATGGCGCTGTGGTGGTTCGAGCAGCTCAAAGACATCGTGCCCAACCACCTGACCGGCGACGCGCCCGAAAGCGCCGTGGCACCCGCCGAAGCGGCGCAAGTGGCCGGGCGCAGCATGCTGGTCAAGCGCCTCGCGCCCATTCCGGTCGAAGCCGTGGTGCGTGGCTACCTGGCCGGCAGCGGCTGGAAGGAGTATCAGGACAGCCAGTCCGTCTGCGGCGTACCGCTGCCTGCGGGCCTGCAAAACGCCAGCAAGCTGCCTCAGCCCATCTACACCCCAGCCGCCAAGGCGGCGGTGGGCGAGCACGACGAGAACATCACCTTCGAGCGCACGGTGGAGATGATTGGCCCCGAACTGGCCGCCCGCATTCGCGACGTGAGCATTGCGCTTTACGAGCGCGCCGCCGCCATCGCGCTACAGAAGGGCATCATCATTGCCGACACCAAGTTCGAATTTGGCCTGGACGGCGATGGCACGCTGGTGCTGATGGACGAGGTGCTCACCCCTGATTCATCGCGCTATTGGCCTGCCGACAGCTATCAGGAAGGAAGCAACCCGCCCAGCTTCGACAAGCAGTTTCTGCGCGACTGGCTGGAGCAGGCCCAGGTCAATGGTCAGCCCTGGGGCAAGACCACGCCCGCACCCAAACTGCCGGATGAAGTCATCGCGCAGACGGCGGCCAAGTACCGCGAGGCGATGCAGCAGTTGATGGGGTGAGAGGCCACACGGCCTACAATCAACAGGTCATTTAACTGGTCAGATGGAGGCGCAACATGCAGACATGGCCCGTGCAGGACGCCAAGGCGCGTTTCAGTGAGTTGCTGGACGCATGCGTGGCAGAAGGCCCGCAACTGTTGACCCGGCGCGGCACCGAAACCGCCGTGCTGGTGCCCGTGGCCGAGTGGCGGCGCCTCAGCCAGGCGGCGCGCCCCGGCCTAAAACAATTGCTGCTCTGTGACGAAGCGCGCACAGACTTGGCTTTGCCCGCGCGTGGTGGAGCAAGGCGGCGGCGCGCGCCAGTGTTGGACTGATGTATCTGCTGGACACCAACGTCGTTTCCGAATTGCGCCGACGCAAGCCGCATGGCGCGGTGCTGGCGTGGCTGCAATCGGTACACGAGGAAGACCTGCACCTGAGCGCGGTGACGATTGGCGAGATTCAGGCAGGCATCGAAATCACCCGCGAACAGGACGCGCAGAAGGCTGACGAACTCACCGCCTGGCTCGACCAGGTGGCCGCTGCCTACAACGTACTGCCGATGGATGCCCGCATTTTTCGCGAATGGGCACGCTTGATGTACCGCCAGTCCGACACGCTGCATGAAGACGCCATGATCGCCGCCACCGCGCGCGTGCATGGGCTCACCGTGGTCACGCGCAACGTGGCGGACTTCAAATCGTTTGGCGTGCCGCTGCTGAATCCGTTCGGGGCGCGGTAGCGGGCGTCAAGCGGCCATTACCCGCCCTCGCGCCCACTCGATCCACGGCATCAACGCCGCCACATCCTCCGGCTCGACCGTGGCGCCGCACCAGATGCGCAGGCCGGCGGGGGCGTCCTTGTAGGCGGCGATGTCGTGCGCCACGCCTTCGGCGGCCAGCAGCCGCACCATGTCGCGCACTTGCTCGTCGGGCAAATCCAGCGTCAGGCACACGCTGGTGCATGAGCGGGTGGCGGCGTCTTGCGCCAGAAAGTGGATCCACCCATGTGTGGCCACAAAGTCCTCGATGTGGCGCAGGCTGGCCTGGCTGCGCACAATCAGGCCGGGCACGCCGCCTTGCGCTTCGGCCCAGGCCAGTGCGTCCAGGTAATCGGCCACGCACAGCATGCTGGGGGTGTTGATGGTGTCGCCGTGGAAGATGCCTTCCAGCAACTGGCCACCGCTGGTCAGGCGAAAAATCTTGGGCAGCGGCCAAGGCGGGGTGTAGCTTTCAAGCCGGACCACGGCGCGTGGCGACAGCACCAGCATGCCGTGCGCGCCTTCGCCGCCCAGTGCTTTTTGCCAGCTGAAGGTGGTCACGTCCAGCTTGTGCCAGGGCAGCGGCATGCTGAAGGCGGCGCTGGTGGCGTCGCAAATGGTCAGGCCCGCGCGGTCGTCGGCGATCCAGTCGGCGTGGGGCACGCGCACGCCGCTGGTGGTGCCGTTCCAGGTGAAGACGGTGTCGCGCGCCGAATCGACCTGCGCTAGGTCGGGCAGTGCGCCATAGGGTGCCTTGAACACGCGCACGTCGGGCAGTTTGAGCTGGCCCACGATGTCGTTCACCCAGGTCAGGCCAAAGGTTTCCCACGCCAGCACGTCCACGCCGCGCGCGCCGAGCAGGCTCCACAGGGCCATCTCCACCGCGCCGGTGTCGGACGCGGGCACGATGCCCACGCGGTAGTCGGCGGGCAGACCCAGCACGCGCGCCGTCTCGCTGCACGCGCGGCCCAGCAGCTCCTTGCCCAGCGCCGAGCGGTGCGAGCGGCCCAGCGCGCGCAAGTCCAGCGCGGCCACGTC
>JAUNTQ010000188.1 GCA_030538605.1 Pseudomonadota bacterium
CCGCTGGCGTTTCATGCCATGCGGGTAGTGCGCAGCGCTATGGATAACTGACATGAAACCGAAAATCACCCTGTCCTCGCTCGACGCCGAGCGCCTGCACACCTTGCTGGACGAGCTGGCAGCGCAGTTTCCGGGCCGCGACGCGCTCGAAGAAGAGCTGCTGCGCGCCGACGTGCTGGACCCGCGCGACATGCCGCCGCAAGTCGTCACCATGAACTCCACCGTGCGCTTTCAGGTGTCGGACTCGCAAGAGTCCTTCAAGCTGACGCTGGTCTACCCCAAGGACGTGGACGCCTCGGGCGACAAGCTCTCGGTGCTGGCACCAGTAGGCAGCGCCTTGCTGGGCCTGGCGCAGGGCGACGAGATCGAGTGGCCCAAGCCCGGCGGCGGCCTGATGCGCGTGCGCATCGTCGAGGTGGTGTACCAGCCCGAGCGCGAACAGGCCTACCACCGCTGACCCGCCAAGGTGCCCCCCCATGAACCTGCAATCCACCGACTTCGAGCTGTTTGATCTGCCCGTGCGCTTTGCACAAGACGCGGCGCGACTGGACGCGCGCTGGAAAGCGCTGCAACGCGAAGTCCACCCCGACAAGTTCGCCGCGCAAGGTGCCGCCGCGCAGCGCGTGGCCATGCAGTGGTCGGCGCGCATCAACGAGGCGTATCAGCGCCTGAAAAACCCGCTCAAGCGCGCCGCCTACCTGTGCGAGCTGCACGGCGCGCCCATCGACGCCGAGCGCAACACCGCCATGCCGCCCGCATTTCTCATGCAGCAAATGGCGCTGCGCGAAGCGCTGGACGACGCGGCGAGCCTCGTCGATCTGGACGAAATCAGCCGCCAGCGCACGTCCATGCAGCGTGAGATGCTTCAAAAAACAGAGCATCAAATCGATGCCGAACAAGACTGGCCTGCCGCCGCACAAAGCGTGCGGGCGCTGATGTTCTTCGACAAGCTCGCCGCCGAGATCGACCGGCGGCACGACACACTCGCCGCGGCCTGAACCGGCCGCGCCCGCCCTTTTTCCCGCCCATGGCACTGCTTCAAATCTCCGAACCCGGCCAATCGCCCGACCCCCACCAGCGCCGCCTGGCCGTGGGCATCGACCTGGGCACCACGCATGCGCTGGTGGCCGCCGTGCGCCACGGCGTGCCCGAATGCCTGCCCGACGAAGAAGGCAGGGTGATCCTGCCCAGCGTGGTGCGCTATCTGGAAGGCGGTGGCCGCCAGATCGGCCACGCCGCGCTGGCCGCCGCGCCGCAAGACCCCGAGCACACCCTGTTCTCCGTCAAGCGCCTGATGGGCCGCGCGCTGGCCGACATCGCGCAGGCAGCCAGGCTGCCCTACCGCCTGATCGACAAGCCCGGCATGGTGGCCGTGCACACCGCGCAGGGCGAAAAATCGCCCGTCGAAATCAGCGCCGAAATCCTCGCTACCTTGCGCTACCGCGCCGAAGACACGCTGGGCGACGACCTTTACGGTGCCGTGATCACCGTGCCCGCCTACTTCGACGACGCGCAGCGCCAAGCCACCAAGGACGCCGCGCAGCTGGCTGGCCTGAATGTGCTGCGCCTCATCAACGAGCCCACCGCCGCCGCCATCGCCTACGGACTGGACAACGCGGCCGAAGGCATCTACGCCGTGTTCGACCTTGGCGGCGGCACCTTCGACATCTCCATCCTGCGCCTCGCGCAAGGCGTGTTCGAGGTCATCGCCGCCGGCGGCGACTCGGCCCTGGGCGGCGACGATTACGACCAGGCCCTGGCCGACTGGGTGCTGGCCCAGACCGGCGCACAAGCCACGTCCGCCGCCGACCGCGCAGCACTCAAAACCGCCGCCCGCGCCACCAAGGAAGCGCTGACTGCTTCTGAGAACGCAGCATTCAACGCCACGCTGACCAGCGGCAGCGTGCAGCTCAATGTGCAGCGCAGCGACTTCGACGCCGCCACCGCCGCGCTCACCGCGCGCTGCATGGCCGCCGTCAAGCGTGCCCTGCGCGACGCGCGCCTGGACGTGGGTGACGTGCAAGGCGTGGTCATGGTCGGCGGCAGCACGCGCATGCCCGTCATCCGCCACGCCGTGGCCGAGATGTTTGGCCGCGCGCCGCTCACCAACCTCAACCCCGACGAAGTGGTGGCCCTGGGCGCCGCCGTGCAGGCCAACCAGCTGGCGGGCAACGGCACGGCCGATGGTCTGCTGCTGCTCGACGTGATACCGCTGTCGCTCGGCATCGAAACCATGGGTGGCCTGGTCGAGCGCATCGTGCCGCGCAACCAGACCATCCCCATCGCGCTGGCGCAGGACTTCACCACCTACCAGGACGGCCAGACCGCCCTGGCCCTGCACGTGGTGCAGGGCGAGCGCGACCTGGTGGCCGACTGCCGCAGCCTCGCGCGCTTCGAGCTGCGCGGCATCCCCCCCATGGCCGCGGGCGCTGCGCGCATCCGCGTCACCTTCAACGTCGATGCCGACGGCCTGCTCAGCGTGAGCGCGCGCGAGCAAACCAGCGGCGCCGAAGCCACCATCGACGTCAAACCCAGCTACGGCCTGAGCGACGAGCAGATCGCCCACATGCTGCAAGACAGCTTTGCCACCGCCGACGCCGACATGCAAGCCCGCGCCCTGGCCGAAGCCCGCGTGGAGGCCGACCGCATGCTGCTCGCCACGCAAAGCGCGCTGGCTGCCGACGCCGTTCTGCTCTCGAAAGAAGAGCGCGCCGAGATCGACGCGCTCATGCTCTCGCTCAAAGGCATCGCCGCCAACAGCGTGGACGCCGCCGCCATCGACACCGCCACCGAAGCCCTCGCCAAAGGCACCGAAGCCTTTGCCGCCGCGCGCATGAACGCCGGCATCCAGCGCGCGCTCTCGGGCAAGTCCATCGAATCCCTCTGAAAGCCCCGCCATGCCCAGCATCAAAGTGCTTCCCCACCCCGAATACGCCCCGCAGGGTGCCGACATCAAGGCCAACGTGGGCGACTCCATCTGCGAAGCCCTGCTCGACAACGGCATCGCCATCGAACACGCCTGCGAGATGAGCCGCGCCTGCACCACCTGCCACTGCATCGTGCGCCACGGCTTCGACTCGCTGGCCGAAGCCGAAGAAGAAGAAGAGGATTTGCTCGATCGCGCCTGGGGCCTGGAGCCGCAGTCGCGCCTGTCCTGCCAGGCCATCGTCGGCAAGGACGACCTGACGATCGAGATCCCGCGCTACTCGATCAACCACGCCAAGGAAAACCACTGAAAAGGGTTGAGCGTTCGGCGTTGAGGGTTCAGCGGGAATGCCGGAACCATTCGCCGCTGCGCTGTCCGTCAACGCTCAACGCTCAAC
>JAUNTQ010000189.1 GCA_030538605.1 Pseudomonadota bacterium
TGCCGCGCTTGAGGCCCTTGGCTTCGCTGGCCTGGCGGCGTGCGTCAAAGCCCGCCACGTCGGCCAGTTTTTGCGCATCGTTCATGCAGGTGGGGTAGTCGCCAATGTCGTATTGCAGCGCCACCGGCGTTTGATAAGGGAAGCTGGTGATGAAGTTGCGGCGGCGAATCTCGTCTTGCGGCAGGCCCAGGTCCCACCCGCAGCGGGTGACCAGGCGCTCGACCACATACGTGGCCTCGGGCCGCCCTGCCCCGCGGTATGCGTCGACGGGCGCGGTGCTGGTGAACCAGCCGTCGACTTCCACGTAAATCTGCGGCGTGGCGTATTGGCCTGCCAGCAGCGTGCCGTAGAGGATGGTGGGCACGCTGGAGGCGAAGGTGGACAGATACGCGCCCAGATTCGCATCGGTGTGCACGCGCATGGCGAGGAACTTGCCGTCCTTGTCCATCGCCATTTCGGCGTGGGTGATGTGGTCTCGGCCATGCGCGTCCGACACGAACGACTCGCTGCGCTCGGCCGTCCACTTGATGGCGCAGTTGAGCTGCCTGGCGGCCCAGGTCAGCGCCACGTCTTCCGCATACAAAAAGATCTTGGAGCCAAAGCCGCCGCCCACGTCGGGCGCAATCACGCGCACCTTGTGCTCGGGCAGTTGCAGCACGAAGGCCGTCATCAACAGGCGCTCGACGTGCGGGTTCTGGTTGGAGACGTAGAGCACGTACTCGTCGCTCGCGCGGTTGTAGCTGGCGTTGGCGGCGCGCGGCTCCATGGCGTTGGGGATGAGCCGGTTGTTGGTGATGTCTATTTTGGTGACGTGCGCGGCGTTGGCAAAGGCCGCATCGACTGCCGCCTTGTCGCCCAGCGTCCACTTGTAGCAGTGGTTGTCGGGCGCTTCGTCGTGCAGCGCGGGGCCATTCTTGGCGGTGCGCATGTCGATGACGGGGCCGAGCACGTCGTAATCAACCTCCACCTTCTCCGCCGCATCCTTGGCCTGTTGCAGCGTGTCAGCCACCACCATCGCCACATGGTCGCCCACGTAGCGCACCTTGGTGTGCGCGAGGATGGGGTGCGGCGGCTCTTTCATGGGCGAGCCGTCGGGGTTGTGAATGAGCCAGCCGCAGGGCAGCCCGCCCATTTGGCCTTCCATGTCCTTGCCGGTGAAGATTTTCACCACGCCGGGCATCTTCGATGCTTCGGCAATATCTACGCTTTTGATAGCAGCATGCGCATGCGGGCTGCGGACAAACGCGGCATATTTCTGCTTCGCCTGCGTGATGTCGTCGGTGTATTGGCCGTTGCCGGTCAAAAAGCGCTCGTCTTCCTTGCGCTTGAGCGATTCGCCGATGTGCGGCAGCTTCGCAAAGTCGTTGGCACCCATGTGTATGTCTCCTTATGTTTTCCTTCATGACCCCGGTTGTCCCACCTCCGTCGGCATCAAATGGCCGCGGAGCAGGCCAATCCAGCGAACGCCGTGTACGGACCTGCGCCGGACACTGGCGTTGCCCCCTCCCGAAGAGAGAGGGGAAGGCGCGTAAACGCCTCAGGAGGTGACCGCCTGTTGCGCCTGCTGCACGGCCTTGACGATGTTCTGGTAGCCGGTGCAGCGGCAGATGTTGCCTTCGAGCAGTTCGCGGATTTCGGCTTCGGTGGCCTGGGGATGGTGCTTGAGCAGGTCGATGCTGCTCATCACCATGCCAGTGGTGCAAAAGCCGCATTGCAGGCCGTGGCAGTCCTTGAAGGCCGCCTGCATGGGGTGCATGGTGCCGTCGGCAGCGGCAATGCCTTCGATGGTGGTGACTTCGGCACCCTGCATTTGGGCCGCCAGCACGTTGCAGCTTTTGACGGCGCGGTCGCCCACGATCACGGTGCAGGCGCCGCACTGCGCGGTGTCGCAGCCGACGTGGGTGCCAGTCAGCTGCAGCGTCTCGCGCAGCAGTTGCACCAGCAAGGTGTTTTCGGGCACGTCGGCGCTGACGGGCTGGCCGTTGACCGTGAGTTCGACCTTCATCGGGTTTGTCTCCTTCAAGGGGGTTGTCTTTTGATGTGGGAAGCCGTTCGCATTCTTGAGAGACACGGGCCTGTGCGTTCTAGGTGAAACCCTAGTCGTGTCACCCAAGCATCTGCCGGGCGGCACAGGGTATTGCAGCCCCATAGGCCGCCAGCGCCCATTGGGAAAGCGCTGACAGCTATCATTTTCATATCAAACCAGAGCCAACGGCAACGCACGCACGCCACCTGCATGGCAGGGTCGCCCTGGCGCCGGTGGGGGCTGCGCTGGCAGCTATCAATCTTGCAGCCCGCAGGCACGGCACCAGGGCCGTTGGCGGTGCGCGGCTGGCTACACTTCGGGCTTTTGTTGGCCGCCTTGCCTTGGGCGTCTTTCACGCATGTCCACCGTTTTCAATTTCACCTTCGTGCCCTGGTTTCGCTCGGTGGCGCCCTACATCCACATGCACCGGGGCAAGACCTTTGTGGTGGGCATCACGGGCGAGGCCATTGCCGCGGGCAAGCTGGCCACGCTGGCCACCGACCTGGCGCTGATTCAGAGCATGGGTGTGCGGATCGTGCTGGTGCACGGCTTTCGGCCCCAGGTCAACGAGCAATTGCGCGCCAAGGGCCACGAGCCGCGCTACGCGCACGGCCTGCGCGTCACCGACGAAGTGGCGCTGGACAGCGCGCAGGAAGCCGCTGGCCAGCTGCGCTTCGAGATCGAGGCCGCCTTCAGCCAGGGCCTGCCCAACACGCCCATGGCAGGCTCCACGGTGCGGGTGATTTCGGGCAACTTCATCACGGCGCGGCCCATGGGCATCATCGACGGGGTGGACTTCAAGAGCACCGGCGTGGTGCGCAAGGTGGACGTGGCGGGCATCTCGCGCAGCCTGGATGCGGGCGCGATGGTGCTGATCTCGCCCTTCGGTTTTTCGCCCACGGGCGAGGCCTTCAACCTGGCGATGGAAGAAGTGGCCACCTCGGTGGCCATTGCGTTGCAGGCCGACAAGCTGATCTTTTTGACCGAAAAGCCCGGCATCCGCATTCACCCGCTGGAGCCCGCCGGCGAAGACAACCCCATCGACACCGAAATTCCGCTGGCCGAAGCGCGCGCGCTGATGCAGCGCCTGCCGCTGCCCGAAAAACCGACCGACGTGGGCTTTTACCTGCGCCACTGCGTCAAGGCGTGCGAACACGGCGTGGAGCGCAGCCACATCCTGCCCTATGCGGTGGATGGCGCGCTGCTGCTGGAGATTTACGTGCACGACGGCATCGGCACGATGGTGGTCGATGAAAAGCTGGAAAGCCTGC
>JAUNTQ010000190.1 GCA_030538605.1 Pseudomonadota bacterium
CAGCTCGGTGAACTCGCCCTTTTTCTCGCGCGCCACGGGCGCAAGAATCATCAGCTTCGTGTCTTCGGGCAGTGCCAGGATGGCATCCACCATTTGGCTCACCGTCTGCGCAGCCAGCGGCAGGCCGTGGTCGGGGCAGTGCGGCGTGCCCGCGCGGGCAAACAAAAGGCGCAGGTAGTCGTGAATCTCCGTCACCGTGCCCACGGTGGAACGCGGGTTGTGGCTGGTGGCCTTTTGCTCGATGGAAATCGCCGGCGACAGCCCCTCGATCAAGTCCACATCGGGCTTGTCCATCATCTGCAAGAACTGCCGCGCATAGGCCGACAGGCTCTCCACATAGCGCCGCTGGCCTTCGGCATACAGCGTGTCGAAAGCCAGGCTGGACTTGCCCGAGCCGGACAGGCCCGTGATTACCACCAGCTTGTGGCGCGGAATGTCCACATCGATGTTTTTCAGGTTGTGCGTGCGTGCGCCGCGAATGCTGATGTGCTGCGCACGCAGCGCGGCAGCCAGCGGCGTGCCGTCATCAGTGGGCAAGGAAGGGGAATCGGTCATGGCAACGGGCTGCGCCCCGCAAAGGGTGCCGGGCAGGCGGGAATTATGGGATTTCGGCTTGCAGCTCTCGTTCACGCCATTTCTTCTGACGAAAAATGTCAAGAAATTTTCATGTGAAATCAGGCTGCGCTACCATGCGTCGTACAAGGAGATGCACATGGGCCACGCACAACGCCAGGCGCAAGCCGATCCAGCCACCGTGTTGACCAAGGCCACGCTGCGCGCCACCGACATGCTGCACCTGTCCGCCAGCGAGCTGGCACAGGTGATCGGCGTCAGCCCTTCCACCGTGACGCGCTACCGCGCCAGCACGGCGGCCATCGCGCCCGACTCCGAGCCCGGCCAACTGGCGCTGTTGCTGATTCGGGTGTACCGCTCGCTCGACCCACTGGTCGGTTCGGGCGATGGCGAACGTCAGGCGTGGATGCACACCCCGAACAAGGCGCTGGGCGGCGTGCCAGCGCAACTGGTGCTCACGCCGGGCGGGCTGGTCAAGACGCTCGACTACCTGGACGGCATGCGCGCAGCGGCATGAACCGCACTGCGGACAAGACCGACTGGGACGCAGGCTGGGCCGCGACCTGCCAGAAGCGCATCGACATGCCGCAAGCGTGGCGCGGCGTGGAAACGCAGTACGCCAGCGCCACCTTGCAACTGGTGGATTCACACGCCGAACACGACGTGCTGGAGAGCCTGCTGGAAGCCAGCAAACCCCCGCTGCCCAAGCCAAGGCCACGCGAGCAGCACTTTCTGCTGACCACGCCGTTTCGCTACACGCCGCAGCACGACAGCCGCTTTCGGCCTGCCAGGCCAGGGTGCCACGGCCTCTGGTACGGGGCCGAGCAACTGCGCGGTGCCTGTGCCGAAGTCGCCTACTGGCGCATGCGCTTTATTCTGGAGAGCGCCGGGCTGGTCGAGTGCCGGATCGTGACGAGGCACACCTTTTTTCAGGCGCTCGTCGAAGGGCAGGGTATCGATCTGATGGCCCCGCCCTGGCTGGCATTCAGGCACTGCTGGACGGACGGCAGCCAGTACACCCACACCCACCGCTTGTCTGCCGCTGCCGAGGCTGCCGGTGCGGCGCTGATCCGCTATGAATCCGTGCGTGCCGCCGGCTGCGCCTGCGTGGCCGTGTTCACGCCCGACGCCCTGCGTGAGCCACCCGGCGGGCTGGACGCGACACGCCAAGCCTGGACCTGCATCGCCACGCGCGAGCAGGTGCTGATGCACGCCGACGCCGATCGCGCGCAGCGCTTTGAGTGGCGGGAGTGAGCCTGCTGCGATGTACGGCGCGTACTTTTTGTTGCGCCAGGGTCAGCGCTTCGGCTTGCCCTTAGGCCACACGCTACGTCCGCATTTCCACGCCCGCCCAGCCTGCTTCGCCATAGCGCCCGCCTTGCGCCGCGCCGGGTGCGAACACGGCTTCGATGGCTGCCATTTGATCGGCGCTCAGGCGCACGTTGGTGGCCTCAGTGTTTTGTTGCAAACGTTGGATGCGCCGCGTGCCCGGGATCGGAATCACGTGCGGCTGCTTGTGCAGCAGCCAGGCCAGCGCGAGTTGCGCTGAAGTCAGTCCCCACTCGCTCGCCAAGTCGCCCAACTGGGCCACCAGCCGCGCGTTGGCCGCGCCCGCTTCGCCCTGAAAGCGCGGGTTGTGGGCGCGAAAGTCGTTCGCGGTGAGCGCCGACGTGTCGAGCGCGCCGGTGAGCATAGCGCGGCCCAGCGGGCTGTAGGCCACGAACGCGGTACCCAGCTCGGCGCACAGGGACAGCAGCGCGGTTTCAGGCTCGCGCGTCCACAGCGAGTATTCGCTTTGCAGCGCGGCGATGGGGTGCACGGCATGGGCGCGGCGCAGGGTGCTGGCGCTGACTTCCGACAGGCCGAGCGCGCGCACCTTGCCTGCGCGCACCAGCTCGGCCATCGCGCCCACCACGTCTTCGATGGGCACGGCCGGGTCGCGCCGGTGGCAGTAGTACAGCTCGATCTGCTCCACGCCCAGCCGTTGCAGCGATGCCTCGCAAGCGCTGCGAATGTAGGCGGGCGAGTTGTCGATGCGGCGCTCGTATTGGCCCGCCGTGCGCACGATGCCGAACTTGGTGGCGATGAGCATGCGCGCGCGCCGCGCCTGCCCGCCCTCGGCGATGAAGCGGCCCAGCAACTGCTCGTTGTGGCCCAGGCCGTAGGTGTCGGCGGTGTCGAAGAGCTGCACGCCTTGATCGACCGCATGGGCCAGGGTGGCGAGCGATTCGGCGTCGTCGCTCGCGCCGTAGAACTCGCTCATGCCCATGCAGCCCAGACCGATGGGGAAAACGGGGGGCAGGGCGCTGCCAAGAGGGCGAGAGGTGGGTGTGGGCATGGGCGTGGTGGCTGTCATGGCGATCCTTCGCAATGTGGGGTGATGAAAGCCGTCATCGTGAACTGTGAAGCTGCATTTGATAATCCCTGCACATTTCATCAAGCCATTGAGCTACACTCACCAATGACCGCCCCGCTGAACGAATTGCAGGCGTTTGCCGCCATTGCCCAGGCGCGCAGCTTTCGCGCGGCGGCCACGCGGCTGGGGGTGACGCCTTCGGCCCTCAGCCACAGCCTGCGCGCGCTGGAGTCGCGCCTGGGCCTGCGTCTGCTCAACCGCACCACCCGCAGCGTGGCACCGACCGAGGCGGGCGCGCGCCTGCTGGCCACGCTGTCGCCCGCGCTGGCCGACATTCGCCGCGCCGTG
>JAUNTQ010000044.1 GCA_030538605.1 Pseudomonadota bacterium
AAAAGGGGACACTTCTATCTGGGGCTATGGGGACATTACGACTTGGGGCTCACAGGCCAAAGAGGCGCTGTTGCGCTCCGCTACAATCGCCGGTTGACCCGCGAACCAGAAATATTCCGCAACAAGGACAGCCATGAGTGATGCCCCGTCCAGCCCGATGACCTCCGCGCCCCTCGACAGCAGCAAACGCACTTGGCTCATCGCCTCCAGTTGCGCTGGTGCCGTCGGCGTAGGTGCCCTCGCCACCCCCTTTGTAGCGAGCTTTTCCCCTTCCGAAAAAGCCAAGGCCGCTGGTGCCTCCGTCGAGGTGGACATCGCCAGCCTGCAACCTGGCGAAAAAACCACCGTCGAATGGCGCGGCAAGCCCGTGTGGATCATGCGCCGCACGCCCGAGCAAATGGCATCGCTCAAGACCACCGACGCCGAAGTGGCCGACCCCAACTCCGAGCGCACCGCCTACCCCACGCCCGAATACGCCCGCAACGAAGCGCGCTCGCGCGTCGAACACCCCGAGGTGCTCGTCGTCGTCGGCATCTGCACCCACCTGGGCTGCTCGCCCGGCGACAAATTCACCCCCGGCGCCCAGCCCTCGCTGCCCGACAACTGGCCTGGCGGCTTCCTGTGCGCCTGCCACGGCTCCACGTTCGACCTGGCCGGTCGCGTGTTCAAGAACAAACCGGCCCCCGACAACCTGGAAGTGCCCCCCTACATGTTCCTGTCCGACAACACCCTGTTGATCGGCGAAGACAAGCAGGCATGAGGAGCTGACCATGGCCGAGTTCAAGGAAATCTCCCCCAACGCGCCGCTGGGCGCCAAAGTCCACAACTGGTTCAACAACCGGTTCCCCACGGCGTTTGCGGAATACCGCAAGCACATGTCGGAGTACTACGCGCCGAAGAACTTCAACTTCTGGTACTTCTTCGGCTCGCTCGCCATGCTGGTGCTGGTCATCCAGATCGTCACCGGCATCTTCCTCGTCATGCACTACAAGCCCGATGCCGCCAAGGCCTTCGAGTCGGTCGAGTACATCATGCGCGACGTGCCCGGCGGCTGGTTCATCCGCTACATGCACTCCACCGGTGCCTCGGCTTTCTTCGTGGTCGTCTATCTGCACATGTTCCGCGGCCTGCTCTATGGCAGCTACCGCAAGCCGCGCGAGCTGGTGTGGGTGTTCGGCTGCGCCATCTTCTTGGCGCTCATGGCCGAAGCCTTCATGGGCTACCTGCTGCCCTGGGGCCAGATGTCCTACTGGGGCGCGCAGGTCATCGTCAACCTGTTTGCCGCCATCCCCTTCATCGGCCCTGACCTCGCCCTGCTGATCCGCGGCGACTACGTGGTGGGCGACGCCACGCTCAACCGCTTCTTCAGCTTCCACGTCATCGCCGTGCCGCTGGTGCTGATCGGCCTCATCGTGGCCCACCTGCTGGCGCTGCACGACGTCGGCTCCAACAACCCGGATGGCATCGAAATCAAGAAAGGCCCCAAGGGCAACCGCTGGTCGAAAGACGCACCCGCCGACGGTGTGCCCTTCCACCCCTACTACACCGTGCACGACATCATGGGCGTGGGCGTGTTCCTCATCATCTTCTTCGCGGTGGTGTTCTTCGCGCCGGAGATGGGTGGCTACTTCCTCGAATACAACAACTTCATCCCGGCCGATCCGCTGGTCACCCCGCTGCACATCGCCCCGGTGTGGTACTTCACGCCCTTCTACTCCATGCTGCGCGCCACCAACGACCAGATGGTCAACGTGCTGTGCGTCATCATGGCCGCTGCTGTCGTGCTGTTGTTTCTCAAAGGCAAAATGGCAATGGTGTTTAAAGTAGCCGCCGCCGTGGCGGTGCTGGTGGCCATCGTGCTGCTCAAGACCTTCGACGCCAAGTTCTGGGGCGTGGTGGTGATGGGCGGCGCCGTCATCATCCTGTTCTTCCTGCCCTGGCTCGACTACAGCCCCGTGCGCTCCATCCGCTACCGCCCCGACTGGCACAAGTGGCTCTACGCCGTGTTCGTCGTCTGGTTCCTCGTGCTCATGGTGCTCGGCATCATGGTGCCCGGCCCCATCTTCAGCGCCCCCGCCCTGGCCTGGCTCACCAACGAACTGGTGGCCATGATCGGCACGCTGTTCTACTTTGGCTTCTTCCTGCTCATGCCCTGGTGGAGCCAGCTCGGCACGCCCAAGCCCGTGCCCGAGCGCGTGACCTTCACGCCGCACTGAAGACCGCTGGAGAAAACGAATCATGACGATCTGGAAGAAACTGATCTTCGGCGCAACCCTGGCCCTCGGCCTCATCAGCGGTGCCCACGCCGCCGCCGGCGGCATCGCGTGGGACAAGGCCCCCGGCAAGACGACCGACCTGGCCTCGCTGCAAAACGGCGCCAAGATCTTCGTCAACTACTGCCTGAGCTGCCACTCCGCCAACTTCATGCGCTTCAACCGCCTGCAAGACATTGGCCTGACCGAGCAGCAGATCAAGGACAACCTGCTGTTCACCACCGACCGCGTGGGCGACACCATGAAGGCGGCCATCGACCCGCACCAGGCCAAGGCCTGGTTCGGTGCCAACCCGCCCGATCTGACCCTTGTTGCGCGCTCGCGTGCGGGCGCTGGCGGCAGCGGTGCAGACTACCTCTACACCCTGCTGCGCACCTACTACCGTGACCACACCAAGCCCACCGGCTGGGACAACCTCGCTTTCCCCAACATCGGCATGCCCAACCCCTTGTGGGAGCTGCAAGGCGAGCGCAAACCCGTGTTCGAGACGGTGAAAGAGCACGGCAAGGACGTGCCGCACTTCTCGGGCCGCTGGGAAGTCGTCAAGCCCGGAGCCATGTCGCAGCAGGAATACGACACCGCCGTGGCCGATCTGGTCAACTTCCTCAAGTGGATGAGCGAGCCGACGCAGAACAAGCGCGTCATGATCGGCGTCTGGGTCATGCTCTTCCTGCTGATCTTTACCTTCCTCGCCTGGCGCCTGAACGCCGCCTACTGGAAAGACGTGAAGTAAGCGTTTCAATGGTTTCGATGAAGTGGCCCGCGCGTTTTGCCGGGCCATGTGGAGTGGGAGAGCGCCACGCGCCAGTGGCAGGCTTCCCACTCTTTTGGTTTTAAGCACGACTTGCGCAAAAAGGAATGCCCGAGGGCACCTCAAATTGCGCCCCCGGTCAAACAGGCTGGATTGCGTAAGTCCTATTAAGGAGTCTTCTCACATGATGGTGCTGTATTCGGGCACGACTTGCCCTTTCTCTCACCGCTGCCGTTTCGTGCTGTTCGAAAAAGGCATGGACTTCGAGATTCGCGATGTCGACCTCTACAACAAGCCCGAAGACATCGGTGTCATGAACCCCTACGGCCAGGTGCCCATCCTGGTCGAGCGCGACCTCATCCTGTACGAGTCGAACATCATCAACGAGTACATCGACGAGCGCTTCCCCCACCCGCAGCTCATGCCCGGCGACCCCGTCGACCGCGCTCGCGTGCGCTTGTTTCTGCTCAACTTCGAGAAAGAGCTGTTCACCCACGTCACCACGCTGGAAAGCCGCGCCAGCAAGAGCAACGAGAAGGCGCTGGAAAAAGCCCGCTCCAACATCCGCGACCGCCTCACCCAGATGGCCCCGGTGTTCCTCAAGAACAAGTACATCCTGGGCGAGAACTTCTCCATGCTCGACGTGGCCCTGGCCCCGCTGCTGTGGCGTCTCGACTACTACGGCATCGACCTGTCCAAGAACGCCGCACCGCTGCTGAAATACGCCGAGCGCATCTTCTCGCGTCCGGCCTACATCGAGGCGCTCACCCCGTCCGAGAAAGTCATGCGCAAGTAAGCGCCAGGGGTGCTCACACGCCATGATGAATGCGCTCGAATCCACCTCCACGCGCCCGTACCTGATTCGCGCCCTGTACGAGTGGTGCTCGGACAACGCCTTCACGCCCTACATCGCCGTGCTCGCCGATGACACCGTGCAGGTGCCGCGCGAATACGTGCAGAACGGCGAGATCGTGCTCAACGTCAGCATGGATGCCACCAGCGGCCTGAAGCTCGGCAACGACTACGTCGAATTCAAGGCACGCTTCGGTGGCAAGCCGCGCGAGATCATGGTGCCCATCGACCGCGTGCTGGCCATCTACGCGCGCGAGAACGGCCAGGGCATGGCGTTTCCCGTCACCCTGCCTGCGGCAGCAGACGAGCAGTCGGCTGCCGACACGCCCGACGACGAAGCGGCAGATGCGCCCACCCGCGTCGGCATACAGCTCGTGCCGCCACCCGGCACGGCGCAGGCCGAGGACGACGACGCCCCGCCCCCGCCGCCCAAGCGCCCCGCGCTCAAGCGCATCAAGTAAGCGGCGCGGCGTTTAGAATCCGCCGCAGTCCATTCTTCACGCCGGTTTAGCTCAGTTGGTAGAGCACCCGCCTTGTAAGCGGTAGGTCGTCAGTTCGAATCCGACAACCGGCACCACATCACCCTTGTCGCCCCGCGGCAGGCAAGCATTGAAAAGCCCGCTTTCCCCAGGAAGGCGGGCTTTTTTGCGAGCCGACACCGGCTCAGGGCGCGCTCGCGATCTTGACCTGGAGCGACTGCAAGGGGTGCCCGCCGGCGGCCAGCGCCTGCAGCAGCGCGGGCACGAGCTGGCGCAGCTTGGCCGCCGCCGCTGCGTGGGGCACGAGGATGCACCAGCTGTCCGGCTCGGGCATGCCGGGGCGCACCAGCGTGCGCAGCGCGGGCGGCAGCAGCGGGCGGATGAGCGCCATGCGCGCGGCCGACTGGCCAGCCAGCTCGCTCAGGCGTGCCAGCGTGGGCGTGTTCTGCACGGCTTGCTGCAAGGTGACGGAGTGGTGCTTGTAAAGGTTCACGGTGCGGGCGGGTGAGCGGGCGATTATCTCCGCTGGCGCTGCAAGCGCCGTGCAGGCGGCGGGTAAAATGCGCAGTTGCCTTGGCGGAGGGTGGGGGCGCTTGGCTGGCCGCTTGCGCCTGGCCGTTCAGCCCCCATCTTTCGCCTCACTTCCACTTTTTTTCGGACAGCCGATCACCGCTTGGCGCGCCTGGTTCACCCGGCGCTGCGGTGTTCGCGCACTGACCGCGCACGCATGGCCACGAACTTCCTCACCAAGCTCTTCGGCAGTCGCAACGACCGCCTGCTCAAGCAATACCGCAAGACCGTCGCGCGCGTCAACGCGCTGGAGCCCGAGTTCGAAAAACTCAGCGACGAGGGTTTGCGCGACAAGACGCAGGCGTTCAAGGACCGCGTGGCCAAGGGCGAAACGCTCGACGCGCTGCTGCCCGAAGCCTTTGCGCTGGTGCGCGAGGGCTCCAAGCGCGTGATGAAGATGCGCCACTTCGACGTGCAGCTGATCGGCGGCATGGCGCTGCATGACGGCAAGATCGCCGAAATGCGCACGGGCGAGGGCAAAACCCTCACGGCCACGCTGGCGGTGTTCCTGAACGCGCTCACCGGCAACGGCGTGCACGTGGTCACGGTGAACGACTACCTGGCCAACCGCGACGCGCAGTGGATGGGCCGCCTGTACAACTTCCTCGGCCTCACCGTGGGCGTGAACCTGCCGCAACTGGCGCGCGATGAAAAGCAGGCCGCCTACGGTGCCGACATCACCTACGGCACCAACAACGAGTTCGGCTTCGACTACCTGCGCGACAACATGGTCTACGAGCCGCAGGACCGCGTGCAGCGCCAGCTCAATTTCGCCATCGTCGACGAGGTGGACTCCATCCTCATCGACGAGGCGCGCACGCCGCTCATCATCAGCGGCCAGGCCGAAGACCACACCGCCCTGTATCTGGCCATCAACCAGGTGGTGCCGCTGCTGGAGCGCCAGGAAGGCGAGGCCGACCCGCGCACCGGCCTGGGCGTGACCAAGCCGGGCGACTTCACCGTGGACGAGAAATCGCACCAGGTGCACCTGACCGAGCAAGGCCACGAGAACGCCGAGCGCATCCTGACCGAGGCGGGCCTGATCCCCGAAGGCACCAGCCTGTACGACGCGGCCAACATCTCGCTGATGCACCACCTCAACGCCGCCTTGCGTGCGCACCACATGTACCACCGCGACCAGAGCTACGTGGTGCAGCAGGGCCAGCAAGGCCCCGAGATCGTCATCGTCGACGAATTCACCGGCCGCCTCATGACCGGCCGCCGCTGGAGCGACGGCCTGCACCAGGCCGTCGAGGCCAAGGAAGGCGTGCCCATCCAGGCCGAGAACCAGACCCTCGCCTCCATCACCTTCCAGAACTACTTCCGCCTCTACAACAAGCTGGGCGGCATGACCGGCACCGCCGACACCGAAGCCTACGAGTTCCAGGAAATCTACGGCCTGGAAACCGTCATCGTGCCCCCCAACCGCCCCAGCAAGCGCGACGACCAGCTCGACCGCGTCTACAAGACCACCCAGGAAAAATACGACGCGGCCATTGCCGACATCCGCGAGTGTTTCGATCGCGGCCAGCCCGTGCTCGTGGGCACCAGCAGCATCGAAAACTCCGAACTCATCGCCGACCTGCTGCAAAAAGCCAAGCTGCCTCACCAGGTGCTCAACGCCAAGCAGCACGCCAAGGAGGCCGACATCGTGGCCCAGGCCGGGCGCGCCAAGATGATCACCATCGCCACCAACATGGCAGGCCGCGGCACCGACATCGTGCTGGGCGGCAACATCGAAAAAGACGTGCAGGCCATCGAGGCCGACACCGGCCTCGATGACGCCGCCAAGCAGGCCAAGGTGGCCGAGCTGCGCGCGCGCTGGCAGCAAGACCACGACCAGATCAAGGCCCTGGGCGGCCTGCGCATCATCGCCACCGAGCGGCACGAAAGCCGCCGCATCGACAACCAGCTGCGTGGCCGCTCGGGCCGCCAGGGCGACCCCGGCTCCTCGCGCTTTTACCTCAGCCTGGACGACGCGCTCATGCGCATCTTCGCCGGCGAGCGCGTGCGCGCCATCATGGACCGCCTCAAAATGCCCGAGGGCGAAGCCATCGAAGCCGGCATCGTCACCCGCAGCATCGAGAGCGCGCAGCGCAAGGTCGAAGCGCGCAACTTCGACATCCGCAAGCAGCTGCTCGAATACGACGACGTCTCCAACGACCAGCGCAAAGTCATCTACCAGCAGCGCAACGAAATCCTCGACGCCGAAGACCTCTCTGCCCAGATCGCGGGCCTGCGCGAAGGGTGCTTTACCGACCTCGTGCACCAGTACGTGCCGCGCGAATCCGTCGAAGAGCAGTGGGACCTGCCCGGGCTGGAAAAAGTGCTCGCCGAAGAATGGCAGATCGCACTGCCTCTGGCCAAAGAAGTCGAGCAATCCAGCTCCATGACCGACGAAGACCTGGCCGAAAAAGTGGTGCAGGCCGCCAACACCGCCTACGCCGCCAAGCTGGAGCAAGCCGGCCCCGACAACTTCCGCCCCTTCGAGCGCGCCGTGCTGCTGCAAAACATCGACAGCCACTGGCGCGAGCACCTGTCCGCGCTCGACTACCTGCGCCAGGGCATTCACCTGCGCGGCTACGCCCAGAAGCAGCCCAAGCAGGAATACAAGCGCGAAGCCTTCGAGCTGTTCGGCCGCCTGCTGGACGTGGTGAAAAACGAAGTCACCCGCACCCTGCTCAACGTGCGCATCCAGTCGCCCGACCAGCTGGAACAGGCCGCCGGCGACATCGAGCAGCGCGCCGAGCACATCAGCAACGTCACCTACACCGCCCCCGACGAAACCGGCGCGGCCCAAACCCTGCCCGAATCGCAAGCGCGTGGCGCAGCGGCAGCCGCCCTGGGCGCGGCCGGTGCCGCCGCAGGCGACATGCCCCGCGTCGGCCGCAACGACCCCTGCCCCTGCGGCAGCGGCAAGAAATACAAGCAGTGCCACGGCAAGCTCAGCTGAGCACCGTCACACGCGCTTGCCGCGCGCCCAACCCAACGCCGTGGCCGGGGCAACCCGCCACGGCGTTGCTGCATCTGGGGCGAACAGCCGAACGCAGAGGACGCAAAGGATTCGCGAAGGACGCAAAAAGAAATCCGTTTTTTTGTAGGCTGGGTAGAGCTTCAGCGTTGCCCAGCGCTCCCGCACACCGGTTTGCTGGGTTTCGCTTCGCTCTACCCAGCCTACAAAGACAGGTGCATGCACATGCTACGTATAATAAAAAAATAGGAGCTGCTTGCGTAAGTTTTAAAAAGATTTAAATATGTTTTATATTTGAAATCGTTTTAAATAGCACGCAAGCAGCTACTGAATATTTATCGAAAGCCCACGCCAACCCTCTACACTTGCCCCCGTTGTTTGTTCGCCCCTTCACGCATGCGCCGCGCGCGCCTGCACCCCTTCCACCGTCTTCACCCACCAGGCCAGAACACCCATGCCCGTCAACCTGACTGCCCCTCACCCTTCCCACCTGCACCCCGTGCCCGGCGTGCGCATCGGCGTTGCTGAAGCGGGCGTGCGCAAGGCCAACCGCAAGGACGTGACAGTGTTTCTGCTGGATGAAGGTGCCAGCGTCGGCGGCGTGTTCACCACTAACCGCTTTTGCGCCGCGCCGGTGCAAATCTGCCGCCAGCGCCTGGGCGCAGGCGCAGCCATCCGCGCGCTGGTCATCAACACCGGCAACGCCAACGCGGGCACGGGCGAAGACGGCCTGCAACGCGCGCGCCAGGTCAGCGACGCGCTGGCGCGCGAGCTGGGCGTGGGTGCCGACCAGGTGCTGCCCTTTTCCACCGGCGTCATCATGGAGCCGCTGCCTGCCGACCGCATCATCGCCGGCCTGCCCGCCGCCATCGCCGATGCCCAGCCGGGTCACTGGGCACGCGCCGCCGAAGGCATCATGACCACCGACACGATCCCGAAGGCCTTCAGCGCCAAGGCGAAGGTGGGCGGCGCCGACATCACCATCACCGGCATCAGCAAGGGCGCCGGCATGATCCGCCCCAACATGGCGACCATGCTGGGCTTTCTGGCGACCGACGCGCGCGTCGATCCATCGGTGATGCACCAACTGGCGCTTGAACTGGCCGAAGGCTCGTTCAACCGCGTCACCATCGACGGCGACACCTCCACCAACGACTCCTTCATCGTCATCGCGACGAATCAGGCGGGCAATGCGCCCGTCACCGCGCTCGCCTCGGCCGATGGCCAGGTGCTGAAAGCCGCCTTGCTCGACGTGGCGCGCCAACTGGCCCAAGCCATCGTGCGCGACGGCGAAGGCGCCACCAAGTTCATCACCGTGCAGGTCGATGGCGGCCAGACCGCCGCCGAATGCCGCCAGGTGGCCTACGCCATCGCGCACTCGCCGCTGGTCAAAACCGCCTTCTTCGCCAGCGACCCTAACCTCGGCCGCATCCTGGCGGCAGTCGGCTACGCGGGCATTGAAGACCTCGACCAGACGAAGATCGATCTGTACCTGGACGACGTACACGTCGCCGCAGGCGGCGGCCGCAACCCCGCCTACCGCGAAGAAGACGGCCAGCGCGTGATGAAGCAAAGCGAGATCACCGTGCGCGTCAACCTGGGCCGCGGCAGTGCCAGCGACACCGTGTGGACCTGCGACCTGAGCCACGACTATGTCAGCATCAACGCCGACTACCGCTCCTGAGCCCTGCTCTGGCGCAGGCCGGCACAGCCTGCCCATGGCTTCGGCCCGTGGACGCATGGATTGCTCGAACGCTTATTCCCTGCATCGGTGGGCACCCTGACGATGCGACAGGCAGGCAAATGCATGCACCCACGCACCATTCGCGTGCAGATGGTGGTGCCCACCGCGCATCGGACGGCCCGATCTGCCCGATGCGCCAGCCAGCGCGCACGAACCAAGGCTTGACCCGGACGAACGAAGGGCTCGAAAGCCAAGTGCGTCAGCGCACCGCTGCCCACGCATCCGCGCGAAGGCGAGTGCCGGCAACGAAGCCGGGCTGACACGCCCGGCCAAACGACACGCCAGCCGTGCCTGAGCGCGCACGAAAGCAGGCCGGCCTTGCAGGGGCCCCCTCCTGCACGCCATCGGCAACCCGGGCGCGAAATGGCAGACACGCCGGCACGCGCCGCCCATCTGGCCCGCTCCTTGCATGGGACTGTGTACTTATCGCGGAGGTACACCATGTCCAGCATCTTCTCCCCCTACGACGCCGACCGTCCCTTGCGGCTGCGCTGCGCTTGTGGCCGGGATCACACGGCGCAAGAGCACACCGATGAGGCCACGGCGAACGACGCCGTCGCCCAGTTGCGCCAGCGCGCCAGCACGCCCGACTTCGAGCACTACAGCCGCCAGTTCATCGAGGCCACGCTGGTCAAGGCGCTGTTTCCGCAGGACGCGGTGCGTCGCGGCTTTCTGCGTGCGGTCGGCAAGGGCACCGCCATGGCCGCCATCGCCAGCGTGCTGCCCATCGCCAGCCTGCAAGCCATGGCGCAGGACAAGGCGCCGCTTGAGAAGCAGGCACTGAAGATCGGCTTCATCCCCATCACCTGCGCCACGCCGCTGATCATGGCGCACCCGCTCGGCTTCTACGACAAGCAGGGGCTGAAGGTCGATCTGATGAAAACCGCCGGCTGGGCGCTGGTGCGCGACAAGATGTTGAGCGGTGAATACGACGCCAGCCACTTTCTGAGCCCCATGCCGCTGACCATCAGCATGGGCCTGGGCTCGAACGCCGCGCCCATGAACGTGGCCACCATCCAGAACGTCAACGGCCAGGCCATCACGCTGGCCATGAAGCACCGGAACAACCGCGACCCGAAGAACTGGAAGGGCTTCAGGTTCGCGATCCCGTTCGACTACAGCATGCACAACCTGCTGCTGCGCTACTACCTGGCCGAGGCGGGGCTGAACCCCGACACCGACGTGCAATTGCGCATCGTCGCGCCGCCCGAAATGGTGGCCAACCTGAAGGCGGGCAACATCGACGGCTTTCTGGGCCCCGACCCGTTCAACCAGCGCGCGGTGTTCGAAGAGGCCGGCTTCATCCACCTGCTGACCAAGGACCTGTGGGACGGCCATCCGTGCTGCGCCTTCGGCACCAGCGCGGCGTTCATCCAGCAGAACCCCAACACCTTCGCCGCGCTCTATCGCTCGGTACTGACCGCCGCGGCCATGGCCAGCGACATGAACAACCGTGCGCTGATCGCCAAGGCCATCGCCCCCGCGCAGTACCTCAACCAGCCCGAAGTGGTGCTTCAACAGGTGCTGACCGGCCGCTTCGCCGATGGCCTGGGCAAGATCCAGAACGTGCCCGACCGCGTCGGCTTCGACCCCATGCCGTGGCAGAGCATGGCGGTGTGGATGCTCACGCAGATGCAGCGCTGGGGCTACGTCAAGGGCGGCGTCGACTACCGGCAGATCGCCGAGAAGGTGTTCCTGATCACCGACGCGCGCAAGCACATGCAAGCGCTGGGGCAGCCGGTGCCCCAGGGCGGCGCCTATCCGCAGTTCCGCATCATGGGCAAGACGTTCGATCCGGCCCGGGCGGGCGAATACGCCAGAAGCTTTGCCATCGGCAAGGCCGCGTGAGGAGATGGCCATGAAAAGCCTCGACGTGCGCGCCGCGCTGGTCTCGCTGCTGCTGCTGCTGACCCTGCTGGGCGCCTGGCACCTGGCGACCAAGCCGCGCGCGGCCACCACCACTGCTGCCGGCATGACGGCCGAGCAGATCGAATACGCCCGCATGATGGGCAAGGACGTGGGCGTCGCATCGCCCGCCGCACCCACCGGCGGCTTTCCGACGCTGACGCAGATGGGCCAGATCGCCTGGCAGCACCTGTCCAACCCGTTCTACGACAACGGCCCCAACGACAAGGGGCTGGGCATTCAGCTGGCGTATTCGCTGGCGCGCGTGGGCATCGGCTTTGGCCTGGCCTGCCTGTTCGCGATTCCGCTGGGCTTCGTCATCGGCATGTCGCCGCTGCTCAGCCGCGCGCTCGATCCGTTCATCCAGGTGCTCAAACCCATCAGCCCGCTGGCCTGGATGCCGCTGGCGCTCTACACCATCAAGGACTCGTCGGTCAGCGGCATCTTCGTCATCTTCATCTGCTCGCTCTGGCCGATGCTGATGAACACCGCCTTCGGTGTCGCCGCTGTGCGGCGCGACTGGCTCAACGTCGCGCGCACGCTGGAGGTCGATCCGCTGCGCAAGGCCTTCAAGGTCATCCTGCCGGCGGCAGCGCCCACCATCCTGACCGGCATGCGCATCAGCATGGGCATTGCCTGGCTGGTGATCGTCGCGGCCGAGATGCTGGTGGGCGGCACCGGCATTGGCTACTTCGTCTGGAACGAGTGGAACAACCTGTCGCTGCCCAACGTCATCTTCGCCATCCTGACCATTGGCGTCGTGGGCATGGCGCTGGACTGGATCTTCGGTCGCTTGCAG
The DNA here is from genome assembly GCA_030538605.1 of Pseudomonadota bacterium. GTDB lineage: Bacteria > Pseudomonadota > Gammaproteobacteria > Burkholderiales > Burkholderiaceae_C > Ottowia. Next base: position 12,345 of record JAUNTQ010000044.1, read on the forward strand.
AAGGCGGTGACCTATGTGGAGTGAAGACCGCGCCCTCATCCGCCCGGCGGCCCACGCCGTCGATGCCCCCGCCGCCGCACGAAAGGCCCCCGTGAAAGCTTTTCTCTCCGTCGAAAAACTCAGCAAGGCCTACGCGCCGGCGCGGCCGGTGTTTGCCGACGTGTCCTTCACCATCGACCAGGGCGAGTTCGTCTGCGTCATCGGCCACTCCGGCTGCGGCAAGACCACCATCCTCAACGTCATGGCCGGGCTGGACACCGCCACCAGCGGCGACGTCATCATGGGCGGCAAGGAGATCACCGGCCCCAGCCTGGACCGCGGCGTGGTGTTTCAGGGCCACGCGCTGATGCCCTGGCTCACGGTACGGCAGAACGTGGCCTTCGCCGTCAAATCGCGCTGGCCCGACTGGCGCGGCGCGCAGGTGAACGCGCAGGTGGAGAAGTTCGTGCGGCTCGTCGGCCTGGCCCACGCCATCGACAAGAAGCCGAGCGAACTCTCGGGCGGCATGAAGCAGCGCGTGGGCATTGCGCGCGCCTTCGCCATCGAACCCAGGATGCTGCTGCTGGACGAACCCTTCGGCGCGCTCGACGCGCTCACGCGCGGCACCATCCAGGACGAGTTGATGGCCATCGTGCAAGGCACGCACCAGACCGTGTTCATGATCACGCACGACGTGGACGAGGCCATCCTGCTGGCCGACCGCATCCTGCTGATGAGCAACGGCGCCGACACGCCCGCCGGCTACGTGCCCGGCGGCATTGCCGAAGAGGTGGCCAACCCGCTGCCGCGCGCCCGCCAGCGCGCCGACCTGCACCACCTGAGCGGCTATTACGAGCTGCGCAACCACATCGTGGATTTTTTGGTCAAACGGGCCAAAGCCGGCCATTGACAAGCGCTGGCAGCTATCTTTTTTTAACCAAGGAGTGTTTCATGAGTCGTATCGAAGTGACCGAGAAGATCATCGCCACCAAGGTGGCCAAGGGCCTGAAGTGGGCGGACGTGGCCGTCAAGGTGGGCCTGTCCAAGGAGTGGGTCACCGCCGGCTGCCTGGGCCAGATGACCTTCGACGCCGCGCAGGCCCAGGTCATCGGCGATATCTTCGGCCTCAGCGCCGAAGAGCAGCAATGGTTGCAGGTGGTGCCCTACAAGGGCTCGCTGCCCACCGCCGTGCCCACCGACCCGCTGGTCTACCGCTTCTACGAACTCATCAGCGTGTACGGCACCACCTTCAAGGAACTGATCCACGAGGAATTCGGCGACGGCATCATGAGCGCCATCGATTTCAAGATGAACTTGCAGCGCGAGGCGAATCCGGCAGGCGACCGGGTGAACATCGTGATGTCGGGCAAGTTCCTGTCGTACAAGCAGTACTGAGGGCGTCGGGACAAGCGTCTTGCGATACACTCGACATTCATGTATCGCAACGGAGATCGTCATGCCACTGTCTCTTCGCCTTCCCGCCGAACTGGAATCCCAACTCGCTCGCTACGGCCAACACGCGGGCCTGAGCAAGTCGGCCGTGATCGTGCGCAGCATCGAGGAGTTCATGGCTCGCCATGCGCAACCCGATGCCCACACCTTGTACGAGCAGACGCGCCCCCGCCCACAAGCCAGGCCTCAATCCGAGCGCGACGATCCGCGCCCGCACAAGCAGGCCTTTGCACAAGCCATGCGCCGTAAACAGGCGGCGCGCCAGGCCGCTGACCGAACGTCGTCGTGCTGACGCTGGCCGACAGCGGCTATTTCATCGGGCTGTTCGACCCCCGCGACGCGCACCATGCGCGTTGCCTGAGATTTTCCGAGCGGCATCGCGGCGTACTGCTCACCGCTTGGCCCGTGTTCACGGAAGTCAGTGCCTTGCTTCCGAGTGCTGCGTTGCGCCACTTCTTTGCCTGGGCGGCCAAGGCGCAAGCCGCCGGCCACCTGCGCATCGACAATCCTTTGCCGGAGCAGGTGAACGAGTTGTGGGACTGGATGGCACGTTACAGCGACTTGCCCATGGATTTCTGCGACGCCAGCCTGGTGTTGCTGGCGATCCGCCACCGAATCACCCGCATCGCCACCACGGACATGCGCGACTTCACCGTCTACCGCCTGCCGCGCAGGCAGCACTTCGTGCACGTGCTGTACGAGGACGATTGACGCGCCCAAGGCGTCAATGCAGCGTCAGCGGCAGCGAGGTCGTCTTGACCCGCACCGGCGCCGCGCGGTGTTCGTAGGGCATGGCCGCGCCACCGGCAATGTCGGCCGCAATGGCGCGGGCCTGTCGGGCAATGGGTTCGATGAAGCGGCTGGCCTGGCCTTGCACCGTGATGCAGTCGCCCAGCGCGTGGATGTGCGGGGCGCTGGTGCGCAGCGTGGCGGCGTCCACGGCGATGCCGCCCTGCCACGCCAGCCCGGCGCTTTGCGCCAGGCGCGGCGGCGTTTGCAGACCGGAGCAGACAATGATCTGATCGGCTTGCAGGGCCTGGCCACACGTCGTGGCGACGTGGTAGCGCCCCGCGTCGTCGCGCGTGACCGACTGCACGGTGGCGCAACCCATGAAGCGGATCGGCAGCGCCTGCCACGCATGCAGCAGCAGATCGCCGGCCTGCGCCTTGGGCCAGCGCGCGAGCGGTGCGTCCTGCACGTCGAGCAGTGTGATGCGGTGACCGCCCAGCGCCAGGTCGTTGGCCAGTTCGCTGCCGATCAGGCCAGCGCCGACGATCAGCACGTCTTTCGGCGCATCGCCCAGGGCGGCGCGCAGCTTCTGGTAGGTCGCCAGATCGTTGATGCGCCAGCACATCGACGCCGGCAGACCGACTGGCAAAGCCGGCCGCGCGCCGTGCGCCAGGATGAGTTCGCGATAGCGCAGCGTGCCGCGCGTGGTGCGCAGCTGGCCTTGCGCGCGGTTGATGTGGATGGCGTGGGTATGGGCCAGCAGCCGCACGCCCAGGCGGTGCGCGGCGTCGGTGCCGCGCTCTTTCACCAGGGCGGGGCCTTGCAGCTTGCGCGCGACGGCCACCGACAGCATGGGCTTGTCGTACACGTCGCCAGCGCAGGCGGTCACCAGCGTGATGGGCAGCTGCGCATCGAGCGCGCGCAGCGCTTCGGCGGCCTGCCAGCCGGCGCGGCCGGCGCCGACGATGACGACGCCGGGCGCGCCACGCGCGCTGTCCACCCACGCACCGGCGCCGGCACTGGCGCGCGCGCGCAGCGCCTCGATGCTGGTCGCCTCGTAGGGCGAAAAATCAGCCTTGGTCACGCCGCACAGCGGGCAGGCCCAGTCGTCTGGAATGTCCTCGAAGCGCGTGCCGGGCGCCAGGCCGCTGTCGGGGTCGCCCTCGGCTTCGTCGTAGATCCAGCCGCAGGCGTGACAGATGTACTGGCGGTAGGGTGCCAGCGCCTGCACGGCGGCGGCAACGGGGGTGGGTGTGGGGGTGGGCCGGGGCGCGCTCATGCGGGCATCTCCTCGACTGAAAGGCGCGCGATTTCCTTGCGCAAATGTTTGATGGCGGGCGTGACGATGGCCACGAAATGCGATTCGCGCACGCGCCGCTGCACGTCGGAGCTGAGCAGGTAGCCGCGTGCGCCCTGGTGCATCAGCGCCGATTGCGCGGCGCGCAGCGCCAGCTCGGCGCCGTGGGCGCGCGCGTCGAGCACGTCGATGAAGAATTCGGCACGGGTGTCGAAGGGCGTTTCGGCCTGCTTCATCACCCGCGCGGTGAGGGCGTCCAGCTCGACCTGCAAGGCTTCGGGCCGGTCTTCAAGAAACTGGTTGACGTGGCCCAGCTGCGCTTCGACCGCCCACATGGAGTCGATGGCACCCTGGATCACGCCCACGGCCATGCCGCACTGGAGCATGACGAAAGCGGCGCGGATGCGCGCGATGAACGGCTTGGCCGGGTCGGCCATCACGTCCGCCGGTCCCACGAGCAGATCGGTCACGCGCAGCGCATAAGTGCCCGTGCCCTCCATGGCCGAGAAGCTCGGGCACTCGCGCATCTCCACACCGACGGCATCGCAGCGCAGCAGGAACATCAGCTCGCGCCCGAGCGGCGCGCCAGCCCCATCCACCACCTGGGCGATGGCGCCGCAACAGTGGCCCGGCCCCAGGTTGGACACCCAGGGCAGCGTGCCGTTGACCACGTAGCGGCCATCGCCGCGCGGCGTGGCCTTGAGCAGCAGGTTTTCGATCTGCGCGTAGCTCTTCATCGGGTTGGACAGCGCCGTGCCGCCCAGGCGCTCGCCCGTGGCGTGCGCGGCCAGCACATCGCCCGCCAGTGCGGGGTTGCCCGACGCCTGCATGTAGAGGCCGCACACCGCCTGGCACCACATCATGAAGCCGGTGGCGGCGCAGACCTTGCTGACTTCTGCCATGGCACGGATCGCCAAGCCGTAGTCGCCGCGACCGACGGGTGCATCCAGGTGCACGCTCATCGCCCCAAGGCGCGCCAGCGCGCGCAGCACCTGCGCGGGGTAGACGCCTTCGCGGTCGATGGCGTCCACCTGTTCGGCCAGCGGCCCGTGGGCGATGCGGCGCACGGCAGCCAGCAGGGCGTCGTCGTCCAGGGCGACGGCGGCGGAAAGAGGGAGATCGGTGGGGTTCATGTGGCACTCCATGGGGGCGGGCGCGCGGCGCGTGCCGCGCTGCGGCAAGGCGGCGATCGGGCGCTGCGGTCAGTCCGCCAGGCCGATCGAGAACTTGATGGGGTTGCGGATGGTGTTGGCCACCGGCGAGTAGTGGTTGGCGTGCTGCACGATCTCGTCCAGCACCTCGCGCGGGGCGTCGCCCTCGATCAGCACCTTCACGCGCACGTCCTGAAAGCCCATCTCGGGCGGCGTCTTCTCCAGCGCGCCGCCGGCGCCCCAGGCGGCGGGGTTGCCGATGTCGCCTTCCAGAAAAATCTCCAGCCGGCTGAGCCTGACCTGCTTCCACGTGGCCACCGCCTGAATGCCCACGGCCAGGCAGCCGCCCAGGCCCGACAGCACGATCTCGCCCGGCGCGGGCGCGGTGTTCTGCCCGAACAGGTGCAGCGGCTCATCGACCACCACCGGGTGGTGATCGGACACGTAGCTGAACGAGCGGTACTGCCCCTCCATCACCGTGTGCACCTTGTTGGTGCCCCGGCTGCCCGGGTTGGCCTTGCCCTTGGCGGCAAAGGCGGCCAGGCCCTCGGCGTCGATCGGGCGCAGGTAGGTTTTCACGGTGGTGACGGGGGCTTGAGCGGTGGCAGTGGTCATGAAAAGGTGTCCTTGCGTGGGGGTTGAAAAAAAAAATGAAGGCATCAGGCGGCCATGGCGAACGGGGCACCGGATTCGATCGGCAGCGCGGGGTCGCGCGACCATTCGTTCCACGAACCGAAGTACATGCGCACGTCGTCGAAGCCCGCCTGCTTGAGGGCCAGGAAGGTGTTGGAGGCGCGCGCGCCCTTGAAGCAGTACAGGTACACGGTGTCGCTGGGCCGGACGCCGGCACTGGCGCACTCGGCCCGCACTTCCTGCGGCGACTTGAACACCGGGCCGTTGGCCGACGGCTTCATGAAGCGGTACCACTCGATCCACCTGGCGCCCGGCAGACGGCCCTTGCGTGGCGCGAAGTCCTTGCCGTAGGGGCTGGAGCTTTCGCCGATCCACTCGTCGACGTCGCGCACGTCGAGCAGCACGACGTCGGTGCCCAGGGCCTTCTCGACCTCGTTGCGGGTCAGCATCACGTCGGCGGTGTGCAGGTCGGTGGGGAAAATCGCCGGCGCTGGCGTGACGGGCGTGGTGGACACCGGCAGGGCCGCCGCCTTCCAGGCCGACAACCCGCCGTTGAGCACCTTGACTTTCGGGTAGCCGAGCCAGGTCAGCAGGTAGTAGCCCCGGCAGGACTGGCCGTAGCCGTTGTGGAGCGCGTCTTCGTAGAACACCGCGGTTTCCCTGCCCGACAGGCCGACCGCGCCCAGGTGCGCGGCGAAGGTGTCGCGCAGCGACAGCAGGCCCTCGGGCGAGGAGGTGGCCAGAAAGGTGAAGATCTCGCGCAGGTTGACGGCGCCTTCGATGTGCCCTTGCGCATAGGCTTGGGCATCGCGGGTGTCGATGACGAGCACAGGCTCCTGGGCCTGCAAGGCGGCCAGTTCGGCAGGCTCGACCAGGGCGTTGTTGAAAGAAGCGGGCATGGCGTTACTCCATCTGTGGGGCCGGCGGACATCGCCGTACCACCCACACTGCAACGACCGTGCCAAGCCCGAAGTCCAGATTTTGAAATACTTTTTGAGCGTTTATGGGCAATGGATCGATGCTATTTTTAATGTAGCTATTGCCCGATTCAATGGCGATCGTCAACGCTTCGCACGCGCCGCTTTGTTGACCATTTGTCAACCATTTGGCGACGCACTCAGCGCAACCCGGCCTTGCGCAGCCGGTATCCGAACTGGCGCAGCGTCAGGCCAAGGCTCTGGGCCGCGCGCGACTGATTGCCCTGGTGCTGATGCAGCGCCGCTTGCAGGGTTTCGCGGCTGTGTGACTGGGCGCTGGCGTAGGCGCGAACGTTCGAAGCGGCAGGCAGCGCGGCCTGAGCGGGCGATTCGACCCCCTGCGGCGCCCTTGGCTCAGCGGGGAGAAAGCGCGACAGATCTGCCGCCGAGAGGCGCGAGTGATCGGCGAGCAACACCACCCGCTCCACCAGATTGCCGAGTTCGCGGACATTGCCAGGCCAGTCGTGGGCTTCGAGCACGGCCAGCGCCTCGGGCGTGAAGCTGACGTTGCGCTCGTGCGCCTGGTTGGCGCGGCTGACGAAGTGCAGCACCAGCGCATGCACGTCCTCGCGCCGCTCGCGCAGGCTGGGCAGCGCGATGGGAACGACGTTCAGGCGATAGAACAGATCCTGCCGGAAACGCCCCTGCGCGACCTCGTGCGCCAGGTCGCGGTGCGTGGCAGCGACCAGACGCACGTCCACACGGATTTCATGCTTTCCGCCCAGGCGCACCAGCGTGCCTTCCTGCAAGGTGCGCAGCAGCTTGGCCTGCATCGACAACGGCAACTCCCCGATTTCGTCCAGGAAAAGGGTGCCCCCGTGCGCCTGCTCGAACCAGCCGACGCGAGCCGCGTGTGCCCCGGTGAAGGCGCCTCTGTCGTGCCCAAAGAGTTCTGATTCAAACAGCGACTCCGGAATGGCAGAGCAGTTGACCTTGATGAAGGGGGCTTCGCGACGCGGGCTGGCCAGGTGCAGCGCGCGTGCAAACAGCTCCTTGCCCGTGCCCGACTCGCCGAGCAGCAAAACCGTTGCCTGCGCCTGTGCCACGCGCTCCAGCTCGGCCAGGGCGCGCAGCAGCGCCGGCGCATTGCCGATCAGGCCGTAGCGCGCGCTTTTGGCGTTGATGGCGCGCGCCAGAACCTGGTTGCGTGCCTCCAGCTGCGCGCGTTCGTGCGCCACCAGTTGCTCAAGCTGAAGCATCTGGCCGATGAGCGTGGCCAGCACACGCAACAGCGCCATGTCGTCGCTGAGACTTCGCTGGCGCCCGCGCAAGCGATGGCACGCCAGCACGCCAACGGGTACGGCATTGATCTCGATCGGCAGCGCGATGAAGGCCACCGTCTCGGGTGGAAGCTGGTCGCGCCGAACGGCCCGAAACAGGAAAGAGGGCTCGTCATCGACGTCCTGCACGATGGCGGCAAGGCCCGACGCCAGCACCCGACCGGTGATGCCCTCTGCCTGCCGATACCGTCCGCGCGCTGCCTCCTGCTGGGTGAGGCCGTACGAATACTGGATGGAGGCGGTGCGCTCCGCGCCGCGGGACAAGGCTTCGTCAAGCAGCACGATCCGCCCCCGGTTCAACCCGATGAGCTCGCTCATCAGGTGCAGGATTTCCCGCAGGGCCGACGCCGGCTTGACTTCGCGGCCAACCAGGCGCACCACTTCGCGCATGAGCAGGCGTTCGAGCGACGTCCAGTCTTGCCCGTCTGGGGCGTGGTCAACGAGGTTGGTAGTGTCGGTCTGGTGCATGGCAACACCGAAGCAATTACCACGCCATGCGGCAAAATACGTCGCCAGCGCTTGTCCATCAAGCGCAAGAAGCTATTGTTTTGATAACACCCTTGCCATGAACGACGCTTTCGAACGCCTGCTGGCCCGCGCCGAGCAGCTCATTACCCGCATCGAATCGGTGCTGCCGCAGCCCCTCACCGCGCCCGATTGGAGCCAGGCCGTGGCCTGGCGCTACCGCAAGCGCGCGTCGGGCCACGGCGTGCTGGAGCCGGTGCGCCACGTGGGCGCCATCGCGCTGGCCGACCTGAAAGAGATCGACACGCAAAAGGACAAGATCGAGCGCAACACGCGCCAGTTCGTCGAAGGCCGCCCGGCCAACAACGTGCTGCTGACCGGCGCGCGCGGCACGGGCAAGTCCTCGCTCATCAAGGCCGTGCTGCACGCTTTTGCGCCGCAGGGCTTGCGCCTGATCGAGGTGGACAAGCAAGACCTGACCGACCTGCCCGACATCGTGGACGTGGTGGCCGCGCGGCCCGAGCGCTTCATCGTCTACTGCGACGACCTGAGCTTTGACGAGGGCGAGGCGGGCTACAAGGCGCTGAAAAGCATCCTCGACGGCAGCGTGGCCGCCGCCACGCCCAACGTGCTGGTCTACGCCACCAGCAACCGCCGCCACCTGCTGCCCGAGTACATGAAGGACAACCTGGCCGCCACCTACAACGACGATGGCGAGCTGCACCCCGGCGAGGCGGTGGAAGAGAAAGTCTCGCTGTCCGAGCGCTTTGGTTTGTGGGTCAGCTTCTACCCCTTCAGTCAGGACGAGTATCTGGCCATCACCCGCCAATGGCTGTCAGCGCTGGGCGCCAGTGCTGCGCAAATCGAAGCAGCGCAGCCCGAGGCGCTGGTCTGGGCGCTGGAGCGCGGCTCGCGCTCGGGCCGGGTGGCGTACCAGTTTGCGCGCGACTATCTGGGCCGGCAGGCAGCGTCTGCATGAGCGCGCCCGGCAACGACGCGGCGGTGTTGCAGGCCGACCCGCACCTGGCGCGCGCGGGCGGCAGCGCGCGGCCCGTGGTGGACGTGGCGGTGGGCGTGCTGATCGCGCCGGACGGGCGTTTCTTGCTCACCTCGCGGCCCGAGGGCAAGGTGTATGCGGGCTATTGGGAGTTTCCCGGCGGCAAGCTCGAAGTCGGCGAAAGCGTGGCCGAGGCGCTGGCGCGCGAGCTGCATGAGGAGCTGGGCATTCAGCTTGACCCGACGCGCGTGCAGCCGTGGCGCGAGCAGCTGGTGGACTACCCGCACGCGCTGGTGCGGCTGCACTTTTGCAAGGTGTTCGAGTGGGCCGGCGCGCTGCACATGCGCGAAGGCCAGTCGTTTGCGTGGCAGCGATTGCCGGTGGATGTGGCACCTGTGCTGCCGGGGGCGCTGCCGGTGCTGGACTGGTTGGCGCAGGAGGCGGCAGGATAATTCTTTGTTTTGATAGCTGTTTGCGTACGTTTTAAAAGGATTTCAGATGATTTTATTTATGAAATCCTTTTAACGCATACGCAAGCAGCTATTTTTTTTGTTAAACACCTTCACCGCAGAGGCGCAGAGAACGCAGAGCTTCGCAGAGGAAATACTTTGGGTTTCTCTGCGAAGCTCTGCGTTCTCTGCGCCTCAGCGGTGAGATGAATGCTGTCAACAAAGCAGTTGCCGTATGGGCATTGGGCCGGCATGTGCGCTGTGCATGTGCAAGCAGCGATGTTTTCATTGATTTGGTGTGCCCTGCGGCTCGTCCGCGCCGTCTTCTTCCTGCACCTGCACGCGAAAGCTCTCGTTGGCCCAGGCGCCCAGGTCGTGCAGCTTGCAGCGTTCGCTGCAAAAGGGGCGAAAGCGGTTGTCGGGCGCAAACAGGCTGGGGCCGCCGCAGGCGGGGCAGCGCACGGTGCGCGGTGCGGCGGGGCGGTTCATGCGCACAGGGCCAGCTCGAAGCTGGCCTCTTCGTGCGCGGGGTGCAGTTTGCCGTCGGCCTCGTGGCGCACCAGGCGCACGGCCAGCATGAGGCGGTTGCCGCTGATCTCGGGCACGAGGCCGAGCGAGGGGTCGATGTGCAGGCGCAGCAGCTGAAAGCTGCGGCCTTGCGGCAGGGTGCGCTGGTATTGCCCTGCCGTGGCCACCACTTTTTGCGCCTTGCCCGAGTCGCGCAGCAGCTGCATCAGCAGTGCCACGGCCTGCGCCATGGGCACGAGCGAGGTGACCCAGCGCTGGATGTCGGCGCGGCGCGCGGCGGCCTGGTGGTGTTGCCAGGCGTGGTAGGCGGGCAGGTCGAACGCACAGGTGCCCCCCGGAATGGCGGCGCGGCCGCGGATGCCCATCAGCCAATCGTCGTCCAGCAGGTCGTGGCCGGGCTTGCCGTGCTGGGCGCTCAGCTGGGCAAAGCAGTCGTCCAGGCGCGAAAGCACGGCGTCGAGCGATGCCTCGGAGATGCCGGGGTTGCCGCGGTAGGCGGCGAAATGGGCTTTTTGCTTGTCGAGGTCCTTCAGCACGTCGGACTTCAGGTCGGCGCGGCTGGTCACGTCCATCACTTCGAAGATGGTGAGCAGGGCGTAATGGTGGTCTACCGCGCCGTCGCGCGGCATCAACTGGCCCAGCCGGTTGAACAGGTGCTCCAGCCGCAGGTAGGTGCGGATGCGCTCGTTGAAGGGGTACTCGTACAGGATCACGCGGGCAGGTGTGGCAGTCTCGTCCGCATCATAGCGCGGCGCGGCCGCGCTGCCCGTTTGGCGCGTCTGCGCTACCGATATTGCTCCCAATCGTGAACCTGGCGGCGCAGCGCATGCAGGCTGACGGCCGCGCCGTTGAACACCACGGCATCGGCAGCGGCCAGGCGCGCGGCGCGGCTGGCCTGCGCCGCGAGGATGTCCCGCACCTGCTGCTCGGTCAAGGCGTTGCGCGCCATGACGCGCGCGATCTGCGTGGCGCGTTCGCAGTCGACCACCAGCACGCGGTCCACGCGGCGGCGCCAGCGCGCGCCCGCTTCCACCAGCAACGGCACGTCGAACACGATCAGCCGCGCGCCGGCTTGCGTGGCGGCCTGCGTCTGGCGGTCGGTTTCCTGGCTGACCAGCGGGTGGATGATGGCTTCAAGCCGCTGCCGCGCGCTGGCATCGGCGTAGACCAGCGCGCGCATGGCGGCGCGGTCGAGCGCGCCATCGGCGCCGATCATGGCAGGGCCGAAAGCCCGGGCAATGGCGGGCAGGGCAGGGCCGCCGGTGGCGGTGGCCGCGCGCGAGATGGCGTCGGCATCGATCACCGCCGCGCCCCGCTCGGCCAGCAGGGCCGCCACCGTGCTCTTGCCGCTGCCGATGCCGCCGGTGAGCCCGAGCAGGCAGGGCGGGGGCGGTGCGGCGGTCATGGGCTGGCGGTGGAGTTACAGCCCCACGGCGCGCAGCACGGCCTGCGGGCCGAAGACCATGGCCGTGATGCCGCCCAGCGCCAGAAACGGGCCAAAGGGCACCACGCCGCCTTCGCGCAGGCCGCTGGTGAACTTCATGCCGATGC
>JAUNTQ010000045.1 GCA_030538605.1 Pseudomonadota bacterium
TCGCCCGCCGCGCTGGTCGAAAAGCTCATCAAATACGAGGCGGTGCACGACATCACCAGCTGGGCCGACGCCAAGAACCGCCTCGACGACGACCGCCGCTGCTACGGCTTCTTCCACCCCCGCCTGCCCGGCGAGCCGCTCATCTTCGTCGAGGTGGCGCTGCTGCGCGACATGGCCGCCAGCATCACCCCCCTGCTCGACGAAACCGCCGCCGCCACCGACCCCGCCCGCGCCAGCACCGCCATCTTCTACTCCATCAGCAACACGCAGCCGGGTCTCAAAGGCGTGGGCTTTGGCGACTCGCTCATCAAGCGCGTGGTCGAAACCCTGCACGCCGAATTTCCGCAGCTGAAAAACTTCGCCACCCTCTCGCCCATCCCCGGCCTGCGCGCCTGGCTGGGCCAACACGCAGGCGAGCTGCTGCAAGCCGCCCCTGCCCGCACGCGCAAGGCGCTCGCGCAGCAACTCGGTCAGGCAGACGCCGACGCCCCCGCGCTGCTGGCCGCCCTTGATGACGTCGCCCCGCTCGATGAAAAAACGCCCCTGGCCCGCTGGCTGCTGGGCGCTGCCGCCCGCTATCTGGGCGAGGACGTGAGCGAAGGCGGCCGCCCGCGCGATGCCGTCGCCCGCTTTCACCTAGGCAACGGCGCGCGCGTCGAGCGCCTCAACTGGCTGGCCGACCCTTCGGCCAAGGGCATCCAGCAGTCCTGCGGCCTCATGGTCAATTACCTCTACGACCTCAAGCGCCTGGACAAGCACCGCGCCCTGCTGGCACGCGGAAAAATCCCCGTATCCAGTGCCGTGCAAAGCCTGATAGATTGACCGCAGCGGCCCCACCGGGTCGCCTTTTTTCGTTGGCGCCCTCGCGCCCATACAACAAGCACAGGAGACACTGGCACATGCCAACCACCCCCATCCGCCGCCGTCAGGCGCTGCTGGCCGCAGCCGCCCTGGCCCTGCCGCTGGCCGCCCGCGCGCAAAGCGACTGGCCCACCAAGCCCGTCAACCTCGTCGTGCCCTTTCCCGCAGGCGGCGGCACCGACGCCTTTGCCCGCCCCCTGGCCGCGCAGTTCAACCGCCTCACGGGCCGCGCCCTCGTCATCGACAACCGCGGCGGCGCAGGCGGCACGCTGGGTGCCTCGGTGGCCGCGCGCCTGCCCGGCGACGGCTACCACCTCTTCATGGGCGGCGCGCACCACACCGTCGCCCCCAGCATGTACCCCAGCCTCGACTACGACATCGAGAAAGACTTCGTGCCCCTGCTGCAAATCGCCAGCGTGCCGCAGGTGCTGGTGGTCAACGCCCGGCGCGCGGCCACCGGCAGCTATCAAGAGTTCATCCAGCTCATCCGTGACAACCCCGGCAAGCTCAACTACGCCTCGGCCGGTGCAGGCTCCGTGCACCACCTGGCGGGCGAGCTGTTCAAGATCCAGAGCAAGACCGACATCACCCACATCCCCTACCGCGGTGCCGGCCCCGCGCTGCAAGACCTCATCGCCGGCAACGTCGACATGGCCTTCGACGGCCTCGGCTCATCGGCCGGCCACATCAAGGGCGGGCGCATCAAGGCATTGATGGTCGCAGGCAGCCAGCGCAACCCCGCCATCCCAGGCGTCCCCAGCGCCGCCGAAGTGGGCCTGCCCGACTACAACGTCCACACCTGGTACGGCATCTGGGCACCCAAGGGCACACCCGCTGCGGCGCAGGCCGCCGCCATCGCTGCGCTGCGCCGCGCCGTGCAGACGCCCGAAGCCAAAACCGTGTGGGACGGGCAGGGCGCGAGCTTTCCCGACGTCGCCGCCGCCGCCTTCGGCCAACTCGTCCACGACGAAATCCGCCGCTGGGCCGAGGTGGTCAAGATCTCGGGCGCGAAGCTGGAATGAGAAAAGCGTGAAGCCAGGTGCGTCGATGGGTTTAGCTTGTCTGGCCTGAGGCGCGTCTTTGACCGCGTGCGTAGACCGGTGCGGGCGTGCCCAGCACCATGTCGGCAAAGGCGCGCCCGCCTGCCGATATGTGCTGCCGCATGGTTTCGGCGGCGGCTTCGGTGTCTCCCGCGCAAATGGCTTGCACCACGCGCTCGTGTTCGCGCTGGGACTGTGCAAGCCGCCCGGGCTTCTCAAACAACTGGCCTCGGTAGGGTGAAATGCGCAAGCGCAGCTGGCGCGTTTCTTCGACGATGTAGGCGTTGCCGCTGGCCTCGTAAATCAGGTTGTGCAGCTCGGCGTTGGCCTGCGCGTATGCCGCCGCGTCATGGCTGTCTGCGCACCGGGCTGTGTGCGCCAGGGTCTCGCCAAGGCGCTCACGCAGCCTGGCATTGATGCGCGTGGACGCCAGCCTGGCCAGCACGCCTTCCAGCTCCGACAGCCCTTCCATCATCGCGACCAGCTCGCGGGCTTCGAGTTGCCGCACGTAGATGCCTGCGCGCGGCAGTATTTCCACAAGCCCCTTGGCGGCCAACAGCAACAGCGCCTCGCGCACTGGCGTGCGCGAGGCGCCAAAGCGCTCGCCCAACTCCCGTTCGTTGATGGCCATGCCTGGCGTGAGCAAGCCTTGTTGGAAATCGCTCTCCAGCGCTTGCCGTATGCGGTCTTGAAGACTGGCATTGCCTAGGGTTTCTCCGGAGGTGTGAATGTCGATCATCGCCTACTATAGATATATCTAAAAGAGGATTAAATACGCATGAAGCCCACACTTGAGCAGAAAGAGCATGTGGCCATCATCACGCTCAGACGTCCTCAGGCGGCCAACAAGCTGTCACCAGAAGATTTGCCTGTGTTGATGGAGCATATTCGTGTGGTCAATGGCCTTGAGGAGGTGAAAGTATTGCTGCTGCGCAGCGAGGGAAAATATTTTTGCAGCGGATATGATATATCAGATGTAAAGAACAGCCAGTCTGAAGGTCGCAGTTTCGGCGAAATGGTGGATGCCTTCGAGCAATGCAGGGCGGTCACCGTGGCGGTGGTGCATGGCGGTATTTACGGTGGCGCGACGGATCTGGGGCTGGCTTGCGACTTTCGCGTCGGCAGCACGGATACGGAAATGTTCATGCCCGCCGCCCGTCTGGGCCTGCATTTTTACCAAGGCGGGCTTGAGCGCTACGTCACCCGGCTGGGTCTGGACACGGCCAAGCGCCTGTTTCTGACCTGCGAGCGCCTGACGGCCCAGGACATGCGCGCGTGCGGTTTTCTGACGCATTTGGTCGAGCCGCAGGCCTTGGCGGAAACCGTCAACGCGTTGACCCACACCCTGAGCGCCATGGCTCCCTTGCCCTTGTTCGGCATGAAAAAACATCTGAACCTGATCGCGCGTGGCACCCACGACGCGGTAGCCATCGCCGCCGAAGTGCAGCGAACCGTTCAGTCGGAGGACTTGACGGAGGGCGGTGCAGCCTGGCGCGAAAAACGCCCCCCTGTTTTCAAGGGGCGCTGACCGCGCGACGTCGCGCGGCGGCGCTCGGTTCAGGCTTTCATGCCGAACGCCAAACATCTTTTCTTTCACTCTGGAGACAAGCATATGTTCAAGCACATGGCGATGGCAGTGGCCCTGGTGGCAAGCTGGGGCGGGGTGATGGCCGAGCAGGCGTATCCCGTGCGCCCGATCACTCTGGTGGTGGGCTTTCCGCCTGGCGGCGGCGCGGATACCGTGGCGCGCATCGTGACGGAGCGCATGAGCAAGGTGCTTGGCCAGCCCATCGTTGTGGACAACAAGCCCGGGGCGGGCACCACGCTGGCGGCCAACCAGGTGGTCAGGGCGCAAGCCGACGGCTATACGCTGCTGCTGGCAAGCGCCAGTCTCTACGGCTCTGACCAGCTGCTCTACAAAAGCGCGCGCTATGACGGTGCGAAAGACTTCACGGCGATTTCCCGCTGGGCTTCCTCGCCGCTGCTGCTGGGGGTCAGGCAAGACTTGCCTTCGCAGTCCGTCAAGACGCTGGTGGCGCAGGCCAGGCAAGCGCCGGGACGCTTGAGCTATGCCTCGTCAGGCGCAGGCGTCATCACGCACCTGGCGGGTTTGTCGTTCACGCAAGCGACCAAGACCGAGATGTTGCACGTGCCCTTCAGAGGCGGCGCGCCCGCCATACAGGCGGTGGGCGCGGGTGATGTGGACATGACGTTTGGCACGCCGCCGTCGGTGTTGCCCATGGCGCAGAACGGTCGCTTGCGTTTGCTGGCGGTGACGACCGCAGAGCGTTCGCCCTTGTTTCCCGACCTTCCGGGCATGAAGGAGTCGGGGGTGGAGGGCTATGACTTCACTCTCTGGTTTGGTCTTTTCGGTCCGCGAGGTTTGCCGCAAGCGATACAGGACAAGCTGTTTCATGCCAGCGTGGAAGCGCTCAATGACCCTGAAGTACAGGCACGGCTCGCTCGCCAGGGCAATGCAGCCGAGCCCTCGGCATCGCCAAAAGCATTTCTCGAATGGGCCTTGCAGCAAGGCGAGGAATCAAAGCGGCTGGTCGAGCGCTCTGGCGCGAGCGCGCAATGAGCGGCCAGGCTTTGCACGAAGCGCAGGCGCGCCTGCCGCTGGTGGGCACGACGGTGATCGATCTCACCCGCGTGCTGGCGGGGCCTTTCTGCACGCAGATGCTGGCCGATCTGGGCGCGCGGGTGATCAAGGTCGAGCAGCCGGGCGCGGGCGATGATGCGCGCGCCATTGGCCCGTTTGTCTCGGGTCAGTCGGCTTACTTCATGTCGGTGAACCGAAACAAGGAGTCGATTGCGCTGGATCTGAAGGACGCCGCAGACCGCCAAGTCTTTGAGCGCCTGCTCGCACGCGCCGACGTGATGGTCGAGAACTTCCGGCCCGGCACGATGGAAAAGCTGGGCTACGGCTGGGACGCCTTGCACGCGCGCTTTCCGCAACTGGTGATGACCTCCGTGTCGGGTTTCGGGCAAACCGGTCCCTACAGCGCGTTTGCAGCCTATGACATGGTGGTGCAGGCCATGAGCGGCATGATGAGCGTCACGGGCCATCCGCAGAGCGGGCCGTGCCGCGTGGGCGTGTCCATCGGCGACCTGGGCGCGGGCCTGTATGCCGTGATCGGGACGCAGGCTGCGCTGATGCAGCGGGCCAGCACCGGCTGTGGTGCCAGGGTGGACGTATCGATGCTCGATTGCCAGGTGGCCTTGCTGGAAAACGCCATCGCGCGCTTTTCGGCCACGGGCACCGCGCCGCAGCCGACGGGCTCGCGCCACCCCTCCATGACGCCGTTTGACGTATACCAGGCCGAAGATGGCTGGTTCGTGATCGCCGCCGGTGGCGATGCCGCTTTTGCCAAGCTGTGTGCCGCGCTGGGCGTCGCCGAGCTGGCGCAGGATGCGCGCTTTCAAACCAACGCGCGGCGCTGTGAAAACGAGGCAGCGCTCAAGCAACTGCTGCAAGCGCGCCTGCAATCGCGGCCCCGGGCCGACTGGATGCGGCTGCTGGCCGAAAGCGGCATTCCGGCGGGCGAATACCACGATGTGGCGGAGGTGCTTGAGCACCCGCAGGTCCAGGCACGCGGCATGCTCACGCAGGTGAGGGCACCATGCGGCACGCCCTTGACCGTGGCGGCCAATCCCTTGTTGGCGGTGGCGCGTCATGACGCGGTGCGTCGTGATCCACCAGCACTTGATGCCGATCGCGCGGCGATCCTGCGAGAGCTGGGGCTGGGGTGCAAGGCCTGAATGCAGAGGGGGTGTTCACGCCAACCCTTGCATGCGTTTACTCTATTGAGATCGAATTCACGCCGACAAATGACCATGCCCAACCACAACCTCTTCACCACTCTGCGCGCCGCCTTCCCCGCCGATCTGGACAGCGTGGCCGTCGAGGCAGACCACGGCCTGACCTACTCCTGGCGCGATCTCGACAGCGCCAGCGCCATGGTGGCCAACTTGCTGCAATCGCTGGACATAGCGGCCAGCAGCGATGGCATGCCGCCGCGCGTGGCGGTGCAGGTCGAAAAATCTGTCGAGGCGCTCATCCTGTATCTCGCCTCGCTGCGCGCGGGCTTTGCCTTCTTGCCGCTCAACACGGCCTATCAGGCGGGCGAGATCGAATATTTCATCGGCAATGCCGAGCCTGCCGTGGTGGTGTGCAGCGGGCAGAACTTTGCCTGGGTCAGCCCCATTGCCTTCAAGGCGGGCACGCGCCATGTGTTCACGCTCGAGGGCGACCGCACGGGCAGCTTGCTGGAGCGCGCCGCGCATTGCGCGCCCGAGCAAACGCCCGTGCAGCGCGCCGCCGATGACCTGGCCGCCATCCTTTACACCAGCGGCACCACCGGGCGCAGCAAGGGGGCCATGCTCTCGCATGGCAATCTGGCCAGCAACGCGCTGATGCTCAAGGACTACTGGGGCTGGCAGCCGGATGATGTGCTGATTCACGCGCTGCCCATCTTCCACGTGCACGGGCTGTTCGTGGCCATTCATGGCGCGCTGCTCAATGGCAGCAAGATGCTGTGGCAGTCGAAGTTCGACCCCAGGCGCGTGATTGCCGACATGCCGCGCGCTACCGTGTTCATGGGCGTGCCCACGCTGTATGTGCGCATGCTGGCTGAAAGCGCGCTGACCCCGGCGCAGGCCGCGCACATGCGCCTTTTCATCAGCGGATCGGCCCCGCTCTTGATCGACACGTTCAAGGACTGGCAGGCGCGCACGGGCCACACCATTCTTGAGCGCTACGGCATGAGCGAAACCATCATGCTCACCAGCAACCCTTACTGCGCCGACGATCGCTACGACAACCAGAGCGAGCGGCGCGGCGGCACGGTGGGTTTTCCGCTGCCGGGCGTGCGCGTGCGCGTGCAGGGCGACGAGGGGCAGGCGCTGCCTGCGGGCGAGATCGGTGCCATTCAGGTGGCTGGGCCGAACGTGTTCAGCGGCTACTGGCGCATGCCTGAAAAGACCGCCGAAGAGTTCACCACCGACGGCTTTTTCAAGACCGGCGACGTGGGCCTGCAAGACGCGCGCGGCTACGTGAGTATCGTCGGGCGCAGCAAGGATCTCATCATCAGCGGCGGCTACAACGTCTACCCGGCGGAGATCGAGGGCGTGCTCAACGAGCTGCCCGGCGTGGCCGAGAGCGCGCTGGTGGGCGTGCCGCACCCCGACTTTGGCGAAGTGGGCGTGGCCGTGGTCATCCCGCGCGCGGGCGCCACGCTGGAGGGCGAGGCGCTCATCGCTGCGCTGAAAACGCGGCTGGCCAACTTCAAGATTCCCAAGCGCTGCTTCATCGCCACCGAGCTGCCGCGCAACACCATGGGCAAGGTGCAGAAGAACCTGTTGCGCGATCAGCACAAGGGCCTGTTTGCGCCCTGATTGATGGCCTTGGCTGACACGGCGGGCGTGGGTGCGGCACTACACTCGCGGCAGACCAATCGCGAGAAGGGAACCCCCACCATGTCCATCAAATCCTTGCTGCTGCTGCTGATCGGCATTGTCATCGTGGCCTTCGTCGGCCTGAACTGGCAGGCCATGAGCACGCCCACTGAACTCACGCTCGGCTTCAGGGACATCCACGCCCCGCTGGGCATGGTGCTGCTGGGCCTGATGGCGCTGCTGTCCGTCGTGTTCGTGGCGCTCATCGCCTACACGCAGGGCACCGTGCTGGTCGAAACGCGCCGCCACGCCAAGGAACTGGCCGCCCAGCGCGAGCTGGCCGACAAGGCCGAGGCATCGCGCTTCACCGATCTGCGTGCGCACCTCGACAAGGAAGTGGGCCGCCTGTCCGAGGTGATCGAAAGCCACACCCGCGAAACCCTGGCCCGCGTCGACCGCGCCGAAATGGGCCTGCGCGAGCGCCCGGTCGATGCCGACATCGCCCGTCTGGTGCATGCCGTGGAAAACCACAACCGCGACCTGCACGCGCGTGTGGACCGGCTGGAGATGGGCCTGCGCGAAGGCCTGGCCGGCTACGTCCCCTCGCCCCCGCGCGTGCAGCCCGCCGTGCTTACCGCCGAGCCGGTCACGCCTTCTGCGCCCCCCAGGCAGCCCCCGGCCAGCGACGTGGACCCCGTGGACCCCGTGGGCGACGCCGTGCCGCGCTGACGGATCACACCCAACAAAACGGCCCCGGTCACCATGGTGACCGGGGCCGTTTTTCTTCTGCACCGTGTTCAGTGCAGAATAAAATAAATCATAGCTGCTTGCGCACGATTTAAAACATTTTTGGATACTTTAATGTCTGAAGTTGCTTTAAATTGTGCGCAAGAAGCTATCAAAAACTCTTTATTGGCACGCAGCCCAGATCATGCGCCCGCATGGTGCGTCATCGAGGGCCGCAGGCCGAATGCATCGAGCGCAGCGAAGCCACCAGACTGCCCGCGCCGGGGTTCCCCCGGCGACCAGCGGCGTCCCCCCTTGGGGAATACGCCGAAGGCGGCTCAGGGGCTTATCTCAACACCAGCACCGGAATCTCCGAGTGCGTCAGCACCTGCTGCGTCTCGCTGCCCAGCAGCAGGCGCCTGACGCCCTTGCGCCCGTGCGAGGCCATCACGATCAGGTCTGCCTCGTGCTTCTGGGCGGCGGCAATCAGCGCGTCCGACACCACGTCCGACTTCGCCAGAATCGCCAGCACCTTCACGCCTTTGGCTTCGCCCGCCTGCTTGACCGCGTCCACCACGTTCTGGCCGTCTTCGGTCCACTGCTTTTCCACGCGCGCCACGTCATCGGCAGACAGCGGGATCGAGCCTTCGAAATAGCTCTGCGGATAGCGCGGCACCACCTTCAGCGCCATCAGCTCCGCGCCGCTCAGCGCGGCCAGCCCGATGGCGTGGTTCACGGCCTTGTTCGACAGCTCCGAGCCATCAGTGGCCACGAGAATGCGTTTGTACATGGTCAATATCTCCTCACAAAGATCGTTGTGACAGGGGGCGCCCGCACCATGCGGGCGTGCCGGACAACACCATACATTACCCCCGCGCCCTTTCGGTGGCTCTTGACCGGAGTCAAGTGAGCGCCAGGTAATGGCGGTACAGTCCCGCACGTGATGCAAGGCGCAAGCGCAATCCCCTCGCCAGTCGTGCCCGGCCTGTCTACCGACGCGGCCCCGCCCGTCGCAGCCAGCGGCACGCTGGAGCTGCTTGACCAGCGCGACGAATGGCTCGAATTCAGCCGCCCCGTGCCCGCCGCCGACGCGCCCGCAGGCGCAGGTACAAGCACAGGCGGCGAGCTGTGGGAGTCCAGCGTGGTCTTCGAAGGCATGTACTGCGCCGCCTGCGCCACCACCATCGAGCAGGCGCTGGCCGCCACGCCCGGCGTGCGCGAGTTCCAGGTCAACGCCGCCAGCCACCGGGGCCGCGTGGTGTGGGAAGAGGGCGCCACCCGCCCGTCCGAATGGATGCGCGCCGTGCAGCGCACCGGCTACCGCACGCTGCCCGCACACGACGCCTTCGCCAGCGCGCGCCGCCAGGCCGAAACCCGCAAGATGCTCTGGCGTCTGGGCGTGGCGGGCCTGTGCATGATGCAGGTCATGATGTACGCCACGCCGGAATACTTCACCGCGCCGGGCGACATCGAGCCCGAGGCCGTGCGCCTGATGCGCTGGGCGCAGTGGGTGCTGTCCATCCCGGTGCTGCTGTTTTCCTGCCGCCCCTTTTTCGCCAACGCGTTGCGCGACCTGCGCCAGCGCAGCGTGAGCATGGACCTGCCCGTGTCCCTGGGCATGGTCATCACCTTCGTCGTCAGCATGCTGGGCACCTTCGAGCCCGATGGCGTGTTTGGCCGCGAGGTGTATTTCGACTCATTCACCATGTTCGTCTTCTTCCTGCTGTGCGGGCGCTGGCTGGAGCTGCGCATGCGCGACCGCACCGCCGGCGCGCTGGAAGCGCTCATGCACCGCCTGCCCGAAAGCGTCGAGCGGCAGGACGCGCGTGGCGACTGGCAGCGCGTGTCCGTGCGCCGCCTGCGCCAGGGCGACGTGGTGCGCGTGCTGCCCGGCGAAGCCTTTCCGGCCGACGGCGTGCTGCTGCGCGGCCACACCTCGGCCGACGAAGCGCTGCTGACGGGCGAATCCACCCCTCTCGCGCGCGGTGTGGGCGATGCCGTCATCGCCGGCAGCCACAACCTCACCGCCCCCGTCGAGATGCGCGTGCAGCACGTGGGCGGCGACACGCGCTACGCGCAAATCGTCTCGCTCATGGAGCAGGCCAGCGTCAGCAAGCCCCACATTGCCCAGCTGGCCGACCGGCTGGCCAAGCCCTTTCTCATCTTCGTGCTGCTGGCCGCCGTGCTGGCCTGCGCCTGGTGGTGGCGCACCGACCCTGGCCACGCGCTCATGATCGCCGTGGCCATCCTCGTGGTCACCTGCCCCTGCGCCCTGTCACTGGCCACGCCCGCCGCCATGCTGGCCAGCGCGGGCAGCCTGGCGCGGCGCGGCGTGCTGGTGCGCCGCCTGCAGGCGCTGGAAACCCTGGCCGAGGTGAACACCCTGGTGTTCGACAAAACCGGCACCCTCACGCGCGACGCCTTCGTGCTGGCCGATGTGCAGGTGCGCGGCGGCGTCACCCGTCCGCAGGCCATCGCCCTGGCCGCGCAACTGGCGCGCGGCAGCCTGCACCCCGTCTCGCGCGCGCTGGTGCAGGCCGCCGCCAACGAAGCGGCAGACGCCGCGCCCCTGCCTGCGCTGCAAGACGTGAATGAAGTGGCAGGGCAGGGCGTGCGCGCCACCCGCGCCGATGGCGGCGAGCTGCGCCTGGGCGCTGCCGCCTTCTGCGGCGTGCCCGTGCAGCAGGCTGAATCAGCGCAGGGCCCGGTAAGCCACTTGTGCGACGCACAAGGCTGGGTGGCCAGCTTCGTGTTTCGCGAAGACTTGCGGGGTGACGCCCGCGCCACCGTGCAGCAACTGCAAGCCGAGGGCGTGCGCGTGTGCCTGCTCTCGGGCGACCAGCCCGCCGCCGCCGCTGCGCTGGGGCGTCTGGCCGGCATCGCCGATGCGCGCGGCGGCTGCACCCCGGCCGAAAAGCTCGCTGCCATGCAGACCATGCAGGCCGAAGGTGCCACCGTCGCCATGGTGGGCGACGGCCTGAACGACGGGCCGGTGCTGGCCGGTGCGCATGTGTCGTTTGCGTTTGGCCGCTCGGTGCCGCTGGCACGCGCGCAGTCCGACTTCGTGGTGCTGGGTGAAAAGCTCTTTGCCGTTGCCGACACGCAACGCAAAGCCCGCCGCACCCTGCGCATCGTGCGGCAGAATCTCGCTTGGGCAGCGGCCTACAACGTGACAGGCGTGCCGCTGGCCATGATCGGCTGGATGCCTGCCTGGGCCGCGGGCCTGGGCATGGCGCTCAGTTCCTTGCTCGTGGTGGCCAACGCCCTGCGCCTGTCAGGCGCTGACCAGACACCTCAAACGGCCTGACATGGACATTCTTTACCTGCTCATCCCCTTGTCCGTCGTGCTGGTGTTTCTCATCCTGGCCGCGCTGGGCTGGGCCATTTACCGGGGCCAGTTCGACGACGTCGACCGCGAGGGCGAGCGGATTCTTGACCAAGATTGACCAGCGTCAACCAGGCTCTTGGAACTTTCGCGGACACTGCAACAGCTTTTTACAAAGAAGAGGTGGAAATGACATTCGCCAACACGCAAGCCACGGTCTACAACGACAAGGTGGTCAGGCAATTCGCCATCATGACGGTGGTGTGGGGCGTGGTAGGGATGCTGGTGGGCGTGGTCATCGCCGCCCAGCTGGCCTGGCCCGAGCTCAATTTCGGCATTCCCTGGCTCAGCTACGGTCGCCTGCGGCCCCTGCACACCAACGCGGTGATCTTCGCCTTCGGCGGTTGCGCGCTGTTTGCCACGGCCTACTACGTGGTGCAGCGCACCTGCCAGGTGCGCCTGTTCTCCGACAAGCTCGCCGCCTTCACTTTCTGGGGTTGGCAGGTGGTCATCCTCGCGGCGGCCATCAGCCTGCCGCTGGGCTACACCAGCGGCAAGGAATACGCCGAGCTGGAGTGGCCCATCGACATCCTCATCACGCTGGTGTGGGTGTCCTTTGCGGTGGTGTTCTTCGGCACCGTGGGCACGCGCCGCGTCAAGCACATCTACGTGGCCAACTGGTTCTATGGCGGCTTCATCCTGGCCGTGGCGCTGCTGCACGTGGTCAACAGCGCGGCCATGCCCGTGGGCATGATGAAGTCCTACTCTGCCTACGCCGGCGTGCAGGACGCCATGGTGCAGTGGTGGTATGGCCACAACGCGGTGGGCTTCTTCCTCACCGCCGGTTTCCTGGGCATGATGTATTACTTCATCCCCAAGCAGGCCGAGCGCCCGGTGTACAGCTACCGCCTGTCGATCGTCCACTTCTGGGCGCTCATCTTCACCTACATGTGGGCCGGCCCCCACCACCTGCACTACACCGCGCTGCCCGACTGGGCGCAAAGCGTGGGCATGGTGTTCTCCCTCATCCTGCTGGCACCCAGCTGGGGCGGCATGATCAACGGCATCATGACCCTCTCGGGCGCATGGCACAAACTGCGCGACGACCCCATCCTGCGCTTTCTGATCGTGTCGCTGTCGTTCTACGGCATGTCCACTTTCGAAGGCCCGATGATGTCCATCAAGACCGTCAACGCCCTCAGCCACTACACCGACTGGACGGTGGGCCACGTGCATTCGGGTGCGCTGGGCTGGGTGGGCCTGATCACCATGGGCTCCATGTACTACCTGATCCCGCGCCTGTTCGGCCAAAAGCGCATGTACAGCGTCAAGGCCATCGAAGTGCACTTCTGGGTGGCCACCATCGGCATCGTCATCTACATCGCCGCGATGTGGATCGCCGGGGTCATGCAAGGCCTGATGTGGCGCGCGGTCAACCCCGACGGCACGCTGACCTACACCTTCGTTGAGTCGGTCAAGGCCACCTATCCGTTCTACGTGCTGCGTCTGCTGGGCGGCGTGCTGTACCTCGGCGGCATGGTCATCATGCTGTGGAACACGGTCAAGACCGCCACCGCTGGCCGCGTGGTGCCGGTGCAGATTCCCGCCGTCGCGGCGCACGCCTGATAAGGAGTTTCATCGTCATGGCACAGCAAGAAAAAATCTCCGGCCACGCCAAGGTCGAGACGAGCAACTTCCTGATGATCGTGCTCATCCTGCTCACCGTGTCCATCGGTGGCCTGGTCGAGATCGTCCCGCTGTTCTTCCAGAAGTCCACCACGCAGCCGATCGAGGGTCTCAAACCCTACACCGCGCTGCAGGTGGTGGGGCGCGACGTTTACGTGCGCGAGGGTTGCTACAACTGCCACTCGCAGATGATCCGCCCCTTCCGCGCCGAGGCACTGCGCTACGGCCCCTACTCGGTGGCGGGCGAATTCGTCTATGACCACCCCTTCCAGTGGGGCAGCAAGCGCACCGGCCCCGACCTGCAGCGTGTGGGTGGCCGCTACAGCGACGAATGGCACCGCGTGCACCTGAACAACCCGCGCGACGTGGTGCCCGAGTCCAACATGCCGGCCTACCCCTGGCTGGAGCGCAACCCCGCCAACGCCAAGACCATCCAGGCGCACATGCGTGGCCTGCGTACGCTGGGCGCGCCCTACACCGACGAAGAAATCGAAAAGGCGCCCGAGGAGCTGGCCGGCAAGACGGAAATGGATGCCGTCATCGCCTACCTGCAAGTGCTGGGCATTCACCGCAAATAAGGCCAAGGGGCAGCACCATGGACATCAACCTCCTGCGCAGCATCGTCACCGTGGTGGCATTGATCGTCTTCATCGGCATCGCGGCATGGGCCTGGTCGTCGCGCAACAAGGAGCGCTTCGACGAAGCCGCGCGGCTGCCCTTCAACGAGCAGGATTGAGCCCCAGGCACCCACGGCCCTCCAGTCCGTCTGGCAAGGAAAAAAAATGAGCGACTTCACGAGCAACTTCTGGTCCATCTTCATCGCTGGCGTCACGCTGCTGGGCATTTTTGCCTGCCTGGCGCTGCTGTGGATCAGCGGCAAGACCAAGGCCATGACCGCGGCCGACAACACCACCGGCCACGTCTGGGACGGCGATCTGCGCGAGATGAACAACCCCCTGCCGCGCTGGTGGGTAGGCCTGTTCATCATCACCTGCGTGTTCTCGCTGGCCTACCTGTTTCTCTACCCGGGCCTGGGCAGCTACCAGGGCTCGCTCGGCTGGACGCAGGAAGGCCAGTTCGAGCGCGAGATGGAGCGCGGTCGCGAGCAGGTGGCCCCGATCTATGCCGCCTTCGAGGGCAAAAGCACCGAGGAGCTGGCCAAGGACCCGCAGGCCATGGCCATTGGCGACCGCCTGTTCATGAACAACTGCGCCCAGTGCCACGGCTCTGACGCGCGTGGCGCCAAGGGCTTTCCCGATCTGACCGATGCCCACTGGAACTGGGGTGGCACGCCCGCGCTGATTCACGAAACCATTGCCAACGGTCGCACCGGCATCATGACGCCCATGGGCGCAGCGGTGGGCTCGTCGGACGACGTGCGCAACCTTGCCGCCTATGTCATCAGCCTGTCGGGCGGGCCGCACGACTCGGTGCGCGCCGAGCTGGGCCGCACCAAGTTCGCGGTGTGCGCCGCCTGCCACGGCGCCGACGGCAAGGGCAACCAGGCCCTGGGCGCGCCCGACTTGACGGCCGGTGTCTTCACGCACGGCCCGGCAGTCGAGTCCCACGTGGTGGACATGATCATGAACGGCAAAACCGGCGTCATGCCCGCCTGGGAGGCCAAGTTCACACCCGAGCAGCTCAACGTGCTGACCGCCTACGTGTGGGGCAAGGGCGGCGGCGTGCCCGCAGCGGCACCTGCTGCTGTTGCCCCCACTGCCGTTGCACCGGCCGCTGCTGCGGCGCCTGCGGCCGACGCCGCTTCGGTGGCGGTGGAAAACGGTGTCGTCAAGTTCTTCTTCGCCACCGGCCAGTCCGAGCTGGCCGCTGGCGCCGACCAGGCGCTGGCCCAGGTGCTGGAAGGTGCCAAGGCCGGCAAGACCGTGACGGTGAGCGGCTTCGTGGACAGCACCGGCAATGCCGCGCAGAACGAAGAGCTGGCCAAGCACCGCGCCAGCGTGGTGCGCGATCACCTGGTGTCGCTGGGCGTGCCCGAAGACCGCATCGAGCTGAAAAAGCCCGAGAACATAGACGCCGGCGCCGGCGTGCAGGCGCGGCGCGTGGAAGTCTTCCTGTCTTGAGTCACACGAAGGGGCGCCGGGCGCCCCTTTCGCATGGGCCGGTGCCGTGCTGGCAGGGTTTGGCATAAACCCGGCGCCAAGCCACAGTATCCGGGAGTGCCCCACACCCGTGTCCACGCGCGGCCGATAATTCAGGCATCAGTAGGCAGCAGACGGTCTTGAGCAATACACCCCCCACCGAAAAACCCGCTGCGGCAGACGCCGCAGGCGAGGACGTGATGGTGTCGCTGTACCAGGCGCACCAGAAGATCTACCCGCGCAGCGTCACTGGGCTGTTTGCCAAGTGGCGCTGGTTTTTCGTGTGGGCCACGCAGCTGTTTTTCTACGGCATGCCCTGGCTGATGTGGAACGGCCGCCAGGCCATGCTGTTCGATCTGGAGGCGCGGCGCTTTTACATCTTCGGGCTGGTGCTCTACCCGCAGGATGTGATCTACCTGGCGGCCATCCTCATCATCTCGGCCATGCTGCTGTTCCTGTTCACGGCGGTGGCGGGGCGCCAGTGGTGCGGCTATGCGTGTCCGCAAACCGTGTACACCGAGATCTACCTGTGGTTCGAGCGCAAGATCGAGGGCGACCGCTCCGCCCGCATGCGCCTGGACGCCGCGCCCATGTCGGCGGGCAAGTTCTCGCGCAAGGCCACCAAGCAAATCGTCTGGATCGCCTTCGGCCTGTGGACGGGCTTTACCTTCGTGGGCTACTTCACGCCCATCCGCGAGCTGTTCGGCCATGTGCTGAGCTGGAGCCTGGGCCCCTGGGAAACCTTCTGGATCTTCTTCTACGGCTTTGCCACCTACGGCAACGCGGGCTACATGCGCGAGCAGGTGTGCAAATACATGTGTCCCTACGCGCGTTTTCAGAGCGCCATGTTCGACAAGGACACGCTCATCGTCACCTACGACGCCGGCCGCGGCGAGCCGCGCGGCTCGCGCTCCAGAAAGGCCGACCCCAGGGCGCTGGGCCTGGGCGACTGCGTCAACTGCACCCTGTGCGTGCAGGTCTGCCCCACCGGCATCGACATCCGCGACGGTCTGCAATACGAGTGCATCAGCTGCGCGGCCTGCATCGACGTGTGCGACGACGTGATGGACAAGGTGGGCTACCCGCGCGGGCTCATTCGCTACTCCACCGAACACGCGCTGGAAGAAGGCTGGGGCGGGCGGCAGATCCTGCGCCACGTGCTGCGCCCACGTGTGCTGCTGTACTCGGCCATCCTCGCCACCGTCACGCTCGCGCTCATCGCCAGCCTGCTGCTGCGCACGCCGTTCAAGGTGGACATCGTGCGCGACCGCGCCACGCTCGCGCGCATCGTCGCCGGCGGGCAGATCGAGAACGTCTACCGCATGCAGATCATGAACGCCACCGAGCAGGCGCAGACCTTCGAGATCTCGGCAGAAGGCCTGCCCGGCCTGCGGCTCGATACGCCAGCCAGCGTCACCGTCGAAGGCGCGCAGGCGCTGTGGGTGCCCGTGCGCCTGCGCGTGCCCTATGACGCGGCCCCACCCGGTTCGCACGACATCCGCCTCTTTGTCAACGCGCCCGGTGTGGGCGAGGTCAAGGAAAAATCCGTCTTTCTGATGCCAAGATGACCCCCATGAACAGCAGCACGCCTTTCTCTTCGCCGCAGCCCGCGCCCATCTCCGCCGCCACCCGCGCCGCGCAAGAGCCGAACTCCGGCCCCTGGTGGAAATACCCGCACATGTGGATGGTCGTCGGCGGCCCGGCCATCGTGATCGTGGCAGGCTTCATCACGCTGTACCTGGCCATCTCGCGGCCCGACCCGGTCTACACCGACGCCCCTCGCGCCAACGCCGCCGCCATGCAGCCCGCTGCCGACGCCGACGGTGCGCTCATGCCCGCCGTGCAGGCCCGCAACCACGCTGCCACCGGTGGCGTGCCGCGCCCGGCAGCCGGCGCATCGGCCCCGTCCGCCAACTGAGCGCGTTCATCCTGCACCGATCACCGAAGGACTGCCGCATGCTGAAGGAACGCCTGATGTGGATCGCCTGGCCCGCCTTTCTCATGGCGGGCGTGCTGGAGATGGCGGTATTCGCCGTGCTCGACCCCGAAATGCTCACCCTCTTCGGCGAGCGCCTGGGCTGGTCGCGCCCGGCGGTCTATACCGTCACCTTCTTCATCTTCTGGGCCGCCATGATGGTCTCGGGTGCGCTCACCACGCTGCTGTCCATGTCGCCCTTCGAGGTCAACCGCCGTCAGCCCGGGCCTGACAAGCACCGCTGACCCGCGCTGCACGACCATGAAAAAAAGCCAGGCACCTGCCTGGCTTTTTGCATGAAAAGGTGACGAGCCTTGACCCCGGCACTGACTCCAAAGTTAGGGCTGCTTGGTTCCCCACCTGACCCGGTTGGCTCCTTCACCATGCGGGAAGGCCCGTCGCAGGCTATTGTAGTGCCAGCCTTCGAGGCGTTCGGGTGGTGTGATCGATATAGTTAAAAATATGAGCTTCTTGTGTATGTATTTTAGAACTTTCATATATAAAAGTATCTGAAAATGTTTAATTGCATACGCAAGCAGCTTCTCTTTTGTTTTCAATCGACAGCGGCTGGCCCCGTAGAATCGCCGCCATGTCATATCTGGTGCTGGCTCGCAAATACCGTCCCCGCAGCTTCACGGAAATGGTGGGTCAGGCGCACGTGGTGCAGGCGCTCACCAACGCGCTCACCCAGCAGCGCCTGCACCATGCCTACCTGTTCACCGGCACGCGCGGCGTGGGCAAGACCACCGTCTCGCGCATCCTGGCCAAGTCGCTCAACTGCACCGGTGCCGACGGCAGCGGCGGCATCACCGCCCAGCCTTGCGGTGTGTGCCCCGCCTGCACCGAGATCGACGCGGGCCGCTTTGTCGACTACACCGAGCTGGACGCCGCCAGCAACCGCGGCGTCGACGAAGTGCAGCAACTGCTGGAGCAGGCCGTCTACAAGCCCGTGCAGGGCCGCTTCAAGGTTTTCATGATCGACGAAGTGCACATGCTCTCCAACACGGCCTTCAACGCCATGCTCAAGACGCTGGAAGAGCCGCCCGAATACCTCAAGTTCGTCCTCGCCACCACCGACCCGCAGAAGGTGCCCCCCACCGTGCTCAGCCGCTGCCTGCAGTTCAACCTGCGGCCCATGGCGCCCGAGACCGTGCTCGACCACCTCACCCGCGTGCTGGCCGAAGAAAGCGTGCCCGCCGAGCCGCAGGCGCTCAAGCTGCTGGCGCGCGCCGCGCGCGGCTCCATGCGCGACGCGCTCAGCCTGACCGATCAGGCCATCGCCTTCGGCAGCGGCCAGCTGCAGGAAAGCGCGGTGCGCCAGATGCTGGGCAGCGTCAACCGCAGCGTCGTCTTTCGCCTGATCGAGGCGCTGTCGGCTGCCGACGGGCGCACCGTGGTCGAGCTGACCGAGCAGCTGCGCGCCGCGGGCCTGTCCGCTGCCACCACGCTCGAAGACATGGCCAGCGTGCTCCAGCGCATGGCGGTGCATCAGGCCGTGCCCGGCATGGCCACAGACGACACCGACCCCGACGCACAGGAAACCGCCCGCCTGGCCGCGCTGCTGCCCGCCGACGAAACCCAGCTGCTCTACAGCCTGTGCATCCACGGCCGCGCCGAGCTGGGCCTGGCCCCCGACGAATACGCGGGCCTGACCATGGTGCTGCTGCGCCTGCTGCCCTTCAAGGCACCCGGCGGCGCGCCCGCCCACACCGCACCCCACAACACCGCGCCATCCAGCGCGGCGGCTGAAAAAAAAACACTGAAAACGGCTGAAGCGCCGTTTGTCGCACCGTCGGTGGCATCGCCTGTGGCCTTGCCAGTCACGACGCCCGCTGCGCGGCCCGGTGTGCCATCGGTCGAGTCGTCGGCCGTTGCGCCTCCATCCGCGCCGGTGACCGCCGCACCTGAGCCACCTGCGCCAGCCACACCTGCGCCCGCACCCACGATCGCCGCGCCTTCCGACAACGCGGACGACGACGACGGCCCCGAACCCGCCCCCTGGGATGCCCAGCCCGCCGACGAGCCACCCCCCAGCGACTGGGACGAGGACATTGGGAGCGCCCCCGCACCACCCGCCACCACCGCCGTGGCCGCGCGCACGCAGCCCGTCATGCGCCCGCTGCCCGTGCGCGACGCCACGCATGGCGAAGCCTCAACGACAGCCGTGCGCGCGCCGGCGTCCAGCGCAGCGCAAGCGCAAACCCCCGCCCCCGCACCTCCCCCCCTCGTGGCCGTCAAGGTGCGCGACGAGCAAACGGCAGAGCACCCCGCGCCCCGCTCCGCGCCCGCCGCAGAGCCGCTGCCCGTGCAAGGCGGGCCTGACAACGACTTCTGGCACACGCTCGTGCAGTCGCTGGTGGCGCGCGAAGCCGTCACTGCCCTGGTGCGCGAGCTGGCCTTGCAATCGCAGCTCGTCACGCGCACGCCCGATGCATGGACCTTGCGACTCGAAAACGAAACCCTGGCCCAGTCCGCCGCACGCCAGCGCCTGCAAGCCGCCCTGGCCGACGCCGGCCACGCCGTGCGCCTGCACGTGGACATCGGCCCCGTCACCGACACCCCCGCGCGCCGCAACGCCATCGCCGCCACCCAGCGCCTGAAAGCCGCCGAATCGCTGCTCATGGCCGACCCCTTCGTGCAGGAGATGACGCGCGACTTCGGCGCACGCGTCGTGCCCGGCACGCTCAAGCCGCTATGAACCCTCGAAAGATCAAGCCTGCCCGGTGCGCCGCCGCCAGACCGTGGCTGCTGGCCCCCTGCCTGGCGCTGGCGCTGCAAGGCGCGGCCACCGCTCTGTCACCCATCGAGCCACCCGGGCCGCCGCTTGTCCCGTTCGACTTTCCCGTGCGCCCCGGCGAGCAGCAGGCCACCTGCACTTTCGGTACGTTGCAGTTGCCTGCCGACACCGTTGTGCTGGCCGCAGGTGCCTATGGCGGACGCCCGGCGGGCTTTCAGATCGACCAAAGCGGTCACGCTGCCACGCGCATGGACGTGGCCGTGCACAGCCCTGGCCAGCCCGTGGCGCTGGTGCTGGGCGCTTACGAGCCGACGGTGTGGCACATCGGCTGGTCCGACGGCACGCGCATCGTGGCCGTGCTCGTCAGCGGCTACCACCGCCAGGCCGTGGCGGGCCTGGTGCCCGGCACGCCGCTGCTCAACAGCTCCTACAGCAACCAGGGGCCGTGCGGCCATTTCTACGTGAGCGACGACGCGGCGCAGCTGCGCAAGCTCAATGCAACCGCCAGCGCCCTGTTCGGCCAGAGCGTGCGCATGGTCTATCCGGCGCGCGACGGCCGCGTGGTGGTGGGCAATGCGCTGACACCCGGCGTGCGGCTGACGACCTCGCCAGCCGTGACACCCGAATCGTTCAAGGACGACTCGGCCCCCCTCGCAGGCCGCGCCGGCATCGACGATCTGGTGCGCAAGGGCCTGCTGCGCCCCGCCACTGCCGCCGATGCCGACGCCTGGGCGCAGCAGGCCGCGCTGGCGGCACCGTCCGACCTGCCCGCCGTGGAGGGCGCGCCGGATGCCGCGCTGCGCCGCCCGGCCTGGCGTGATGCCTACGTCGTGCTGGGCCCCATGCGCTATCCGGCGGGCCTGTACGGCGCGCACGCCGTCACCTTCGTCGTGCCCCGGGGGCTGCCGCGTCCGACGGGCAACCCGGGGCATTCCGACGTCTATGATTTCAACACCCTTGCGTGCGCCGGTCCTGGCTGCAGCGCGCGCTGATCTCTCCGTTTTCTACCCAAGGACTCCACCCATGTTCAACAAAGGACAACTCGCCGGCCTCATGAAACAGGCCCAGGCCATGCAGGAAAACATGAAAAAGGCGCAGGACGAACTCGCGCTGCTGGAGGTGGAAGGCGAATCCGGTGCCGGCCTCGTCAAGGTGCTGATGACCGCCAAGCACGACGTCAAGCGCGTCACCATCGACCCCAGCCTGCTCGAAGACGACAAGGACATGCTCGAAGACCTGGTCGCCGCCGCCTTCAACGCCGCCGTGCGCAAGGCCGAAGAGCTGTCCGCCGAGAAGATGGGCAAGCTCATGCCCGCAGGCATGCCGGGCATGCCGCCAGGAATGAAGTTCCCGTTTTGAAGATACATCCCCCTGAGGCGCTGACGCGCCTTCCCCCTTCTCTCTTCGGGAAGGGGGACGCCGCTGGTCGCCGGGGAACCCCGGCTCGTGCGGCCCTGGGATGGCTTGGCTACCGCGCCTTTTGATGGTCTGAATCCCCCTGCGCTGCTCAACTGGATGACCGACACCCACAGCCTCGACACCCTCGTGCAGTCGCTCAAGCGCCTGCCCGGCGTCGGCGTGCGCTCGGCGCAACGCATGGCGTTTCATCTGTTGCAGCACGACCGCGAGGGCGCGCGGCAACTGTCGCGCGCGCTGCACGACGCGGCCGCGCAGGTGCGCCATTGCCGGCTTTGCCACACCTTCACCGAAGGCGAGGTGTGCGTCACCTGCGCCGACCCGCGCCGCGACGCGAGCAAGCTCGCCGTGGTCGAAACCCCCGCCGACCAGGCCGCGCTGGAGCGCACCGGCGCTTTTCGCGGGCGCTACTTCGTGCTCATGGGCAAGATCAGCCCGCTCGACGGCGTGGGCCCGCGCGACATCGGCGTGGGCGAACTCATCGCGCGCGCCACCGACGGCACGGTGCAGGAAGTGATTCTGGCCACCAACTTCACCGCCGAAGGCGAAGCCACGGCCCACGTCATCGCCCAGGCACTGAAAAGCCGCGGCCTCACCGTCACCCGCCTGGCGCGCGGCGTGCCGGCGGGCAGCGAGCTGGAATACGTCGATCTGGGCACCATCGCGCATGCGCTGGTGGACAGACGCTAGTTGTCGCATCCCGGACGATTCGATAGATGCTAAACGCTATGCGCTGTTCATCGCCCGCGCGGTGATGAGCGATCATGACCATTGCCCTGCACAAGAACGCGCGCACCACCCCAGCCATTCGTGCTGAAATCGCTGCCAGTGCTGACTCTGTCGCTGTCCTTGCTGCTCGATACAACGTGGGCGAAGGCACCATCCGTCGCTGGAAGATCCGCTCAGTCTTCACCGACGCCTCACACACCGCCCACCGCCTGCAAACAACGCTGACCCCCGCGCAAGAGGCCATCCTCGTTGAACTTCGCAAGATGCTGCTGTTGCCGCTCAATGACCTGCTGGCCGTGAGGTATCTCGCTCAGGGCTTGATCGCTGCTTGCGCCGCCACGGCGTGGGCAACCCAAGGCTTTGCTGCCTGCCACCCCCGAAGAGCCTGCCAAGGGCTTCAAAGCCTATGAGCCGGGCCTATGTGCACGTGGATGTGAAGTGCCTGCCGCAGATGCAGGACGAGACATCACGCAGCTACCTGTTCGTGGTCATTGACCGGGCCACACGCTGG
Source organism: Pseudomonadota bacterium (assembly GCA_030538605.1). GTDB lineage: Bacteria > Pseudomonadota > Gammaproteobacteria > Burkholderiales > Burkholderiaceae_C > Ottowia. Next base: position 22,503 of record JAUNTQ010000045.1, read on the forward strand.
GTGTTCGTGCAGATCAAATCTCGCAAGACAGCAGCCAACGCCAATGCGTTCTTGAAAGCTCTGCACAAGGCTTGCCCGATCAGGACCACCAAGGTATTGACCGACAACGGCAAGGAGTTCACCGACCGCTTGTTTGCCAGCCGCGAGAAAGAGGCCAGCGGCAAGCATGGGTTTGATCGGCTGTGCAAGGAGTTGGGCATCGAGCATCGCCTCGCCAAGCCCAGAACGCCCCAGACCAACGGGATGGTGGAGCGCTTCAATGGACGCATCTCGGATGTGCTGAAGACGCGTCGCTTTACCGATGGACAAGACATGTACCAGACGCTTGAGCGCTATGTGCATTTGGACAACCACCAGCTGCCGCAGTCGGCGCTGCATTCAACAACACCGATGCAGGAGATCAAGCGTTGGCACGACGAAAAACCTGAGCTTTTTCACAGACAGTCTGGGAATACCAATCGTCCGGGATGCGACAGTTAGACCTCATGAACCCCGCAGAGCTTGTCCCAAAGCACAAACTAGATTTGGAGCGTGCCGAAGCCGCCGTCGCAGCAGGCTATCCCGCTGTGGCTTCTGTCCTGCCAGAGCTTTTGACTTGGTTGCAGGATATGAATTGGCCTGTTGCACGCGTATTGGCGCCGTTCCTGGCTGGAATCGGCGCGCCATTGGAAATTTCGGTGCGTGAAGTTCTCGATGGCACTGACCACATCTGGAAGTATTGGGTTATTCGGGAGGTCATCGCAAAATCGACTGACCTGCGGCGGTCATTTCAGACGCACCTGGAGAGACTTGCGTCGCAGGCAACAGACGACGAGAGAGCGGAGGAACTGGATGAACTTGCACGGACGCTGCTTGAGGTCCAATTCAGGTGTTAGTTGGCGACGCAAATGCTGCCATCGCATGAATCGCCATTTCCCGCGCAGGTTCAAACTTGTGGACTTCAACGTTTTGTTTACCTGCAACCCGCGCGACTTTACCAAGGCAGGTGCGCGCGCGTGTACACGCCCGCCGAATCGCTGACCCCTGCATCTGATCCGCCCAGCCCATGACCGCCACGCTCACCTCTGCCGCCACCGAAGCCGGCCAGTTCGTCACCTTCCCCGGTTCACCCTACCAGCTCTACCAGCCTTACCCGCCCGCAGGCGATCAGCCCACGGCGATTG
>JAUNTQ010000191.1 GCA_030538605.1 Pseudomonadota bacterium
GCTCCTTCCCCCGCTGGGGGAAGGCTGGGATGGGGGCTGACCACCTTCGATCAATCCACCGTGGTTCGCCCCCACCCCAACCCTCCCCCAGCGAGGGAGGGAGCAAGAGGCATCTGATTACTTGTGCATTTGGCTATATTAAAAAAATGAGCTGTTTGCGTATGTTTTTAGTTGATTTCATATATAAAAGCATCCGGAATCCCCTAAAAACATACGCAAGCAGCTATATTTTTAATCTCACAAAGCAATCCCAAGCATTCCCTCTGCGAAACTCTGCGTCCTCCGCCCCTCTGCGGTGAAGGTATTCAAGCGCACACCGCAACCACCCTCACCCCGCATACCCGCTTTGCGCCAGCGTGCGCGAAGGCCGCTCCACCTCCACCCAGCGGCGAATGCGCTCGGCATCGGCCAGGCGGCTCTGGGTGCCGCTGGAGTCGAGAAACACCATGATCAGCTTGCGCCCCGCCACGCTGGCCTGCATCACCAGGCAGCGGCCGGCCTCGGAGATGTAGCCCGTCTTTTGCAGGCCGATGTGCCAGTCGGGGCTGAACACCAGGCGGTTGGTGTTGTTGTACTGGAGCACGCGGTCGCCCACCGCCACCTCGTAGCCGTGCGAGGTGGTGAACTGGCGCAGCAGCGGCTGCGCCATCGTCGCCTGCACCAGCATGGCCAGGTCGTGCGCGCTGGAGCGGTTGGCGCTGGACAGGCCCGTGGGCTCCACGAAGCGCGTGTCTTTCATGCCCAGCATGATGGCGCGCGCATTCATCTGCGCCACGAAGCGGTGCATGCCGCCCGGGTGCGTGCGTCCCAGCGCGTGCGCGGCGCGGTTTTCGCTGGACATGAGCGCCAAGTGCATCAGCTCGCCGCGCGTGAGCGTGGTGCCCACGGCCAGGCGCGAGCTGCTGCCTTTTTCGGTGTCCACGTCTTCGTGCGTGATGGTGATCAGCTCATCGAGCGGCAGCGCCAGGTCAGCCACGATCAGCCCCGTCATCAGCTTGGTGAGCGATGCAATGGGCAGCACGGCGTGGTCGTTCTTGCTGAACAGCACCTCGTGCGTGTCCTGATCGAGCACCAGCGCCACGCTGGAGCGCAGCTCCAGCGGGTCCTGCGTGTCGCGCAGGCCCGCTTGCTGGCCCATGGACAGGCGCGGCGCGGGCGCGGCGCGCGTGACGGCCGCCACCGGCCGCGTGGCCGACACGCGGGTGGTGCCGGAAGCCACGCGGTTGGCGCGCGCGCCGGCGCGGTTGTTGCTGGCGGTGGCGTTGCGGGTGTTGCGCTGAGCGGCGGCCGGGCGGGCGTTGGCGGCTCTGGGCGCGGAGCGGTTGGAGGTGTTGCGTGCCGCGGCCTGGGCGGCCGGCCGGGGCGCGGGGCGCGCGGCGGCTTTCGGCGGGGCCTTGGGGGCCGCTTTGGAAGCGGTTCTAGAGGCCGATTTCGGCGCCGCCTTGGCCGTGGCGGCGGGTTTGCGGGCCTGGGCGCTGGCCTGCGCGAGCGGCGCCAGACTGAGCGCCAGGGCGGCCGACAAGAGCCCCAAACCACGCCACAACGCCGATACCCGCTTGCCCAGTGCCGCTGTCACCATCATCAGTCCCCAAAAGCCATGCCACGAATGGGTGCAGAGTGTAATGAATCAAAAAAAAGGATGCAATATCAGCAACTTGCATCCTTTTCCTAAACCCCTGTGTTAAAAAACAGGGCCAATCGCAGCGTTTCGTCAGCCCTGGGCCACCACCTTGTCAGATTTGTCGTGTAACTTGTTGAGCGCGCTCAGATAAGCCTTGGCCGAGGCGACCACGATGTCGGGGTCGGCCCCCACGCCGTTGACCACGCGGCCCGCGTTTTGCAGGCGCACCGTCACCTCGCCCTGGCTCTCGGTGTTGCCGCTGATGGCGTTGACCGAATAGAGAATCATCTCGGCCCCGCTTTTCACGTGCGACTCGATGGCCTTCATCGACGCATCCACCGGCCCGTTGCCCGGCGACTGCCCGCGCACTTCGTGCCCGCCCACGGTGAAGACGATCTCGGCCTGTGGCATTTCGCCCGTTTCACTGCGCTGCGCGAGCGAAACAAAGCCGAAGTGCTCCTTCTCGGGCGTCACGCTTTCGTCGCCCACCAGCGCCAGGATGTCTTCATCGAAGATCTCGCTCTTCTTGTCGGCCAGTTCCTTGAACTTGGCAAACGCAGCCATGATTTCGCCCTCGCTCTCCAGCACCACGCCCAGCTCTTGCAGGCGCTGCTTGAAGGCGTTGCGGCCGCTCAGCTTGCCCAGCACGATCTTGTTGGCGCTCCAGCCCACGTCTTCGGCGCGCATGATTTCGTAGGTGTCGCGCGCCTTCAGCACGCCGTCCTGGTGGATGCCGCTGGCGTGCGCAAAGGCGTTGGCCCCCACCACGGCCTTGTTGGGCTGCACCACGAAGCCGGTGACCGAGCTGACCATCTTGCTGGCCGGCACGATCTGGCTGGCGTCGATGCCCACCTCCAGCCCAAAGTAGTCGCGCCGCGTTTTCACCGCCATCACGATTTCTTCCAGGCTGCAATTGCCCGCGCGCTCGCCCAGGCCGTTGATGGTGCATTCCACCTGCCGCGCGCCGCCGATCTTCACGCCCGCCAGGCTGTTGGCCACGGCCATCCCTAAGTCGTTGTGGCAGTGCACCGACCAGATGGCCTGGTCGCTGTTGGGCACTTTTTCGCGCAGGGTTTTGAGAAAGTTGCCATACAGCTCGGGGATGGCGTAGCCCACGGTGTCGGGGATGTTGATGGTGCGCGCGCCTTCCTTGATGACGGCCTCGCACACGCGGGCCAGAAAGTCGATGTCGCTGCGGTAGCCGTCTTCGGCGCTGAACTCGATGTCGTCCATCTGCTGGCGCGCAAAGCGCACAGCCAGCTTGGCCTGCTCGAACACCTCATCGGGCGTCATGCGCAGCTTCTTCTCCATGTGCAGCGGGCTGGTGGCGATGAAGGTGTGGATGCGGCCACGCGCCGCGCCCTTCAGCGCCTCGGCGGCGCGCGCAATGTCGCGGTCGTTGGCGCGGCTGAGCGAGCACACGGTGGAATCCTTGATCGCCTCGGCAATCGCCTTCACGCATTCAAAGTCGCCGTTGCTGCTGGCGGCAAAGCCGGCCTCGATCACGTCGACCTTCAGGCGTTCGAGCTGGCGCGCGATGCGCAGCTTCTCGTCGCGCGTCATCGAAGCGCCGGGCGACTGCTCGCCGTCGCGCAAGGTGGTGTCGAAGATGATGAGTTGGTCGG
>JAUNTQ010000192.1 GCA_030538605.1 Pseudomonadota bacterium
AGCTGCCCAACATCGTGCGCACCCAGGTCGACGTGGTGCTGCCGCAAGGCGCGGCGGTGCTCAACGCCGACGATGCCCAGGTGCTGGCGCTGGCCGACTACAGCGACGGCGAAGTGCTGCTCTACAGCCTGCACGCCGACGCCCCGGCCCTGGCCAGGCACCGCGCGCGCAAGGGCCGCGCCGTGTTCATGCGCGGCCAGACCGTGGTGCTGGCCACGGGCGCCGACGAAACGCCCCTGCTGCAGCTGCACGCGCCCGACTTCTCCGCCCTGTGCACCACACCGCCCGCCGATGCCCACCCCCACGTGCTGGCCGCCGTGGCCACGGCCTGGGCGCTGGGCCTGCCCGCCGGCCTGATCCGCGCCGGCCTGTTGCGATTTGTCGAAATTCAGCCCGCGCCGGCTGTCCACTGAATCGCGCGCCCGTTCGTTGCATCTCTCATCTCCGTCTCTAGGACCATTCATGGAAGTCACCCGCATTCGCGCGCTGCGCGGCCCCAACCTGTGGAGCCGCCACACGGCCATCGAAGCCGTCGTCACCTGCGACGAAGCCGAGCGCGACCTGCGCGCCACCCCCGCGTTCGAAAAGCGCCTGCGCGAGCTGTTCCCCTCCGTCGGCGGCCTGCACGCCAACAAGCCCAGCACCCCTATCAGCATGGCGCACGCGCTGGAGCTGACGGCGCTGGCGCTGCAAGCCGAGGCCGGCTGCCCGGTCACCTTCAGCCGCACCACACCGACCGAGATCGAAGGCACCTTTCAGGTGGCCGTGCAGTACACCGAAGAAGCCGTGGGCCGCCTGGCGTTCGAAAAAGCGCAGCAGCTCTGTGCCGCCGCTGCCGCAGGCACCGGGTTCGACCTGGCCGCCACCCTGGCCGAGCTGCGCGAGCTGGACGAAGACGAGCGCCTGGGCCCCTCCACCGGCGCCGTCGTCGAAGCCGCCATGGCGCGCGGCATCCCCTTCAAGCGCCTGACGCGCGGCAGCCTGGTGCAGCTGGGCTGGGGCAGCCAGCAGCGCCGCATCCAGGCCGCCGAGGTCGATGGCACCAGCGCCATCGCCGAAGCCATTGCGCAAGACAAAGACCTGACCAAGAAGCTGCTGCACTCCGCCGGCGTGCCCGTGCCCCTGGGCCGCCCCGTCGCCAGCCTGGAAGACGGCTGGGCCGTGGCGCAAGACATCGGCCTGCCCGTGGTCGTCAAGCCGCAAGACGGCAACCAGGGCAAGGGCGTCACCGTGGGCATTGTCGATCGCGGCCACTTCGACATCGCCTACGCCGCCGCCGAAAAGCACGGCACCGTGATGGTCGAACGCTACCTGCCCGGCCACGACTTCCGCCTGCTGGTGGTCGGCAACAAGCTGGTGGCCGCCGCCCGGCGCGACCCGCCCCTGGTCATTGGCGACGGCACGCAAACCGTGCGCGAGCTGGTGGCCGAGGTCAACAGCGACCCGCGCCGGGGCGAAGGCCACGGCACCTCGCTCACCAAGATCCGCATCGACACCATTGCCGAAGCCCGCCTGGCCGCGCAAAACCTCACGCCCGACAGCGTGCCGGCCAAGGGCCAGCGCGTGGTGCTGCGCAACAACGCCAACCTCTCCACCGGCGGCACCGCCACCGACGTCACCGACAGCGTGCACCCCGACGTGGCCGCGCGCGCCATCGAGGCCGCGCAGACCGTGGGCCTGGACATCTGCGGCGTCGACGTGGTGTGCGAAACCGTCATCAAGCCGCTGGAAGCGCAAAACGGCGGCATCGTCGAAGTCAACGCCGCCCCCGGCCTGCGCATGCACATCAGCCCCTCGTTCGGCAAGGGCCGCGACGTGGGCGGCGCGGTGATGGACATGATGTACCCGCAAGGCGGCAACGGGCGTGTGCCCGTCATCGCCGTCACCGGCACCAACGGCAAAACCACCACCGTGCGCCTGACGGCCCACCTGCTCAAGGCCAATGGCCTGCGCGTGGGCATGACCAACACCGACGGCGTGTACGTGGGTGGTCGCCAGATCGACTCAGGCGACTGCTCCGGCCCGCGCAGCGCGCGCAACGTGCTGGCCCACCCCGATGTGGACGCCGCCGTGCTGGAGACCGCGCGCGGCGGCCTGCTGCGCGAAGGCCTGGCGTTCGACCAGTGCGACGTCGCCATCGTCACCAACCTGGGCAGCGGCGACCACCTGGGCCTGAACTACATCACCACGCTCGAAGACCTGAAGGTCTTGAAGCGCGTGATCGTGCTCAACGTCGCGCCCACCGGCATGGCCGTGCTCAACGCCGCCGACCCGGCCGTGGCCGCCATGGCGCCGCACTGCCCGGGCAAGGTCACGTTCTTTGCGCAAGACGGCCACCACCCCGTCATCGCCACCCACATGGCGCAAGGCCAGCGCGTGGTGTTCGTCGACCGGGGCGACATCGTCTGCGTCGAAGGCGGCTTCATCAAGCGCCTGCCGCTGGCGCGCGTGCCGCTCACGCGCAAGGGGCAGCTGGGCTTTCAGGTCGACAACGCCATGGCCTCGGTGGCCGCCGCCTGGGCCGTGGGCACGCCGTGGGAAGCCATCCAGAAAGGCCTGGCCAGCTTCATCAGCGACGTGCAGGGCGTGCCCGGCCGCTTCAACGTGTTCGACCACGCCGGCGCCACCGTGATCGCCGACTACGGCCACAACCCCGACGCCATCACCGCCTTGGTGGACGCCGTGGGCAACATGCCCGCCCAGCGCCGCAGCGTCGTCATCAGCGGCGCCGGCGACCGGCGCGACCAGGACATCCGCGACCAGACCCGCATCCTGGGCGCCGCCTTCGACGACGTGCTGCTCTACCAGGACGCCTGCCAGCGCGGCCGCGCCGACGGCGAAGTGCTGGCCCTGCTGCGCCAGGGCCTGCAAGGCGCCACGCGCACCACCCGCGTGGAAGAAATCCACGGTGAATTCGCCGCCATCGACCGCGCCCTGGCACAGCTGAAAGCGGGCGATCTGTGCCTGATCCTCATCGACCAGGTGGACGAAGCCCTGGCCCACATCCGGCAGCGCGTGCAGCAGGCCCGGCCCGTGCGTCCGCGCCCCGCAGGCAAGCGCGCCGCCCGCAAAACCGCCACGCGGCGCGGCAAGCCCACCACCTCTGCGGTGGACTGGGGCATGCACGTGTAAGCCGCGTCACGCGCCTGTGACACAGCAAAAAGCCCGCTGTCTTTCAGCGGGCTTTTTTGCATATCAGTTATCCATAGCGCTGCGCACTACCCGCATGGCATGAAACGCCAG
>JAUNTQ010000046.1:0-5241 GCA_030538605.1 Pseudomonadota bacterium
GTTCTCGTTCAGCGCCGCCGGGTAGCCGTGGCGCTGCTGCAGCCAGGCGGGGTCGTTGTAGCTGAGCCAGGTGCGGCCCTGGGCGTCTTCCCAGGCCAGCACTTTCAGCGGCAGATCGAGCGCGGTGCTTTGGCGCGCCTGCATCAGCGGCGTGCCGGCCTTGGCCGCGCCCAGGATCAGCAACTGCGTGGGGCGCAGGGGCAGGCCGGCTTTTTGCGCGTCGCCGCTGTGGTCGACGCGGGCGAAGATGGTCAGGCCGCGCGCTTGCGCCATCTGCGCCAGGCGGTCCAGGCTGGCGACAGCGCCGTGCTGGCTGGGCACCGAGACCATGCCGGGCACCGCCTCGGGCGCGGCCAGCGGGGCTGCGGGTGCGGCACCGCCTGCGGGGGCCACGGCGGCGCAGCCGGCCAAGGCCAGCGCACTGGCCAGCAGGCCCGCGCTGCCGAGGCGCAGAGGGGAGGGGCGAGAAAAGAAGGTGGGCAACACAGGCGGGTTTCCTTGCAAGGCGGGTGAATCAAGCCTTGCAGTATGCCGACCTGCACATCCGCCATCTGGTGCATGGCGTGACGAGGCCCGCGTCACCCCGCTGGCGCGGCCTGCTGGGCCAGCCAGTCGTCGTGCAGCCATTTTTCGGTCTGGCGGCGGCCGGGCATGTTGATCCAGACGATGTCGCGCTCGAACACCAAGGGCCGTTCGTCGGCGCCCACGATCACCCAGAACCAGCGCCCGTCGGCGGTGTTGCGCGCCTTCAGCTTCATGCCGGTGAGCGTGACGGGGCCGCTGGCGGCGCGCACGGTTTCGTCGTGCGGCTCGATCCAGCTGATGCGCATGCGCGGCAGCAGGTCGGGCGCGGCTTCCTGCAAGAAGGCGCGCGCCACGGCTTCGGTGCGTTCGCGGCTGGACAGCGGCTGGCCGGCCACTGCCAGCGACATGTTCGCAAAGCCTTTCAGGCCGCCGCGCTCGTCCAGCAGCACGCTGAAGTGCTCGCCGCCCAGCCCGGCGTGAACGCCGTTGCGCCGCTCGTGGCGGATGAGGCGCGCGGGCGTGCCGTCCACGCGCACGTCGCGCTGGCTGGTGGGCGCGTGCGTGGCGGGCAGCAGGCGCGCGGCGGCGGCGGGCAGGGTTTGGGCGTTGGCATCCAGTGGCAGCAGGGTGCAAAAGGCGAGGGCGCAAGCGATGGCAAGGGGGGCGGATTTCACGGGTTCTCTCCTTTCAGGGGCAGGGCACCCAGCAGGCGCTGGGCCAGGCGCTGCGCGGTGGGCAGCAGGGTGACGGTGATGGCAAAGGCCGCGGGCCACGCGCTCAGCCAGGCGTGCAGCCAGCGCGCGATGAAGTGCGGCGCGAGGCCCAGGTTGAGCCAGGTAACCCACAGCGTCATCAGTGTGGACAGCAGCAGCGACATCAGCAGCGAGGTGAGCAGGCGCAATTTCAGTGCAGGGGGCATGGGCTTTTCCGGCAAGAGGGGATGGCCGGGACTTTATGTTGGCAACAAAAAAAGAAAAACAGGCAAAAATGCAGTTTTCAATTCCACCAATGAAATCATGCTGGACGACTTGGCGCTGTTCGTGGACATCGTGGATGGCGGCTCCTTGAGCGCCGCCGCGCGCCGCGCGGGCCTGCCGCCAGCCACCGTCACGCGGCGCTTGCAGGCGCTGGAGAAAACGCTGGGCTGCCAGCTGCTGCACCGCAGCGCGCGCCGCTTGCAGGCCACGCCCGAGGGGCTGGCGTATTACGAGCGCTGCGGCCCGCTGGTGCAGTCGCTGCGGCAGGCCGCCGAGGGGCTGGACGCGGCGCTCACCCGCGTCGAAGGGCTGGTGCGCGTGCTGGCGCCGCTCAACCTGGCGCAGGGGCTGCTGGCACCCGTGTGGGCGGCGTTTGCCGCGCGCTATCCGGGCATCCGGCTCGATCTGCGGCTGGGCAACCTGCGCGAGGACGTGTTCGAGCACGGGGCCGACCTGGCCATCCGCGTGGGCGAGCAGCCCGATTCGCTGCTGGCCCAGCGTCGCCTGGGCCACGCGGCCGCCGTGGTGGTGGCCGCACCTGCGTATCTGGACACCGCCGCGCCCATTGCCAGCCCGGCCGATCTGGCCGCGCATGCCTGGGTGGTGGCCGAGCCGCTGAACGGTTTTGCCCTTGTCGCTGCCGATGGTGGCGCAGCGCGCGTGGCCCCGCGCACTGCGCCGCGCCTGCGCGTGAACGATCTGGCGCTGGCCGTGGACATGGCCTGCGCTGGCCTGGGCCTGCTGCACGCGCCATTGGTCCAGTGCGCCGACGCCCTGCGCAGGGGTGCGCTGCGCACCGTGCTGCCCGACTGGCAGGCACCCGCGCGGCCCATCTATGCCATCTGGCCCGCGCAGCGCCAGTTGCCGGCGCGCGTGCGGGCGTTGCTGGACATGCTGGATGCGCACGCGCGGGCCACGCCGCTGCTGCAGGGCGAGGGAGCATGAAAAAACCCGGCCAAGGCCGGGTTGCATGCGGTGAGGAGGCGCCTTGAGCGCCTGGCAGCTCAGCGCAGCGTCACTTCCACGCGGCGGGCTTCGGCGTTGGGGCCGCCTGCGGTGGTGACTTCGGGCTTTTCCAGCGAGAGCTTGTCTTCGCCAATGCCCAGCGCCATCAGCGCGTCGCGCACGGCGAAGGCGCGCTGCTTGGCCAGCTCTTCGTTTTGCGCCAGGTTGCCGGTGGTGTCGTGAAAGCCGCTGATGACGGCGGTCTGGCCTGCGGCCACGCCTTTGATGACGTCGGCCAGCGCGTCGGCCGCGCCGGGGGCCAGCTCTGCGCTGCCGCTGGCGAAATAGAACTTCACCACGCCTTCTTCCACACGCACGCTGGGGCCCTCGCCCACGGGGGGGGCTGCGGCCTCGTTCATGGCGGTGTTGGTGGACGCGCCCAGCAAGGTGCCGGCAGCGGGGTCGGCAGCAGGGGTGAAGCCGGTGGCGCTGCCTTGGGCGGCCATGCCGGTGGCTGTGCCTGCTGCACTGACCGATGGGCCGGTGCGGTACAGGCCCATGCCGATGGCCAGGCTGATGGCCAGCAATACCACGCCGATCAGGATCGCCCAGACCACGCCCTGGTTGTCGTCGTTTTGTGTGCTCATGTGTGCTCCAAATAAAGTGGGGGCGATTGTATAAAGTCCGCCCATGACCCTGTCAGACGATGCCTACGCCCCTTATGCCGACCTGTGCGAGCCGGGGCGCGAGCCGCTGCCCATGCTGGCGCGCACGCGCCAGAGGTGGCGCCAGCTTGGCGGGGCGCAGCCTGATTTGTGGGTGTTTGGCTATGCGTCGCTTGTCTGGCGGCCTGATTTCGACTTTGCCGAGCGGCACGCCACGCGCGTGCATGGCTGGCACCGCGCGCTGGCGATGTGGAGCCGGGTGAACCGGGGCACGCCCGAGCGGCCGGGGCTGGTGTTTGCGCTGCTGCCAGGCGGCAGTTGTACGGGGCTGGTGTTTCGCGTGCCGGGCGCGCAGGCCGAGGCGGTGTTCGACAGGCTCTGGGCGCGCGAGATGCCCAGCGCGGTGTATGACCCGCGCTGGCTGCCTTGCGCCACGCCGCACGGGGTGGTGCATGCGCTGGCTTTCACGCTCTCGCGCCGCAGCCCGTCGTATGCGGGCGAGCTGGCCCCGGCGCAATACCGCGACATTTTCCGCCACGCGCGCGGGCGCTATGGCAGCACGCTGGACTACGCCCGCCTGACGCACGACGGTCTGCGCGCGCACGGCGTGCATGACCGCCGGCTGGCGGCGCTGCTGCGGCACGCGGGCGAGGAGTAGCCGGCGCGCGGGCTTCACGCGCAAGGCGCTGCCTATACTGCCGCGCATGACCGATGACATCGCCCAACTGCGCAAGAGCTACGAGCGCGCCGAGCTGTCCGAACAGGCGTCGCACGCCGACCCGATGCAGCAGTTTGCCCAGTGGTTTGACGAGGCCCGCAAGAGCGAGGTGCCCGAGCCCAACGCCATGACGCTGGCCACCGTGGGCAGCGATCTGCGGCCCAGCACGCGCGTGGTGCTGATCAAGGGGTTCGATGCGCGCGGCCTCGTCTGGTACACCAACTACGCCGGGCGCAAGGGGCTGGAGCTGGCGGGCAATCCCTATGCGGCCTTGCAGTTCCACTGGGTGGCGCTGGAGCGCGTGGTGCGCATCGAAGGCGTGGTGGAAAAAGTGAGCGATGCCGACAGCGATGCCTATTACGCCAGCCGCCCGCTGGACAGCCGCATCGGCGCCTGGGCCAGCCCGCAAAGCCAGCCGATCGCGGGCCGCGCCTGGCTGGTGGCCGAGGCGGCGAAGTACGGCGCGAAGTTCCTGCTGAACCCGCCGCGCCCGCCGCACTGGGGCGGCTATCGCCTGCGGCCCGACCGCTGGGAGTTCTGGCAAGGCCGCAAAAGCCGCCTGCACGACCGCCTGCGCTACCGCTGGCAGAACGAGGCGTGGGTGCGCGACCGGCTTGCGCCTTGAGCGGTGGCGGATTTCAATAAAATCATAGCTTCTTGCGTATGATATAAAACAAAATAATATATAAATGTTTTAAAAATGATGTATTACTTACGCAAGAAGCTATCAAAATATTCTGTTTCTTCCCTGTCGGGTGGCTGAGGTGCGCGCAGCCTTGTTGCTCCCCTGGGCCAAGCCGGTGGTGTTCGTGCTGTGCCTGCTGCCGCTGGCCTGGCTGGTGTGGGGGGCGGCCACGGGCGGGCTGGGGGCCAACCCGGCCGAGGCGCTGATCCGCTCGCTGGGCGACTGGGCGCTGCGCTTTTTGTGCGTGGCGCTGGCCATCACGCCGCTGCGCGTGCGCACCCGCACGCCGCAGCTCGCGCGCTTTCGGCGCATGCTGGGGCTGTTCGTGTTTTTCTACGCCAGCTTGCACCTGCTGGCCTATGCCTGGCTGGACATGGGCCTGTACCCGGCGCAGATCGCGCGGGACATCGTGGACCGCCCGTTCATCCTGGTGGGCGTGGCGGCCTGGCTGCTGCTGCTGCCGCTGGCGGCTACCTCGTTCAACCGCGCGGTGCGCGCCTTGGGCGGGCGCGCGTGGCAGGCGCTGCACCGGCTGGTGTACGTGATCGCGCCACTGGCGCTGCTGCATTTTTTCTGGATGCGCGCGGGCAAGAACGACTTTGCCGAAGTGGCGGTGTACGCGGCCATCATCGGCGCGCTGCTGACCGAGCGGCTGTCGCGCCACGTGCAGGCGGGCAAGGCGCGATGACCGGCGCTGCGCGCCATGACCAATGACCAATGACCAAT
>JAUNTQ010000046.1:5251-23577 GCA_030538605.1 Pseudomonadota bacterium
CGCTGCGCAGACCGATGCGGCGGTGGTCATTTGTCATGCGCGTTGCGCGCGGCAATATGAATAACTGGAATGCACACCACCCCCCTGTCCGAAGCCGACCGCCTGCTGCTCGCGCGCCTGGCCCGCGCCATGACCGGCGGCACGGGGCGCTGGCTGACGGTGGTGGTGTGGGCGCTGGTGGCGATGCTGCTGCTGGCCTTGTGGACGGCGCCCGGCGTGCGCGCGCATGTGTGGTTTCCGGTGCTGTTGCTGCTGGCCTTCGGGCTGGGCACGCAGGGGTTCGTGGCGTATCTGGCGCGGCGGGCCGAGCGTGTGCGGCGCGATCTGGCCGACGGGCACAAGCGCGTGCTGCAAGGGCGGCTGGCCGAGGTGCGCGTGGAGGCGGGGCAGGTGGTGTACCGGGTGGGGGATGCGCATGTGGCCGTGCGCCATGTGCTGGCGCGCGGCGGCGATGTGGCGGCGGGCGTGCTGATCGACCCGCTTTCGTTGCAGGTGCGGAGCGTGCGCGCGCCGCTGGGGCACGAGGTGCGTGTGGAGGTGTCGGCGCGGCAGGCGGTGCTGCTGGGTTTTGACTGCCCGGCGCTGGCCCCGGCGGTGGCGCGGCTTGGCCCCATGCAGGCCGCCGACTGGCAGGCGCTGGCCGCCCGGCAGCGGGGCGACTGGGTGCTGCTGCCGGTGGCGCTGGCGGTGGTGGGCGTGCTGTTCGCGGCCCTTGGCTGGTGGGCGCTGGGCAGTGCGCGCGAGGCACTGGTGCTGGCCGCGCAGATGACGGGCCTGTTCGCGCTGGTGGGCGGCTTGCTGGCGAGCGTGCTGGTGCTCAGGCACCGGCTGACGCGCGCCAGCCATGCCTGGGCGCTGCATCTGGAGGGGCCGGTGGCCGAGGTGATGGATGCGGGTTGGAAAGAGCCGCGCCAGCGCGCCACGCCGCACGGGCCTGTGCCGCACGTGCAGGCCGCGCAGGGGCGCTGGCTGCGCGTGGGGAACTACCTGGTTGACGTGACGGGGCGCGCGGGCCTGGGCGATGTGCAGGTGGGCACGCCCGTGCGGGTGCATGCCACGCTGGGGCGCGATGGGCTGGTGCGCCGCGTGCTGGCGGTGGAGGGTCTGGAGGCGTGAAGGTTGCGCCGCCGCGCGCGGCGTTCAGTCGATGGTGCGCGCGTCGGGCAGGGCCGGCTGGGGCAGGGGGGCGGATGCCTTGGCCGAAGGCCCGCCGCTGCCGCCGTAAATGGTTTGCGGCAAGGTGGCGCGCTGCGCGGCGGCGGGGGTGTCGGGGATGTAGAGCGGCCCGCGTTGCCCGCATGCGGCCAGCAGGGCCAAGGCCGTGCCAGCGCCCGCCAGCGCGAAGGCGCTGGCTAGAATCGATCGGCGCGGCCGCGGGCGAAAAACCCGGTGGCGCGGCAGGCAAGGCAGCATGGACGACGACATGGCGAGGGATTGTAGTAATGACCGAACGTGAATACCTGGACCGGGCCGAGGCCCTGCTGCACGCGGTGGAGCGCCGCTGCGACGAGCTGAACGAGCGCACCGACGCCGACATCGACAACCAGCGCGTGGGCGGCATGGTGACGCTGGTGTTCGCCGATGGCGGGCAGATCGTCATCAACCTGCAAAAGCCGCTGCACGAGGTGTGGCTGGCCGCGCGCTCGGGTGGGTATCACTACCGCTTCAGCGACGGTGCCTGGCGCGACACCAAGACGGGCGAAGAGTTCTACGCCCGTCTCACGCAAAGCGCGACCGAGCAAGCGGGCATGGCGCTGGTGTTTGGGTAGATCTTCTGGCGGGTATGGCGCTGCTTTGAATGTGGCGAACCTCGCGATCCAACCGACTGCCATTTGGGTTGCTCGCCCCCTGCGGGGCTTGTGTGCGCGCACGTCTTTGTAGGCTGGGTAGAGCGAAAGCGAAACCCAGCAACCCGGCTCGCGAGAACGCTGGGTTCCGCCTTCGGCTCTACCCAGCCTACGAGGTGATGGCCTATTCGGCGTGGCGGAGAAATCGCTCGAGCAACGCAAAGTGAGACGCGTGCACACAGATAACCGTAGAGTGGGTGCTTGTACCCACGCGGTTGAGACATGGCCCGCAGCGTTCACGTGCGCGCAAGCACCCACCCTACGGCTTGCGCCACGTGCTTTGAGTGCGGCTATAAAAATATAGCTGCTTGCGCACGTTATAAAACGATTTCATCATTAAAAGCATCTGAAATCGTTTTATAACGTGCGCAAGCAGCTATTTTTTTGTTCTCTAGTTGGTGAACAAGTCAAGAATGCGGTTGCGCTCCTGCGACGGGGCGGCCAGGCTGCCTGCCTCGGGTGGCGCCTCCTCGGGCGGGGCCAGGCCCGCGCCGCCGAGGTTGGTGATGCCGCCGCCGTGGGCGTATTCCTGGTAGTACCAGTCGCCGCCCACGCGGCTCACGCCTTCGGGGGCGCGCACTTCGGCCACGGGCACGCCCTTGAGCGCGGTCTGCATGAAGTTGATCCAGATCGGCAGGCTCAGGCCGCCCCCGGTCTCGCGTGCGCCCAGGTTGCGCGGCGTGTCGTAGCCCATCCACACCACGGTGACCAGGGTGGGCTGGTAGCCCGCAAACCAGGCGTCGAAGGCGTCGTTGGTGGTGCCGGTCTTGCCGTACAGGTCGGGGCGCTTGAGCGCGGCCTGCGCCTTGGCGGCGGTGCCGATGCGCGTGACGTCCTGCAGCATGGTGCCGGTGATGAAGGCGTTGCGCGCGTCGATGGCGCGGTTGGCTTCCACCGGGCCGGCGGGCTGGCTTTCGACCAGCACCTTGCCGGCGTGGTCGGTGATGCGCGTGATGAGAAACGGGTTGACGCGGTAGCCGCCGTTGGCAAACACCGAAAAGCCCGCCGCCAACTGCATGGGCGTGACCGAGCCTGCCCCCAGCGCCATGGTCAGGTAGGGCGGGTGCTTGTCCGCGTCGAAGCCGAAGCGCGACACCCATTCCTGGCCAAACTGTGGCGTGACGGTTTGCAGAATGCGGATGGAGACGATGTTGCGCGAGCGCGCCAGCGCGCGCTTCATCGTCATGGGGCCTTCGAAGCCGCCTTCGTAGTTCTTCGGCTCCCAGGGCTGGCCGCCGGTGAAGCTGCTGTCGAAGAACATGGGCGTGTCGTTGATCATGGTGGTGGTTGAAAAGCCCTTTTCCAGACCGGCGGAGTAGATGAAGGGCTTGAAGCTGGAGCCGGGCTGCCGCCACGCCTGGGTGACGTGGTTGAACTTGTTCTTGTTGAAGTCGAACCCGCCCACCAGCGCCTTCACCGCGCCGTTGCGCGGGTCAAGCGCAACCAGCGCGCCTTCCACCTCGGGCAGCTGGGTGATGGCCCAGTCGCCCTTGCTGCCCTGCACCGCGCGGATGACCGCGCCGGGGCGCACGCGCACGGCGGGCTGGGCGCGGGCCGACAGGCCCGACTGCGCCGCACGCAGGTTGTTGCCTTCCATGGTGATCTGCTCGCCGCCCCGGCGCATGGCCACCACCTTGCGCGGCGCGGCCTCCAGAACCACGGCGGCCACCATGTCGCCCGTGTCGGGGTGGCTGGCCAGGGCGTCGTCCACCGCTTCTTCCAGCTCGCCGGCGGCGGGGTTCTTGGGCAGGTCGATGAACTTCTCGGGGCCGCGGTAGGCCTGGCGGCGTTCGTAATCCAGAATGCCCTGGCGCAGCGCGGCGTAGGCGGCGTTCTGGTCGGCGGTGGTGATGGAGGTGTACACGTTCAGCCCGCGGCTGTAGGTCTCTTCGCCATACTGGGCAAACAGCATCTGGCGCACCATCTCGGCCACGAACTCGGCATGCACGCGCGTGCCCTCGCTGCCGGGGCGGATGCGCAGCTCCTGCTGCTTGGCCTCGGCCGCCTGCGCGGCGGTGATGAAGCCGTTTTCCTGCATGCGGTCGATGATGTGCAGCTGGCGCTCGCGGGCGCGGGGGTAGTTGGCAATCGGGTTGGCCGCCGAAGGAAACTTCGGAATGCCCGCCAGCATGGCGGCCTCGGCCGTCGTCAGCTCTTTCAGCGGCTTGCCGAAATACGTCTCTGCCGCCGCCGCGAAGCCATAGGCGCGGTGGCCCAGGAAGATCTGGTTCATGTAGATCTCCAGAATCTGGTCCTTGGTCAGCAGGTGCTCCAGCTTGAAGGTGAGCAGCACTTCGTAGATCTTGCGCGTGTAGGTCTTCTCGGACGACAGGTACACGTTGCGCGCTACCTGCATGGTGATGGTGGACGCGCCCTGCGCCTTCTCGCGCCCCAGGTTGGCCAGCGCCGCGCGCGCCACGCCCAGATAGTCCACCCCGCCGTGCTCGTAAAAGCGCGCGTCCTCGATGGCCAGCACGGCGTCTTTCATCACCTGCGGAATCTCGCCAATCGGCGTGAGGTTGCGGCGTTCCTCGCCGAATTCGCTGATCAGCGTGCCTTCGGCGGTGTACACCCGCAGCGGCAGCTTGGGCCGGTAGTGGGACAGCTCGGACACATCCGGCAAGTTGGGGTAGGCAATGGCCAGCGCCATCAGCCCGGCCATCACCGCGCACAGCACCAGCGCCACCACGGCGCCCGCCATCCAGGCAAACGCCTTCAGCAGCCAGGTGAGCCAGTTCGGGCCGGAGGCGCTTGTGCGCTTGTTCACGGCGCTGGCGGAATTTTCAGTGGACATATCACAACACAAGTAAGTTAGTGAGCACTTCCATGCGACATTGCAAGCCATGCAGTGCTTGCGCGGGTCTTGCCGAAGGGCGCGCTTTCAAGAGGCCGCATTGTGCGCGGGCTTGTGTGAAGTGCGCGAGAAGTGCTTGGCACAAGGCCGCGCAAGAGTGCAGCAGCAAGTAAGCAAGTGTCCACAAACGTTAGTTTTTGACAACGGCCAGGCGCGAGTCAAACGGACTTTTTCTTTGCCCGACAAGGGGCTTACTGCTAGCATTCAAGTAAGTTCTTAAGTACAGATGTATTCTTGCAATAAAAAGTAACGGGAAACTGTCTTGATCACAGGGTCGTTGTTCAGCCGCCAGTCGGCGCCCATGCTTGGGCTTGATATCAGCTCTTCCAGCGTCAAGCTGGTCGAGCTGTCGCAAGATCGCGCCGGCAAGCTCACGCTCGAACGCTGCGGCATCGAGCCGCTTGAACGCGGCTGGATCAGCGACGGCAACATCGAGAAATTCGATGAAGTGGTCGAAGCCACGCGCCGCCTGGTGACCAAGAGCGGCACCAAAACCAGACAAGTGGCCATGGCGCTGCCCGCCTCGGTGGTGATCAGCAAGAAGATCATCCTGCCCGGTGGCCTGAGCGAGCGCGAGCTGGAGGTGCAGGTCGAGTCCGAGGCCAATCAGTACATTCCTTTCTCGCTGGACGAAGTCAGCCTCGACTTCTGCGTGGTCGGTCCCAGCCCCACATCCGCTGGCGACGTCGAGGTGGTGATCGCCGCCTCGCGCAGGGAAAAAGTGGAAGACCGCCAGGGCCTGGCCGAGGCCTGCGGCCTGACGCCGGTGGTGCTGGATGTCGAAAACTATGCCGCACGCCTGGCCGTGGGCCGTGTCATCGAGCGCCTGCCGGGCGCAGGCGTGGACGCGGTCATCGCCTTGTTCGAGGTTGGTGCCATGACGTCCAACATGCAGGTGCTGCGCAACGACGAGCTGCTCTACGAGCGCGACCAGGTCTTCGGCGGCGCGCAGCTCACGCAGATGCTGGTGCGCCAGTACGGCTTCACCCAGGAAGAAGCCGAGTCGAAAAAACGCGCAGGCGAGTTGCCCGACGACTATGGCTCGGCCGTGCTGGAGCCCTTTGTCGAGTCGCTGGCACAGGAAATCGAGCGTGCGCTCAAGTTCTTCTTCACCAGCACGCCGCACAACCGCGTGGACTACATCCTGCTTGCGGGCGGCACGGCGGGCCTGCCGGGCCTGACCGAAGTGGTGACCCGTCACACATCCTTCCCCTGTCAGGTGGTCAATCCGTTTGACGGCATGGACGTTGGCCGGGGCGTGCGCGAGAAAAAGATGCTGCGTGAGGCGCCTTCCTATCTGACGGCTTGCGGTCTGGCCATGCGGAGGTTTCTGCGGTGATATTGATCAACCTGCTTCCCCATCGCGAGATGGCGCGCAAGCGAGCGCGCCAGGTATTCAACACATCCCTGGGCATGGCGGCCCTGCTGGGCGTCGCCATCGCTGGCGGGGGGTACATGTGGCTGCAGAACGAGATCTCGTCCCAGCAAGCACGCAACACCCTTTTGACGTCCGAAATCAGGAAGCTCGAGGCGGAGATCAAGGAGGTGTCCACGCTGCAAGAGGAGATTGCTGCCCTCAAGGCGCGTCAGGAGGCTGTGGAAAACCTGCAATCCGACCGCAACCTGCCCGTGCACCTGATGAACGAGGCGGTGCGCCAATTGCCCGATGGGGTGTATCTGCGCGGCATCAAGCAGGAAAACCTGAACGTGCTGATGACCGGCGTGGCCCAGTCGAACGAGCGCGTCTCGGAGCTGCTGCGCAATCTCTCGCGCCGCAGCGACTGGGTCACCAAGCCGGAACTGATCGAGATCGTCTCAACGGATCTGGCCCTGAATCCGCGTGAGCAGCGCCGCGTCTACAACTTCACCATTCGCGTGCAACTCCAGCGCGCCAGTGCCCCGGCGTCGGCTGTGCCCGCTGAGGCGGCTGCACAAGCCGTGCCCCGGACTTGAGGGCGGAATGACCCATGGCTCGTAAACCTTCCAAAAACATTGATGTTTCCGCCGCCTTGCGGGGCGTGGGCGATCAGTTCCGCGGGCTCGACACGCGTGACCCGTCCTCGTGGCCGGCCGCGCCACGCTACGTGCTGCTTCTGTTCGTTGCCGTTGCCGTCGTGGCACTGCTGTGGTTTCTGTGGCTCAAGGGCGTGAACGAGGAGCTCGAGACCGAACGCACCCGTGAGACGACGCTGCGTGCCGATTTCCAGGGCAAGGTGCAAAAGGCCGTCAGCCTGGAAGAGCTGAAGAAGCAGCGCGAGCAGGTCATGCAATACGTCAGCCTGCTGGAAAAGCAGCTGCCCAGTCGCGCGGAGATGGATGCGCTGCTGTCTGACATCAACCAGGCGGGTCTGGGCCGCAGCCTGCAGTTCGACCTGTTTCGCCCCGGGCAATTGGTGGTGAAGGACTATTACGCCGAGTTGCCCATTGCCCTGAAGGTCACGGGCCGCTACCACGACATCGGCGCCTTCACGGCGGACATTGCCAACCTCTCGCGCATCGTGACGCTGAACAATGTCTCCGTGGCGCCCAGCAGCGACAAGGATCGTGCGGGTGCGCTTGTGCTGGAGGCAACGGCCAAGACTTTCCGCTACCTTGATCCGGAAGAAATCGCTGCCCAGAAGAAGGCGGCCACCCCGCCGCAAGGACCCAGAAGATGATCGCTTTCATGCAGCGCAACCTTCGACTGGCGACCTTGGTGTTCGTGATGTCGGCATGTGCCGTGCTCGCCGGCTGCGGGCCAGCCCACCAGGACTTGCACCAGTGGATGACCGAGCAGCGTCGCCAGGCCGTGCCCCGAGTGACACCCATCGCCGAGCCCAAGCCCTATGTGCCGCTCGCCTATTCCCAGGGGCTGAGCCAGGATCCGTTCAGCAACCAGCGCTTGACCCAGGCATTGGGGCGCGATTCCGGTCCCGTCAGTGCGGGTGCCGCGCTGCTCGCCCCGGAGCTCAATCGCCGCAAGCAGCCGCTGGAGTCCTTTCCGCTCGACACCATGGCCATGGTGGGCAGCCTGTCGCGCGGCGCTCAGCGCGTGGCGCTGGTGCGTGTGAACGGCTTGCTGCACCAGGTGCGGGAGGGCAACTACCTCGGCCAGAACTATGGTCGCGTCATGCGGGTGACGGAAGGTGAAGTGGTGTTGCGCGAAATTGTTCAGGACGCGGCAGGCGACTGGATTGAACGTCAGGCTGCCTTGGAGCTGCAGGAGAATACGAAATGAGAAAGTGGACGAACAGGGCGCGCATGGCGTGGCGGGCTGCGGCGATTGGCGCGGGGTCGGTGGTCATTTCGGCAGTGGCGTATGCGCAGGCCAGCATTGAATCCATCACCGGTTCCATTCAGGGCGGCACCGAGGTGATCCGCATCGACTTGAGCGAGCCGCTGACGGCGGTGCCGGCAGGCTTCGTGGTGCAGTCGCCGGCACGCATTGCGCTGGACTTTCCCGGTGTGGTCAGCGGGCTGAAGGCCGGCACCGTGGAGTTGAACAATGGCAATGCGCGCGCAGCGCATGTGGTGCAGGCGGGTGATCGCACACGCGTGGTGCTGAATCTGAAGCAATCCACAGCCTATCGTGCAGAAGTGGTGGGCCGCTCGCTGATGGTGTCGCTCGACCCGGTGGCGTCTGCCGCGCCCGCAGCGGCCAATCCCACCCCGCAGGTGTTTGCTGAAAGCCGCAATGCATCGGCTTTGCCATTGCGCGACATCGATTTCCGCCGCGGGGTGGAGAACGCCGGCCGGGTCGTGGTGGACCTGGCCAACAACCAGGTAGGCGTGGACATTCGCCAGCAAGGGCAGAGCCTGGTCGTCGAGTTCCTCAACACCAGCCTGCCCGAAGGCCTGCGCCGCCGCCTCGATGTGACCGACTTCGGCACCCCGGTGCAAACCATCTCCACCGTGCAGTCGGGTGACCGCGTGCGCATGGTGATCGAACCCAAGGGCCAGTGGGAGCACTCGGCCTACCAAAGCGACAACCAGTTCGTCGTGGAAGTGCGCCAGCAGCGCGTGGATCCGGGCAAACTGACACAAGGCCCGGGCTACCGGGGTGAAAAGCTCTCGCTGAACTTCCAGAACATTGACGTGCGCTCGCTGCTGCAGGTCATCGCGGATTTCACCAACTTCAACATCGTCACTTCCGACACGGTGCAAGGCAACCTCACCCTGCGCCTGCAGGACGTGCCGTGGGACCAGGCGCTGGACATCATCCTCCAGGCCAAGAGCCTGGGCATGAAGCGCACTGGCAACGTGCTCCAGATTGCGCCGAAGGAAGAACTGGCCGCCAAGGAAAAAGCCGAACTCGAGGCTCAAAAAGCCATTCATGAGCTGGAGCCGCTGCGCACGCAATCTTTTCAGCTCAATTACGCCAAGGCAGTGGAAATTGCTGCGCAACTGACGGGCAGTAGCGGAAGCCGCGCTGGCGCTTCATCCGGCGCTGCAGGCGCCGGCTCGTCGACTACGCGGTTGCTCAGCGCGCGCGGCTCGGTGATTGCCGAACCTCGCACCAACCAGATTTTTGTGTCAGACATCCCTTCGCGCTTGGAGCAAGTTCAGGAAATGATCGGCAAGCTCGATGTGCCGGTGCGTCAAGTGCTGATCGAGGCGCGCATCGTCGAGGCCAGGGATACCTTTGGCAAGTCGCTTGGTGTGCGCCTGGGCGGTGCCGATCTGCGCGGTGTGCGTGGGGGCGATCCCGGCTACAGCGTAGGCGGTGGTAACCGCGTCGCGCTGGGTGGCAACTACAACGCCATTGGGGCGACCACTGGTGCCTTCGGGTCGGCAGGCCTGAACACTGACAGTTCACGCTTCGTGAACCTGCCCGCCTCGGGCTTTGGCGGTGTCTCGCCAACCAGTTTCGCCATTTCGCTGTTCAGTTCCGCCGCCAACCGCTTTTTGAACCTGGAAATCTCGGCGCTGGAAGCAGACGGCAAGGGCCGCATCGTGTCCAGCCCGCGCGTGGTGACGGCGGATCAGACCAAGGCGTTGATTGAGCAAGGCACGGAATACCCCTATCAGCAGGCGACATCCAGTGGTGCGACCTCGATCGCCTTCCGCAAGGCGGTGCTCAAGCTGGAAGTCACACCTCAGATCACGCCTGAAGGCAACATCATTCTGGATCTGGACATCAACAAAGACAGCCCCGGCACACCCGTGGAAGGTGGCATGTCCATCAACACCAAGCGTATTCAGACGCAGGTGCTGGTGGAAAACGGCGGCACGGTCGTGATTGGCGGCATTTTTGAACTGACCGAGAGCGAGATCGAAAACAAGGTGCCCGTGCTGGGTGATATTCCAGTGCTTGGTCATCTGTTCAAGCAGCGCACCCGCGATGCGGAAAAGCAGGAAATGCTGGTGTTCATCACGCCGAAGATGATTTCGGACCGGGGTGGATTGCGCTGACGAGAAGACGCTCGGCTTGCCTGCCGACAATTGATGATGTACAGGCGGATGGTTCAATGAACTGGCCGCCAGTTCCGTGGACTTATTGAAGGTGATATTGAGATGAAAAAGATTTTGGGTATGGTCGGTTTGAGCGTGGCAGCCTTGCTGGTTGGTTGCGGCGGTGGCGGCGGTAGCGCAGGTGACACCCAGCTGCGCTACAGCATCAGCCTGGTGGCTGCCAAGACGCAGTTGCCGATCAACATACAAGGCTACCCGGCAGGTGCCGGTGCCTACGCACCCTATACGACTACGCTGTACGTGTCGGCCAGAGAGGGTTCTTCCGCCATTCCGGGTTCGGGCGAAACCGAGGTGTTTGGCTGTCGTATTACGCAAGGGCTGGATTCGGGTGCTTTGTATTACCTTGATGGCAATGAAGACCACCAGGACGATGATGGCAAGCCGCTGCCGTTCCGGTCGGTTGCATTGGCGTCCAATGCCGGTGGCAACTCATTCCACTTTCACTCGGGCACCCAAGCCGGCGTGGCACGCGTCCAATGCTCCATTACCGATCCGCGTGATAACCAAGTCTACAGCGCTAGCGTGGATATCACGGTCGGCGGTGCCACCGGTATGCCCGCCAGCGTGATTGGCCTGACCCAGGCGCCTGGTTACCTGGGCAGTCTGGGCAACGTCGGGGGCCTCAGGAACAACGTCGCCATCCAGGCGTCCGTGATGGATGACGCCAACCAACCGATTCCCAACCCGGCGGCACCGAACGTGCAGATCAGTCTGTTGCCGCGAGGGGCGTATCAGGGCGCCCGCTTGTTGTCCGGCACCCAGTCGGGCAGTGTGGTGCAGGTAAGCACAACGGGAGGCATCGGCTTGTTCTCGCTGTCCAGCGGGCCGAACGCCGGCACGATCTTGCTGCAGCTGACCGCTGACCGCTACGACAACAACGTGGCCAACGGCATTCAGGATCCGGTGGAGTCGCTGCTGGCTGTTCCGGTGGTGGACAGGGATCTTTCCACGGTCACTCCGCTGGCGTTTGATCCGCCCACGATCACGGCGGTCAACGGCAACTCGTTCTCTTATGCGTTGACGGCCACCGGTGGCATGCCGCCCTACAGCTGGACTGCGCTGGGCAGCCTGCCTGCGGGAATCTCGTTCAGCGGCGGCGTGTTCAGCGGTACGCCGAACACGGCGCCGGGCACCTATGGGGTGGCGGTGCGCGTGAGCGATCAGGCAAACCAGACCGCCACGGAAAACGTGACCATTACCATCACGGGTGACCTGCCGACCAGCCCGCTGGCCATGAGCATCACGGGTTGCACGACCACCGACGTCAATACCGCATGCGCCTTGCCTCCGGCAACGCTGGGACAGCCTTACTTGTATGCCCTGACGGCCACGGGTGGGGATGCCAGTCAAGCCATCACCTGGACGGTCACAGGCTTGCCGGCCGCCAGCGGGCTCACCGCAGGCAGCGCAGGCAACACAGGCACCATCTCTGGCACGCCTGGTGGCACGACGTCACCGCTCAATACGGCGGCATGCGGCACACACAACTTCCTGGTCACAGCCAAGCGTGGTGACGAAACCGTGACGCGCCAGGTGTCGATTACCGTGAGCGGAGGCACCTGCCCATAAGCGAGAGGTAACGCTGCAAGACAGCGCCCGTTCAAGCCCGGTTGGAGCCAATGGCTCCAACCGGGCTTTTTCATGCCTGTTCTCTGGGCCTGCATGACCAACGTCGTTGACTGCACGGGGCTTGCCAGCGCGAGGCATGCCATGTGCCGGGGACTTGCGTGTCAGACGCTTGGGAAAAACGTTAGGCTTCGCGCCATGAATACTCTCATTGCACTCGTGGGCATGCCTGGCAGCGGCAAATCGTCGGTGGGGGCGGCGCTGGGGCGGCGGCTGCAGATGCCGTTCAGCGATTCGGACAAGCACATCGAGCAGCGCATCGGCACCACCATTCGCGAGTTCTTCGACACCCACGGCGAATCGGCTTTTCGCGACCTGGAAGAGCAGGTGATGGACGAGCTGACGGCTGGCTCGCCTGCCGTGCTGGCCACGGGCGGGGGGGCGGTGCTGCGTGAGGCGAATCGGCAGCGGCTGCATGAGCGCTGCACGGTGGTGTATTTGCGTGCCTCGCCCGAGCATCTTTATCGCCGCTTGCGGCATGACACGAAGCGGCCGCTGCTGCAGGTGGCCGATCCGATGCGGCGCTTGCGCGAGTTGTTTGCCGAGCGCGATCCGCTGTACCGCGATTGCGCGCATTTCGTGCTGGACACGCATGGCTTGTCGCAGTCGCTGCTGGTCAACCGCATCCTGATGCAGCTGGAGTTGGCGTCACCCGGGTCGGGCACGCCTCGCGCGCGCGGCACGGCTTGATCTGAGCTGCGGCGCAGATCGCCGGTCGTCGGGCCGCGCGGCAGGGCGCAGAGGGCGTGGCCGTGCATGGCAGCCCCTACACTCGCGCCATGCAAGCGCCTTCTTCCCCCTCTTCTTCGTTTTCCTATGCCCAGCCCGAGCAGCATGTGGACATTGCGCTGGGTGAGCGCAGCTACCGCATTCACATTGGCAGCGGCCTGCTGGATGCGCCGGCGGCGTTCGAGTGTGCGCGTGCCGGCACGTCGGCGCTGATCGTGACGAACACGGCGGTGGCGCCACTGTATGCCGACCGCCTGGCCCACGTGCTGGGGCGGCGGCACCCGCAGGTGCGCGTGCTGGCCCTGCCCGATGGCGAGCAGCACAAGACCTGGGCTTCGCTGAACCTGATCTTCGACGAGCTGCTGGCGCATGGTGCCGATCGCACGACCACGCTTTACGCGCTGGGCGGCGGCGTGGTGGGCGACATGACGGGTTTTGCCGCCGCCTGCTACATGCGCGGCGTGCCGTTCGTGCAGGTGCCTACCACGCTGCTGGCGCAGGTGGATTCGTCGGTGGGCGGCAAGACCGCCATCAACCACCCGCTGGGCAAGAACATGATTGGCGCGTTCTACCAGCCGCAGGCGGTGGTGTGCGACCTGCAAGTGCTTCAGACCCTGCCCGCGCGCGAGCTTTCCGCAGGGCTGGCCGAGGTCATCAAATACGGGCCGATTCATGACATGGCGTTTTTCGACTGGATCGAGGCGCACGTGGACGAGCTGCGTGCTTGCGCGCCTGCGGCGCTGGCGCATGCCGTGGGGCGCAGTTGCCAGATCAAGGCCGACGTGGTGGCGCAGGACGAGCGCGAAACGGGCTTGCGCGCCATCCTCAACTTCGGCCACACCTTTGGCCACGCCATCGAGGCCGGCATGGGCTACGGCGCGTGGCTGCATGGCGAGGCGGTGGGCGCGGGCATGGTGATGGCCGCGCACCTGTCGCACGCGCTGGGGCTGGTGGACGCGCCTTTCGTCCAGCGGCTGACGGCCCTGATCCAGCGCGCCGGCCTGCCCACGCGCGGCGCCGTGCTGGACGCGCAAGACAACGCGGGCCGCTACCTGGATCTGATGCGCGTGGACAAGAAGGCCGAGGGCGGCGAAATTCGCTTCGTCGTCATCGACGGCCCCGGCCACGCCGCCCTGCGGCCCGCACCCGATGCGCTGGTGCGCAGCGTGATCGACCGCTGCTGCGGCAGTGCGTGAAGCCGTAGCCCGCCAAGACGTGCTTCATGTGATTGGCTGCCGATAGGATAAAAAATGAGCTGCTTGCGTAAGATATATAGGAATTTCATATATAAAAGTATCTGATATCTCTATAAAGCGTGCGCAAGCAGCTATATTTTTATCTAATCCTGTCCTGCCATTACCCATGACCCCCGGCGACCTGGCCCCCTACGCCAGCCACCCCGATCATTCGCGCGGCAGGCTGCATGCCTGCACACCAGCGCCCACGCGCAACGCCTTTCAGCGCGACCGCGACCGCATCGTCCACTCCACCGCCTTTCGCCGCCTGGTCTACAAGACGCAGGTCTTTCTCAACCACGAGGGCGACCTGTTCCGCACGCGGCTCACGCACTCCATCGAGGTGGCGCAGCTGGCGCGCTCCATCGCCCGGCCGCTCGGGCTGCACGAAGACCTGACCGAGGCCATCGCCCTGGCGCACGACCTGGGCCACACCCCCTTCGGCCACGCGGGCCAGGACGCGCTGCACGCCTGCATGGCCGCGCACGGCGGCTTTGAGCACAACCTGCAAAGCCTGCGCGTGGTCGATCACCTAGAGCACCGCTACCCCACGCACGATGGCCTGAACCTCAGCTTCGAGACGCGCGAGGGCATCCTCAAGCACTGCTCTGCCGCCAACGCCCGCGCCATCGACGCGCAAGAGCCGGGCGGCGTGGCGCGCCGCTTTCTCGACGGCACCCAGCCCAGCCTGGAGGCGCAGCTGGCCAACCTGGCCGACGAGATCGCCTACAACGCGCACGACATCGACGACGGCGTGCGCTCCGGCCTCATCACGCTGGCGCAGGTGGCCGAGGTGCCGCTGTTTGCCCGCTTCATGCGCCAGAGCCTGCACGAACACCCCGCGCTGCAAGGCCGCCGCCTGCTGTACGAGAGCATCCGCCGCATGCTCTCGGCGCAGGTCTACGACGTGATCGACACCACGCGCGCCGCCCTGGCCGCCAGCGCCCCGCCCGATGCCGACGCCGCCCGCCGCGCCGGCCCGCTGGTGGGCTTTGGTGCAGCCATGCGCGCCGATTCGCTTGCGCTCAAGCGCTTCCTGTTTGCCAACCTGTACCGCCATCCGCAGGTCATGCACACCACATCGCAAGGCAAGCAAGCGGTGCATGAACTGTTTGCCGCCTATCTGGAAAAACCGCACGAGCTGCGCCCCAGCTTTGCCCAGCGGCCCGACCGCGAACGCGCCGTGGCCGACTACATCGCCGGCATGACCGACCGCTTCGCCCTGCGCGAACACGAGCGCCTGACGGGCCAGCGGCTGATGGGCTGAAGGGGTGCTGCCGGGCGTTGCGAGAGGGGAGAACAGCCAACAGCCGGACGCGAAGGACGCGAAAGAAAAGCCAAGTGAAAAAGAAAAATAGCTGAAGCGTTTGCTGCAAAGTCGGCACGCGCTTTTTTTGAAGCAGCCATGAAATGGATGTTTTTTGCGTCCTTCGCGAAATCTTCGCGTCCTTAGCGTCCGGCAGTTTCAAACGCCCGCACCCACACACCTTGCTCATCAAGACCCCTCACGCATGACCGCCCCCGCCTCGCCCGCCCACCGCGCCGCGCCCTGGCTCGTGCTGCTGGCGGGCGTGGCCGCTGCGCTGCATGTGGGCAAGCTGCCGCCCGCCTTGCCTGCGCTGCAACAGGCGCTGGGGCTGACGCTGGTGCAGGCGGGTTTTCTGCTCTCGCTGGTGCAGGGCGCGGGCATGGCGCTGGGGCTGGTGGCCGGCTTGCTGGCCGATGGCATCGGGCTGCGGCGCTGCCTGCTGACCGGGCTGGTGCTGCTGTCGGTGGCGGGCGCGGCGGGCGGCTGGGTGCACGATGCGGCGCTGCTCATGGCCTTGCGCGGGGTGGAGGGCATGGGCTTTCTGCTGGTGGCCGTGCCCGCGCCCAGCCTGCTGCGCCGCCACGTGGGGCCGGGCCAGCTCACCCGCATGCTGGGGCTGTGGGGCGCGTTCATGCCTTTTGGCACGGCGCTGGCGCTGCTCATCGGGCCGGCGGTGATCGGCTGGCAGGGCTGGCCCGCGTGGTGGTGGCTGGCGGCGGCGGTCTCGGGCCTGTCAGCCATCAGCGTGTGGGCCTTGGTGCCGCCCGATGCGGCGCAGCCGCGCGCGGCCCGCTTGGCCACCGCGCTTGCAGGCATCTGGCAGCGCCTGCGCCGCACGCTTGGCGCGCCGGGGCCGTGGCTGGGCGCGCTCAGCTTTGCGGTGTATTCGGCGCAGTGGCTGGCCGTGATCGGCTTTCTGCCCTCGCTCTACGCGCAGGCGGGCTGGGGCGGGGCGCGCGGTGCGGTGCTCACCGCGCTGGTGGCAGCGGTGAACGTCATCGGCAACGTGGCCGCCGGGCGCTTGCTGCACCGCGGCGTGGCCCCGCGCGCGCTGCTGTGGTGCGGCTTTGCCGCCATGGCGCTGGGCGGCTGGCTGGCCTTTGCCAGCGCCACGCAGGGCAGCGGGCTGGCGCGCTACGCGGGGGCGCTGCTGTTTTCCACCGTGGGCGGCCTCATTCCCGGCACCTTGTTCGCGCTGGCGCCGCGCCTGGCACCGGGCGATGGCGCCATTGCCACCACCGTGGGCTGGATTCAGCAGTGGTCGGCCATCGGCCAGTTTGGCGGCCCGCCCCTGGCCGCCGCCCTGGCCGCGCGCGTGGGTGGCTGGCAGATGACCTGGGCCATGCTGGCGGCGCTGTGCGCCGCGGGCGCGGTACTGGCCGCGCTGCTCGGGCGGCATTTGCGGCGGGCAATGTGAGTTGGCGTGGCGCTGATATGCCACCCGCCGGATGACGAATGACTGCGCTCTGGCGAGCGCATGGCGAATGACCAGGGCATCGGCTGCGCGGTGCTTTCGTCATTTGTCATGGCGCGCAAGGGCCGATCATGGAGCGAAGCGACGTCATCCCGCATGGGCGCGGCACAATCCCGCCATGCCACACGTCCCCCACGCAGACGCTGCCTCCACCGCCCCTGATGCCGTCATTGCCGACACCCGCCGCTGGCTCACGCGCGCCGTCATCGGCCTGAACCTGTGCCCCTTCGCCAAAGCGCCGCACACCAAGGGCCAGATTCACTACGCCGTGTGCGAGGGCAACGACGCACACGCGCTGCTTGCCCGCCTGCGCGCCGAGCTGCTGGCGCTGGCCGAGGCCCCGCCCGAGGTGCGCGAAACCACGCTGCTGATGGCCCCGCAGGGCTTTGCCGACTTTCTGGCCTTCAACGACCTGCTGGATGACGCCGACGCGCTGCTAGCCGAGCTGGGGCTGGAAGGCACGCTGCAAATCGCCCCCTTTCACCCGCGCTTTCAGTTTGCGGGCACAGACGAAGACGACATCACCAACGCCACCAACCGCGCCCCCTGGCCCACGCTGCACCTGATCCGCGAAGCCAGCATTGACCGCGCCGTGGCTGCATTTCCCGAAGCCGAAACCCTCTATGAAGCCAACATGGCGGCACTGACGCAGCTTGGCCACGCAGGCTGGGCCGCGTTGGACGTGGGGCCGGGCGCGGCAAAGCAGAAAGGCCAGCCGTGAGCAAAGCCCATCGAAAAGCGGCAACGACCACTGAAGCCCCACACCTGCCCGAGCTGCGCCCCGGCCAGTCGGTCGAACTGCTGAAGGCGCTGCACATCCTCACGCGCGATGGGCGGCTCAACCAGGATTCGCGCCGCAAACTCAAGCAGGTGGCGCACCTGGTGCAGTTCATCGAAACCGAGCTGGCGCGCCTGGCCCCGCACGCGGGCGAGCTGACGCTGGCCGACCACGGCGCGGGCAAGTCGTATCTGGGCTTCATCCTGTACGACCTGCTGCTGAAAGCGCAGGGCAGCGGCATGGTGTACGGCATCGAAACGCGGGCCGAGCTGGTCGAGCGCTCGCGCCAGTTGGCCGAGCGCCTGGGGTTCGAGCGCATGCGCTTTTTGAACATTGCCGCCGCCGATGCCGCGCACGACGCGGCGCTGCCTGCGCGCATCGACGTGGTGACGGCGCTGCACGCCTGCGACACCGCCACCGATGACGCCATCGCCTTCGGCCTGCAAAAGCAGGCGCAAGCCATGGTGCTGGTGCCCTGTTGCCAGGCCGAGCTGGCCGCGCGCCTGCGCCAATCGAAAGCGCTGCAACTGGCGCGCACACCCCTGGCCGAGCTGTGGCGCCACCCGCTGCACACGCGCGAGCTGGGCAGTCAGCTGACCAACGTGCTGCGCTGTCTGTACCTGGAGTCGCAGGGGTATGCCGTCACCGTGACCGAGCTGGTGGGCTGGGAGCACAGCCTGAAAAACGAACTCATCATCGCGCGCCACACGGGCCGGAAAAAGCGCAGCGCGGGTGAGCGGCTGCGCGCGCTGCTGCATGAGTTCGGGCTGGAGGCGCTGTTGGCGGAGCGGTATCCGGCGCTGGCGGTGTAGGGGCTTGGGGCTTGCTGGCGAACGGTCGAACAGCCGAACGCGAAGGACGCGAATCCCTGTAGGCTGGGTAGAGCCGAAGGCGAAACCCAGCGTTCTCGCGAGCCGGTTATGGTCAATCCCATCAACAAGCCGACAGATTTTTGGCTGTTGGCTCCTTCCCCCAGCGGGGGAGCAACTGTGTTCAAAGTCAAGTGTTTTTCATGGATATATC
>JAUNTQ010000193.1 GCA_030538605.1 Pseudomonadota bacterium
TCACTGATATATCCATGAAAAACACTTGACTTTGAACACAGTTGCTCCCCCAGCGAGGAGGGAGCAAGAAACGTCTGATTGTTCTCGGGTCTAGCTATAAATGGAATGACGCTTGCTGCGGGCAGCGCCGCTCACCCAGAGCCGGATGGCCGCACCGCCGTCAATCCGTTGCGCGCGTCACCGGCTCCAGCCGCACCAGCCATTGCGGCTCGTCCATGTCGGCGCCGGCGTTGCAGTGGCGGCTGACCACGCGGTACACGCGGTTGCGGTGGTGGGGAAAGCTCACCGTGTCGCCCACCGTGAGCGCGCAGGCGCTGATCTCCAGCTCCGGTGTGGGCAGCAGGCCCGTGGTGGTGCGAAAGCCGGGCGCGTCCTGGTCGATGTAAAAAGAGATGTCGCTGCTGCGCATGGCAAGTCTCCTCTAAGGCTGGCGCCGATTGTGCAGCGCGCGTGGCCCGTATGGCACGCGTTTTTTTCGGTGCTTTCAGCGCGGCAGCGTGTGCAGCGGAATGTCGTGCGTGCGCGCCAGCGCGTCGAGCTGCCGGCGCGTCTTGCCCAGCGCCCAGGCGGCAATGGCTTCGCGCGCCTGCGGGGCAAAGGGCGCGCGCGCATCCGGCGTCGGCAGGCCCGCAGCGGCAAACAGCGCGGCGGCAAAGTGGGGCTCCAGCGCGGCGATGACCACGCGGCCGTCTTTGCATGCATACACGCGATAGCCGGCGTGCGCGCCACCCACGGCGCCGCTGGGCAGCGTCAGGCCCCAGCTGCGCGGCAGCGCCAGCCATTGGGCAGCACTGGACAGCGCCACCTGCCGGTGCTGGCCGCGGCCCGAGGCGCGCGCCTGCATCAGCGCCGACAGCGCGGCTTCGCTGGCCATCAGCGCGCCGGCCATGTCGGCCAGCAGGGTGGGGGGCAGCTCGGTGCCGGTGACCAGGCCGGCCTCGGCCAGGTAGGTCAGGTCGTGGCCGGGTTCGTCGGCGCGCTCGCCCGGTGCGCCGACGATTTCGACCATCGACAGGTGCGGGTGGCTGCGCCGCAGCGCCTTCCAGTCCAGGCCCAGCTTGGCCAGCGCCGAGGGGCGAAACGAGGTCAGCAGCAAGTCGGCGCGCAGCAGCTCGCGCGCCAGTTGGGCCTGCCCGCGCTCGGTTTTCAGATCCATCTGCACCACGCGCACGTCGTGGTGCATGGCGTTGTAGGCACCCACGTCGTACTGGCCCATCGGGTCGCCGCTGATCGGGCGGCCCGCCGGCGTCGTGCCGGGCCCCGGCGGCTCCACCTTCAGGCAGCGCGCGCCCATGCCTTGCAGGCGCATCAGCGCCGCGGGGCCGGGCAGGTTGAGCGCCAGGCTGACGATGCGGATGCCCGCCAGCGGCCTGGGCGCACGCGGGCGGGTGGTGGACGGGGCTTCGGGCAGGTTCAAATCTCTATCCAGTCAGGCGTTTGGCGAGCTGCCGGAAGGGATCGCCTTGCTCGCCCAGCTCGTGTGCAATGGTTTCGACGGCCAAGGCCAGCGAGGTGGCCACAGGCATCTGGCTTTTGATTTGCTGTATCAGCAGGGTGCCCACCGGGCCTGATACGTCAACGGCCATCGCTTCAAGCTTATCCCAGTCGGCAGCCTTGATGTCGCGCGACTTGGCCTGCGGGCGGCTGGGGACTTCGTCGCCCAGGCCAAAGCCTTCCAGCTGCTTGACCGGGGCGGCCATGTCGGCCAGCCGGGCGCCCAGCCGTTGCTGGAGCGCGCGCTGAAAGGCCCGTGCGTGCCGGCTGGCCAGCACCAGCCTGCTTTGCTCATTGGGCATTTGGTTTTTGTCTCCCCCCTGGCTTGTCTTGTCTGGTGGTGTCTGATGTGGTCGCGGCTTTGGGGATGGGCTCAACCGGCCTTGCCTTTGCGCAGCATGTCCATCGCCAGCTTGACCGAGGCCGACAGGCGCTTGACGGCGGCGGCCAGGGTCACCCTCTGCCCTCGACGCCCGTGGCGGCGTTGCTGATCTTGCCAATACGGACGGCAGCGCGGCAGTCAGGGGCGCTGCGCCCCGAAATCCAGCGGCAGGCCCACGTAGTTCTCGGCCAGGGTGGTCAGGCCCGCATCCGAATGCACGAGGTAGTCCAGCTCGGCCAGTTGCAGCTTTTCGGCGATGCGGTCTTCGTGCGGAAAGCGGTGCATGAGCTGGGTGAACCACCATGAAAAGCGTTCGGCGCGCCAGACGCGCGCGAGGGCCTTGGCTGAGTAGTGGTTCAGGCCGGCTTCGCTCTTTTCGCGATAGAACTCGACCAGCGCGTCGAACAAATACTTCACGTCGGTGGCCGCCAGGTTCAGTCCCTTGGCGCCGGTGGGCGGCACGATGTGGGCCGCGTCGCCGGCTAGGAACATGCGGCCAAAGCGCATCGGCTCGGTGACGAAGCTGCGCAGCGGGGCGATGCTTTTTTCGATGCTGGGGCCGGTGACCAGCGCCGCGCGCGCTTCGTCGTCCAGGCGCAGGCGCAGCTCTTGCCAGAAGGCGTCGTCGCTCCACTCTTCCACCTTGTCGGTCAGCGGCACCTGCAGGTAGTAGCGGCTGCGCGTGGTGCTGCGCTGGCTGCACAGGGCAAAGCCGCGCGGGCTGTTGACGTAGATGAGTTCGTCGCACACCGGCGGCGTGTCGGACAGCAGGCCCAGCCAGCCGAAGGGGTAGACCTTCTCGTATTCCTTGATCGCGCTGCGCGGCGCGCTGGCGCGGCACACGCCGTGAAAGCCGTCGCAGCCGGCGATGAAGTCGCAGTCGATGCGGTGCTGTTGCCCGTTCGTTTCGTAGGTGACATACGGCTTGTCGCCATCGAAGCCGTGCACGGCGGTGTGCCGGGCTTCGTAGACGGTGGCCAGCCCGGCCGCGGCGCGCGCCTGCATCAGGTCGCGCGTCAGCTCGGTCTGGCCGTAGACCATCACGTGCTTGCCGCCGCTGTGCTTGTGCAGATCGACGCGGTGGCGCTGGCCGCCAAACAGCAGCTCGATGCCGCCGTGCATCAGCCCTTCGGCGTGCATGCGCGCACCCACGCCGGCTTCATCCACCAGGTCGATGGTGACCTGCTCCAGAATGCCGGCGCGAATGCGCCCCAGCACGTATTCGCCGCTGACGCGCTCGACGATGACGTTGTCGATGCCGGCCTTGTGCAGCAGCTGGCCGAGCAGCAGGCCCGAGGGGCCGGCGCCGACGATGGCGACCTGGGTGCGCATGGTGT
>JAUNTQ010000194.1 GCA_030538605.1 Pseudomonadota bacterium
CGGCACCAACGCCGTGCGCTACGGCACCATGCGCGAGAACGTGCTGGCGCTGGAAGTCGTCACCGCGCAGGGCCAGGCCATCCGCACCGGCACGCGCGCCAAGAAAAGCAGCGCCGGTTATGACCTCACGCGCCTGTTCGTCGGCAGCGAAGGCACGCTGGGCGTCATCACCGAAGTCACCCTGCGCATCTACCCGCTGCCCGAAGCCGTGTCCGCCGCCATTTGCAGCTTTCCGAGCATTGGCGATGCGGTGAACACCGTCATCCAGACCATTCAGCTGGGCGTGCCCATTGCGCGCGTGGAGCTGATCGACGCGGCCACCGTGGCGCTGGTCAACCGCCACTCGAAGCTCGACCTGCCCGTGGGCCACATGCTGCTGATGGAGTTTCACGGCTCGCCCGCCGGCGTGCGCGAACAGGCCGAAACCGTGCAGCACATCGCCAGCGAGCACCAGGGCGCGGCCTTTCAATGGGCCGACACGCCCGAAGAACGCACCCGCCTGTGGACAGCGCGGCACAACGCCTACTTCGCCGCCGTGCAAAGCCGCCCCGGCTGCCGCGCCATCTCCACCGACACCTGCGTGCCCATCAGCCGCCTGGCCGACTGCCTGCTCGACTCCGTGGCCGAAGCCGATGCGTCAGGCATCCCCTACTTTCTCGTCGGCCACGTGGGCGACGGCAACTTTCACTTCGGCTACCTGATCGACCCCGACAACGAAGACGAACGCGCCCGCGCCGAAGCCCTCAACCACACCCTCGTCGCCCGCGCCATCGCCATGCAAGGCACCTGCACCGGCGAGCACGGCGTGGGCCTGCACAAGATGGGCTTTCTGGTGGACGAAGCCGGCGAAGGCGCGGTGGCCATGATGCGCACCATCAAGCAGGCGCTTGACCCGCAGAACATCATGAACCCCGGCAAGGTGTTCGTGATGAATGGCTGATTCGGTTTGCAGCTGATTCCACCGCTCATCCGACAGCCCATCGCCCGCTCGGGCTGAGCTTGTCGAAGCCTGTTTCGCTACCCACCAAGTCCTTCGACAAGCTCAGGACGAACGGTGTGGGATGATTGCTGGATTTGGCTATAAAAACATAGCTGCTTGCGTACGGCATTAGCCATTTTCAGATATGTTTGTATATGAAAATGGCTAATACCGTACGCGAGCAGCTACTTTTTATCAAGATGCTGCCGCCCGCACCAGCCGGTCGCGCACGCCATCCCAGGCGGCATCGTCCGGCGGCGTCTCCACCCAGATCAGCTTCACGCCCGCCTCGTCAAAGCCGCGCAGCGTGGCAAACAGCGCATGCGCGGCGGCGGCGGCATCGTTCGGCATGCGGCCCAGCAGCAGGTGTGGCGCGTCGTTCTTGAGCGGCGTGCGCGCCCACACGGCGATGTGGCGCGCATCCGCCCCCAGCACGCCCAGCGCCGCGCGCAGCATGGCGGCGTCCATCAGCCGCAGCCTGGCGCGCGGCGCATAGTGCGCGGCCAGGGTGCCCGGCGCTTGC
Source organism: Pseudomonadota bacterium (assembly GCA_030538605.1). Classification (GTDB taxonomy): domain Bacteria; phylum Pseudomonadota; class Gammaproteobacteria; order Burkholderiales; family Burkholderiaceae_C; genus Ottowia. The sequence goes on from JAUNTQ010000194.1 coordinate 1,503, forward strand.
GGGTCAGGCGCGGAAAGCTCGTCTTTCAATAGCACTTTGACGCCGGTCACGCGCTCGATGTCCGCGCGCCCCACCTGCCCGGGCCGCAGCAACACAGGCGCGCCGCGCGTGCAGTCGACGATGGTCGATTCAATGCCCACCGCGCACGGCCCGCCGTCAAGCACCAGCAGCTCGTCGCCAAACTCCGCCGCCACATGCGCCGCCGTGGTCGGGCTGATGCGGCCAAAGCGGTTGGCACTGGGCGCGGCCAGGCCGTGCACGCCGCGCGCGGCGCACGCCGCCAGCACGCCTTGCGCCACCGGGTGCGCCGGGCAGCGCAGGCCCACGGTGGCGTGCCCGCCGGCCGCCGCATCGGCCACGCCCGCGCGGCGCGGCAGGATGAGGGTGAGCGGGCCGGGCCAGAAGGCGTCGATCAGCTTTTGCGCAAACGCGGGCACGCTGGCCGCAAAGTGCGCCACGTCGCCCGCGCCCGCCACGTGCACGATGAGCGGGTGGTCGGCAGGCCGGCCCTTGGCGCTGAAGATGCCGCGCACCGCCGCGTCGTTGCCCGCGTCGGCGGCCAGGCCGTAAACGGTTTCGGTGGGCAGGCCGATCAATTGGCCCGCCGCCAGCGCGTCGGCGGCGCGGGCGATGGCGTCGGGGGTTTGGCCGTCGAGGATCATGGCCGCTTCAAAACGCCTCCATCCCCAGCAGCGCTGCCGCGCGCAGCGCGCGTTCGCGCACGCTGGCGGTGTCGGGGCCGGTGAGGGTGAGGTGGCCCATCTTGCGGCCACGGCGGGCTTCGGTCTTGCCGTAGAGGTGCAGGTGCGCGCCGGGCAGGGCGAGCACTTCGCCCCAGGGCAGGGGGCGCGGTGCGCCGTCGGGGGCGAACCACAGATCGCCCAGCAGGTTGAGCATGATGGCCGCGCTGTGCTGGCGCGGCGCGGGCAGCGGCAGGCCGGCGAGGGTGCGCACTTGCAGGTCGAACTGGGAGAAGTCGCACGCGTCCACGGTGTAGTGGCCGCTGTTGTGCGGGCGCGGGGCCATCTCGTTGACGATGAGGGTGCCGCCTTCGAGCACAAAATACTCGACGCACAGCACGCCGACGTAGTCGAGTTCGTTTGCTATCTTTATAGTAGCTTTTTGCGCTTGTTCGGCAAGCGCTGACGGCACGTTTCCTTCATACACCTCGGTCACGGCGAGGATGCCGCCGCGGTGCAGGTTGCGCTGCACGGGCAGGCAGGCCACCTGACCACCCTGCCCGCGCGCGACGATGACGGAGCACTCGGCGGCCAGCGGCAGCATGTGCTCCAGCACGCAGGCGACGCGGCCCATTTGCTCCCAGGCAACGGCCAGCTCGGTGCGGGTGGCCACGCGCGCCTGGCCTTTGCCGTCGTAGCCCAGGCGCGCGGTTTTCAGGATGCCGGGCAGCAGCGCGTCGGGCACGGCGGCGAGGTCGGCGGCGGTTTCAATCACCGCGTAGGGCGCGGGCGGCACGCCGCCTGCGGTGGCCGCGCAGCGGGCGAAGTGGGCTTTTTCGCGGATGCGGTCTTGGGCGATGGCCACGCCATCGGCGGCGGGCGAGACGCTGCGCGTGCGCGCCAGCTCGGCCAGGCTTTCGGCGGGCACGTTCTCGAATTCGGTGGTGATGGCCTGCGCGCGCGCGGCGAGTTCGCGCAGGGCGTCGGGGTCGCGGTAGTCGGCTTCGATGA
>JAUNTQ010000195.1 GCA_030538605.1 Pseudomonadota bacterium
CCAGATCGAAGCCAAGGCGCTGCGCAAGCTCAAGCACCCCAGCCGCAGCGACAAGCTGCGCAGCTTTGTCGATAACCAGTAATCTTTTTCAAGGCAAGAACGCGGCCAGCGCTTTATTTTCAAGCGCTGACCGCTATTTTTTTGAATCGCCTGGAATGAGAAATGACTTCGCTTCGCTCCATGACTGGCGCTGGCGCGCCATGACAAATGACAAATGACAAAGGCGCTGTGCAGATGGATGCCTTGAGTCATTTGTCATGCGCTCGCCAGAGCGCAGTCATTCGTCATCGCGCACCGCTGCCGTTTCATGCGATGCGGGTGGTGCGCAGCGCTATGGATAACTGAGATGAACCCCGAAGCCCAACACCTGTGGAAAGCCCCCCGCTGGGCACTGGCCGTGCTGCTGGCCATGCTGGGCATGCTGGGGCCGTTCTCCATCGACACCTACATCCCCGCCTTTGCCGCCATCAGCCAGTCGCTGAACGCATCGCCGGTGCAGATGCAGCAAACGCTCAGCGCCTACCTGTTCGGCTTTGCGTTCATGAACCTGTTTCATGGCGCGCTGTCCGACAGCTTTGGCCGCAGGCCCGTCATCCTGTGGGGGCTGGCCGTGTTCGTGCTGGCGTCGGTGGGCTGCGCGCTGGCGCAAACGCCGGGGCAGCTGATCTTTTTCCGTGCGCTTCAGGGCTTGTCCACCGGCGCGGGCATCGTCGTCTCGCGCGCCGTCGTGCGCGACATGTTTCCGCCCGCCGACGCGCAGAAGGTGATGAGCCAGATCACCATCTTCTTCGGCGTGGCCCCGGCCATCGCGCCCATCATCGGCGGCGTCATCGCCGAATACGTGGACTGGCACACCATTTTCTGGTTTCTGGTGGGCGTGGGCGTGGTGCTGTGGGTGGCCAACTGGCGCCTGCTGCCCGAGACCCTGCACGCCGACGAACGCCAGCCCTTTCAGGTGGGCAACCTCATGCGCGGCTACGCCGAGCTGCTGAGCGATCCGCGCTTTTTGCTGCTGGCGCTGGCCTCGGGCGTGCCGTTCAACGGCTTGTTCCTGTACGTGCTGTCGGCACCCGCGTTTCTGGGCGACGTGCTGCAACTGCGGCCCACGCAGTTCTTCTGGTTTTTCGTGCTCACCATCGGGGGCATCATGGCCGGCTCGTGGCTGTCGGGGCGCAAGGCGGGCAAGGTGCTGCCGAAGAACCAGATCATGCAGGGCTTTCGCATCATGCTGGTGGTGTCGGTGCTCAACATCGCCGCCAACGTGCTGGCTCCCGCCAGCGTGTGGTGGTCGCTGTGGCCCATTGCCGCATTTGCCTTCGGCTGGGCGCTGATGGTGCCGGTGGTCACGCTGCTGGTGCTCGATCTGCATCCCACGCGGCGCGGCCTGGCCTCGTCGCTGCAGGCGGTGATCGGCTCGGTGGCCAACGGCATCGTGGCCGGTGCAGTCGCGCCCCTGGTCATGCACTCGGCCATCGGCCTGGCGTTGATGTCGGCCGCCTTCATGGCCGTGGGCCTGGTGGCCTGGCTGTGGCTGCGCCAGCGCTGGCCGGCGCTTGGCAGCTGAACCCGCGCACCTGCATGCGCTGAGGACTTCGGCGCTCTGCCCGCGCCCAGGCCGGTGGCCTGCGGGCTATTTGGCGAAAAGCTGCCCCATGTCCTTGAACGCCTTGAACTCCAGGGCGTTGCCGCAGGGGTCGAACAGGAACATGGTGGCCTGCTCGCCGACCTGGCCCTGAAAGCGGATGTAAGGCTCGATGGCGAACGCGGTGCCGAAGGATTTCAGGCGTTCGGCAAGCGCTTCCCATTGCGCCCATTCGAGGACGATGCCGAAGTGCGGCACCGGCACGTCATGCCCGTCCACCGGGTTGGTGCCGACATGCGCCTGGGAAGCCGTCTGAGGGTGTTCGTGGATCACCAGTTGATGGCCGTAGAAGTCGAAGTCCACCCATTGCGTGCTGGAGCGGCCTTCGGAGAGGCCGAACACCTCGCCATAGAAACGGCGCGCGGCGGGCAGGTCGTAAACCGGGATGGCCAGGTGAAAGGGAGACAGGCTCATGGGAACAATCCTTGATGGTGCTGGGGGTCGGGGTGTCGTGCCATGCCGGGCGGCAAGGCCACCGGCCCATCGTAGGCGTGCTTGCTGAAAAGAAAAATCAATATATATTTTTCACAACCACAAATCGAATTGATGAATGATCCGCGAACTGAAGACGCTCATCGCCGTGGCCCGTGAAGGCACCTTCGCGGCCGCGGGCGACAGGATCGGGCTGACGCAAGCTGCCGTCAGCGCCCAGATGCAGCGCCTGGAGCAAGCGCTGGGGTTCGCGCTGTTCGACCGCATCGGGCGCACGGCCCGCCTCAACCGGATGGGCCGGCAAGTGCTGGTGCAGGCGCAGGAACTGATCCACCTCTACAACCATCTGGGCGCCCCTGCGGTCGGCCTGCCGGCCAGCGTGCGGGTGAACATCGGCGCCATCGCATCCTTGCAGCGCTCGCTGCTGCCCGACGCGCTGGCGAAGTTCCATCGGCAACGCCCCGGCTGCCGCACGCGCGTCATCCCCGGCCTGTCGATGGCGCTGGTGAACCTCGTCGATGCGGGAGAGATCGACATGGCGGCGGTCATCCGCCCGCCCTTCTCGCTGCAAAGCGACCTGCGCTGGACCGCCCTGGCGCACGAGCCCTTTCGCTTGATCGCGCCGCGAGGCACGCCAGGCGATGACTGGGCCGAACTGCTGTCGAGTCAGCCCTTCATCCGCTACGACCGTTCATCGTTCGGCGGCCGGCAGGTGGATCGCTTTCTGCGGAGCATGCACGTGAGCCCGCGCGAGGTGTGCGAAGCCGATGAGCTGGACGCCATCGTCAAGCTGGTCGCCAACGGCGTGGGCGTGGCGCTGGTGCCGCAGACCGTCACCCAGCGCCGCTGGCCTGCGGCCGTGCGCGCCATCGACCTGGGCGCGCACACCTTCCACCGCGATGTCGGGCTGGTTCACCGGGCAGCCCGGCACTTGAGCGAGCCGGCCAACGCCCTCCTGCAGTTGCTCAGCACGCTGGCCGCCGCGCCATAGCGACGAGAAGAACAAGAAGCCTCAGACAGCCCGTGCTCGCGTGTCTTGCTCCCTCTCCCGCTGGCGGGAGAGCCCCTTGAAGCCTTCCAGCAGCTTGAGCTTGTGCGCAAAATGCTGCTTCAAGC
>JAUNTQ010000047.1:0-4926 GCA_030538605.1 Pseudomonadota bacterium
AGGGGACATTTCTATTTGGGGGAAAAGGGGACATTTCTATTTTGGGTTGACAGCGGGGAGCGGTTGGGCGTTTGGCGTTGAGCGTTGGGCGGGAATGCCGGAGCCATCCAACGTGGCGCATCAAGCACGCTCAACGCCCCCTTCTACAATCGCGCCCGTTGGTGCTCGCGCGCCGTGGTTCACACGGGCGCGGTTCAACGGGAAGCAGGGGGGTGGCTGCGCCAAGCCGCCACCTAACCTGCGCTGCCCCCGCAACGGTAAGCGGATGACGCCTTGGGCGTCGGCTCCTGCCTCACACCGCCACTGGCCGCCGCCTTTGAAAAAAGGCCTGGCCGGGAAGGCGAGGCTCAGGGAGTGACCTCCGCCAGCCCGGATACCGGCCAACGAGGAGGCCCGTGCGCGCACCCTTGGCGCGCACGGGCCATGTCGCCCCAGTGGCCGGCGGGGAAGCCGGCAGGGGGCAGCCACGTCACTTGCCTTTTCCCATGAAAAATCCCTTGCCCTGTTTTCGGCTGACCGCGTCGGCCCGCGCCGCTGCCTGGCTGTGCGCCGCTGCGGCGCTTGCGCCCGCCGTGGCGCAGCCCCTGGCCCAGGAAGCGACCACCGTTGCGCAACTGTCGCCCGAGACGCTGACCGACACCGTGGTCACCGCCACGCGCGTGGCCCAGCCGCTGACCGACGTGCTGGCCGACGTGACCCTGATCGACGAGCCTGCCATCCGCCGCAGCGGCGCGGTCAACATCGCCGACCTGCTGGCACGCCAGCCGCAGCTGGAGCTGTCGCGCAACGGCGGCCCCGGCACCACCACCAGCGTCTTCATGCGCGGGGCGGAAACGCGCTTCACGGCGGTCTACGTCAACGGCGTGCGCGTGGACACGCAAAGCACCGGCGGTGCGCCGTGGGAGAGCATTGCGCTGGGGCAAATCGAGCGCATCGAGATCGTGCGCGGCGCGGCGGCGGCGGTTTACGGCTCCGACGCCGTGGCCGGCGTCATCCAGATCTTCACCAAACAGGGCGAGGGCGCCTTCAGCCCCTACGTGGGCGTGGGCGCGGGCAACCGCCGCACGGGCCGGCTGGAGGCGGGCTTTTCCGGCAGCAGCGGCGCGGTGGACTACGCGCTGGGCGTCGAGCGCAACGTCAGCCGCGGCTACAACGTCAAGCCGGAGGACGGCAACCCCGACCGCGACGGCTACCGCGGCAGCGCCGCCAGCGGCAGCCTGGGCTGGCGCATCAACCCCGCCCACCGCGTCGACCTCACCGGCACCTATTCCCGCCAGGACACGCAGTACGACGGCTTTGCCCCCGGCCTGGACGACCACGCCCTGAACCGCCTGGGCACCCTGGGCGCCAGCTGGTCGGCGCAGTGGACGAAGCACTACAGCACGCGCCTGTCGGTGAGCGAATCGCGCCAGCGCTACGAGACCACGCCCTCGCCTTATCTCACCGAAACCACGCTGCGCAACTACTTGCTGCAAAACGAATGGCGCCAGGGCGCGCACCTGACCACCGCCACGCTGGAGCGGCGCGAAGACCACCTGGTCAACGCCCCCATCGACCAGGGCCGCCACCAGAACGCCCTGGCCCTGGGCTATGGCTACAGCGCCGGCGCGCATACCGTGCAGGTCAACCTGCGGCACGACCGCGACAGCGAGTTCGGCGGCGAAACCACCGGCGGCGTGGCCTACGGCTTCGGCTTCGCGCCCGGCTGGCGCGCCACGGCGGCGGTGGGCACCTCGTTTCGCGTGCCCACGCTCTACCAGCGCTTCAGCGACTACGGCCAGCCCGCGCTGGCACCCGAAAAAGGCCGCAACATGGAGCTGGGCGTGCGCTACGCCCAAGGCGGCACGCAAGCGGGCGTGACCGTGTACCGCAACCGCATGCGCAACCTCATCGGCTTTGGCGCGGCAGGCGCATGCGCATCGGACTTCGGCTGCTACGCCAACACCGGCCGCGCGCGCTACCAGGGCATTGCCTTCAACGCCAGCACACGCCTGGGCGGCCTGAACCTGAGCGGCTCGCTCGACCTGCAAGACCCCGAGAACCTCGACACCGGCAAGCAGCTTGCCCGCCGCGCCAAGCGCCAGATCAAGCTGGCCGCCGACCACCGCGTCAACATCGGCGGCAACGACTGGACCTTCGGTGCCGAATGGCGCGCCAGCAGCCACCGCTGGGACAACGCCGCCAACACCCGCCGCCTGGGCGGCTACGGCCTGGTCAACCTGTACGCCAGCACCACCATCGCACGCGAATGGACGCTGCTGGCGCGCGTGGACAACGTGGGCGACAAGCAATACGAGCTGGCACGCGGCTATGCCCAGCCGCCGCGCACGTTCTACGTGGGGCTGCGTTGGTCGCCAAAATAATGGGTGAAATTCGGCTAAAGCGCTTTACATGAAAGCGCAAAAAGCTATGAATACAGAAGCAATCTGCCCCGCCCTGCTGATCGCCGCGCCCGCCTCCGGCCAGGGCAAAACCACGGTGGTGGCCGCGCTCGCGCGGCTGCTGGCGCGGGGCGGGGCGCGGGTGCGCGTGTTCAAGTGCGGGCCGGATTTTCTCGACCCCTTCTGGCACCAGCTCGTCAGCGGCGCGCCGGTGCACAACCTCGACCTGTGGATGACCGGCGAAGCCGACATGCGCGCGCGCCTGCACGCCGCCGCGCGCGAGGCCGACGTGGTATTGATCGAAGGCGTGATGGGCCTGCACGACGGCACGCCCAGCGCCGCCGACCTGGCCCGCCTGCTGGGCGTGCCCGTGCTGGCCGTGGTGCAGACCGGCAGCATGGCGCAAACCCTGGGTGCCGTCGCCCACGGCCTGCGCCACTACAAGGAGCACAGCCGTGGCCCCTTGCCCTGGGCCGGCGTGCTGGCCAATGGCGTGGCCAGCGCGGGCCATGCGCGCCTGCTGCAAGGCGCGCTTGAATCGCCGGGCGAATGGCTGGGCCACCTGCCCAAGAGCGATGCCATGCGCCTGCCCGAGCGCCACCTGGGCCTGGTCGCCGCGCACGAGCTGGGCCAGGCCGAGGCGCTGGCCCGGTTGGACGCCGCCGCCGACCTGCTGGCCGACACCCCGCTGGGCCGGATGCCGCTGGCCGAATGGCGCGCACGCTGGGCCGTGCCCTTCGATGCGCCCGAGGCCGTGCCCGTGCCCCCGCTGCTGGCCGGGCGCACCGTGGCCGTGGCGCGCGATGCGGCCTTTGCCTTCATCTACGCCGCCAACATCGAATGCCTGCACGCGCTGGGCGCGCGCGTGGTGTTCTTCTCGCCCCTGGCGGGCGATGCGCTGCCCGCATGCGACGCCGTGTGGCTGCCCGGCGGCTATCCCGAGCTGCATGCGGCGGCGTTGTCTGGTTGCTCTGAATTGAAGAGCGGTTTGCGCAGGCATGCAGAAGGCAAAAAGCCCATCTGGGCCGAATGCGGCGGCATGATGGCCTTGTTTGACGAACTCGTCACCGCTGACGGCACGGCGCACGTCCTGTGGGGCCTGCTGCCCGGGCGCGTGACCATGCAGAAAAAACTCGCCGGTCTGGGCATGCAGGCGTGGTCCGACGCAGCGGCAGCGCTGGGTGTGAGCCTTGCTCCCTCCCCCTCTGGGGGAGGGTCGGGGTGGGGGCCACCCACGCTTGACGAACCCTCCGCTCCTCTGCGCGGCCACACCTTCCATTACTCCAGCTGCCAAACGCCGCTACCCGCCGTCGCCCACACCACCCCCGCGCCCGGCAGCGTGCGCCCCAGCGGCGAAGCGGTCCATGCCCAAGGCAGCGTGCGCGCCAGCTACTTCCACGCCTGGTTTGCCAGCAGCCCGCTGGCGACGGCGGCACTGTTTTCAAGGGCGTCGTGAGCATGCATCGGCACCGTCACACTGCACGGCACCTGCGCCCGCTGGCGCTTGCGTATGTGCCTCTCTTCGTAGGCTGGGTAGAGCGAAGCGAAACCCAGCAAACCGGCTCGCGAGAACGCTGGGTTTCGCTTCGCTCTACCCAGCCTACAACCCTCGCCCCCCGGTTTTGCTCCCTCTCCCCCTGGGAGAGGGTGGGGGTGAGGGCAACCCACGCCCGCTTCACCGTGCGGCTGGCATGGCTGCGCCGTCGCCGCGCAGCCATTGCGCGCCCTCTGTCTTTGTCGCCACAAACGAGCCCCTCATGAACATCGCCCGCAGCGAACTCATCCTCGGCGGCCAGAAAAGCGGCAAGTCGCGCCGCGCCGAGCTGCTGGCTGCCGCCTGGCTGGCTGCCGCGCCCGCGCGCCGCGCCGTGATGATCGCCACCGCCCAGCCGCACGACGACGAGATGCGCCAGCGCATCGCCCGCCACCAGCGCGAGCGTGCCCAGCGCGTGCCCGGCATGGCCACGCTGGAAGCCCCGCGCGATCTGCCCGCCGCCATCGCCCAGGCGGGCGGGGCCGACACGCTGCGCGTGGTCGATTGCCTGACGCTGTGGCTGACCGGGCTGTTGATGCCCTTGTATGGATCCGAATCAAATAAGCCGTCAGCGCCTGTCTGGCCAGCGCAAGAAGCTATGCTTATTGAGGCAATCCGGCAATCGCCCGGCCCCATCGTGCTGGTGGGCAACGAGATCGGCCTGGGCGTGATCCCGCTCGGGCGCGAGGTGCGCGCCTTCGTCGATGCGCTGGGCACGCTCAACCAACAAGTGGCCGCCGCGTGCGAGCGCGTCACGCTGATGGCGGCGGGGCTGCCGCTGACTTTGAAGGGGCAGCCATGAATGCGTGGTGGCGAAGCATTCGCAAGGCAGTCGGGCTTTTCTCCCTCCCCCGCTGGGGGAGGGTTGGGGTGGGGGCAAACCGCGCTCAGCCCGCACAGCGGCGCGGGCCCCCCCCCCCCCCCCCCCCCCCGGGGGGGGGGCCCCCCCCCCCCCCCCGGGGGGGCCGGGGGGGGGGGGTGTTTACCGCTGGTCACGCCCCCCCCGCACCC
>JAUNTQ010000047.1:4936-23101 GCA_030538605.1 Pseudomonadota bacterium
GCGCCGGCGCGCGCCCCCCCCCCCCGCCGGGGGGGGGGGGGGGGGGGCCCCCCCCCCCAACCGCGCTCAGCCCGCACAGCGGCGCGCCCCCATCCCCGCCTTCCCCCAGCGGGGGAAGGAGCCAGATCGCCGCCGGTGGTTGGCACTGTGGCTGGCGTTGATACCCGTTGCTCACGCCCACGCGTACCCCGTCACCGACGACGCGGGCCAGGCCACCCGCTTTGACGCCCCGCCCGCGCGCATCGTCAGCCTGCTGCCCTCGCTGACCGAAACCGTGTGCGCTTTAGGCGCATGCGAGCGGCTGGTGGGCGTGGACCGCTATTCCAACTGGCCCGCCAGCGTGGACAAGCTGCCGCGCGTGGGCGGCGGCATCGACCCGAGCATCGAGGCCATCGTGGCCCTGCGGCCCGACGTGGTGCTGATGGCCACCTCATCGCGCGCGGGCACGCGGCTGCGCGCGCTGGGCCTGCGCGTGGTGGCGCTGGAGCCGCGCACCCGCGCCGACGTGCGCCGCGTGGCGCACACGCTGGCGCAGGTGCTGCAAGCGGGCGATGCCGACGCGCTGATGCGCCGCATCGACGCGGGCGTGGCCGCCGCCGCGCAATCGCTGCCCGCCGCCGCGCGCGGCCAGCGCGTGTACTTTGAAGTCAGCCCCGCCCCGCACGCGGCGGGCACCAGCAGCTTCATGGGCGAGCTGCTCGCCGCGCTGGGCTTGCAGAACATCATCGGCCCCGAGCTGGGGCCTTTCCCCAAGATCAACCCCGAACTGGTGGTGCGCGCCGCGCCCGCGCTCATCATGAGCAGCGAGCAAAGCGCCGCCGACATGCCCCGCCGCCCCGGCTGGGCCGGCCTGCGGGCGCTGCGCGAAGGCCGCGTGTGCGTGTTCAACGCCCAAGAGCGCGACATGCTCGTGCGCCCCGGCCCCCGCATGCCCGAAGCGGCGCGGCTGATGGCCGAGTGTGTGGCGAAATGGACGCCCCCCGTGCCGCCTGCGGCGTCTTCCCCCACTGGGGGAAAACGCCAGTGACCGGGGAAACCCCGGTCACGGCGTTTCGGCGCGGCCTGCTCTGCGGCCAACGGGGGCGGCTTGCTGCGCAGCCGCTGAGTCTTCGTAGGCTGGGTAGAGCCAAAGGCGAAACCCAGCATGCGGCGTGGGCAAGAAGCTGGGTTTCGCTGCGCTCTACCCAGCCTACAAAAAACCTTTTTCTGGTATTCCTTTTGCGTCCTCTGCGAAATCTTTGCGTCCTCTGCGTCCGGCTGTTCCGGCTGTTCGATAACCCCCCATGAAACCCACCATCCCCCCCCCGTGGCTCGCCGCCTTGCTGCTCGCCCTGGCCCTGCTGGGCCTGGCCGTGGGTGCGAGTGTGGGCAGCACGGGTTTTGACAGTGTGCTGAATGCGCGGCATGACGCGGTGGCTGCGCAGATCGTGTGGGACATCCGGCTGCCGCGCACGCTGGGCGCGTGGCTGGCGGGGGCGCTGCTGGGGCTGTCGGGGGCGGTGGCGCAGGGGCTGTTTCGCAACCCGCTGGCCGATCCGTATCTGCTGGGCAGCGCCTCGGGCGCGGCGCTGGCGGTGGCGCTGGCTTTTGCGCTCATGGCCGCGGGCGGGGCCAGCGGGGCGGCGCTGGCGCACATGGCCTCGCCTTGGCTCGCCCGCCTGGGGCTGACGGGCGCGGCCTTTGTCGGCGCGCTGGCCGGTGTGGGCCTGGCGCTGCTGCTGGCCCAGGGTGTGCAGCAAACGCTGCGCCTGCTGCTGGCGGGCGTGGTGGTGGGCTATGTGCTGGGCGCGGTGCGCGATCTGGTACAGCTGGCCGAGCCGGACGTGCTGCAAGCCATGCAGGGCTTCACGCTGGGCATCACCGGCTTTGTCGGCTGGTCGGCCTGCGCGGTGATGGCGGGCGTGCTGGCACCGCTGCTGCTCACGGCCTGGGTGCTGGCGCGCGTGCTGGACGCGCTCACCCTGGGCGAAGCCACCGCGCAAAGCCTGGGCATGCCGCTGGCGCCGCTGCGCGCGCTGCTGATTGCCGTGCTGGCGCTGGGCACCGGCACGGCGGTGGCGCAAACGGGGCTGATCGGCTTTGTCGGCCTGGTGGCCCCGCACTTGGTGCGCGGGCTGACGCGCTGCACGCACGGGCCACTGCTGCTGCTGTCGGCGCTGGCCGGCGGGCTGCTGCTGATGGCCGCCGACATTGCCGCACGCGTGGTCATCGCCCCGCAAGAGCTGCCCGTGGGCGTGCTCACGGCGGTGCTGGGCGGGGTGTATCTGCTGTGGCTGATGCGCCAGCGCACGCGGGGCGGCACATGAAACCCCACGCCCTCACCGCGCGATTTGCCGCCGCCAGCATCGGCAAGCGCCGCATCCTGCACGACATTGATCTCAGCTTGCCCGCTGGCCGCTGGACGAGCATTGTCGGCCCCAATGGCGCGGGCAAATCCACCTTGCTGCGCGTGCTGGCCGGGCTGCTGCCGTGCGATGGGCCGTGCGATGGGCAAGTGGGCCTGCTGGGCCGCCCCTTGCGCGACTGGCCCACGCGCGAGCGCGCGCGGCAGCTGGCCTGGCTGGGCCAGATGGAAACCGGCACCGACGACCTGCTGGCCTGGGACGTGGCCATGCTGGGCCGCCTGCCGCACCGCGCCTGGCTGGCCGCGCCCACCGAGGCTGACCGCGCCGCCGTCACCCAGGCGCTGCACGCCACGCAGGCGTGGGATTTGCGCCAGCGCCGGCTGGGCGCGCTCTCGGGCGGCGAGCGCCAGCGCGTGCTGCTGGCGCGCGCGCTGGCCGTGCAGGCACCGGTGCTGCTGATGGACGAGCCGCTGGCCCACCTCGACCCGCCGCACCAGGCCGACTGGCTGGCCGTGGTGCGCGCGCTTGCCGCAGGCGGCACAACGGTGGTCAGCGTGCTGCATGAAGTGTCGATGGCGCTGGCCGCCGACGACGTGGTGGTGGTGCAGGCCGGGCGCGTGCAGCACCACGGCAGCGCCGACGACGCGGCCACGCACGCGGCCATCAGCGCCGTGTTTGACCACCGGCTGCGCGTGCACCCGCTGCAAGGGCAGTGGGTGGCCTTGCTCAGATTGGCATCAGGGGCCTGCGATGACACATGACTTCGCTTCGCTCAATGACCGGCGCTGGCGCGCCATGACACATGACAAAGGCGCTGTTCGGGTGGCTGCCTTGCGTCATTTGTCATGCGCTCGCCAGAGCGCGGTCATTCGTCATGCGTTGCAGGTGACACGGATGGCGGGCAGCGCCCTGGACAACTGAGATGATCGCCCGCATGCACACACCCTCATCTTCGCCCGCCACCCTCAGCGTGCAGGCGCTGGCCTTCGGCTATCGCCGCCAGCCGCTGTTTGACGCGCTGGATGCGCACATCGGCCAGCCCGGCATCTACGGCCTGTTTGGCCGCAACGGCAGCGGCAAATCCACCCTGCTCAAGCTGCTGGCCGGGCTGCTGACGCCCGCGGGCGGGCACGTCACCGTCGGCGGCCACACGCCGCGCGCGCGGGCGGCGGACTTTCTGGCCAGCATCTACCTGCTGCCCGAAGAGTTTCACCTGCCCAACCTCACACCCGCTCAACTGGCGCGCAGCCATGGCGGCTTTTACCCGCGCTTTTCGCGGGCGCTGTTTGATGCTTATCTGGCCGAGCTGCAAGTGCCCGTCGCCCAGCGCTTTGACGGCATGAGCCTGGGGCAGAAGAAAAAAGCCACCATCGCCTTTGCGCTGGCCACGCTCACGCCCGTGCTGCTAATGGACGAGCCCACCAACGGCCTGGACATCGTCAGCCGCACGCAGTTCAGGCAACTGATGGCGCGGCCCGAACACGCCGCGCGCACCGTGCTCATCAGCACGCACCAGGCGCACGATTTGCAAAGCGTGCTGGGCCACGTCTGGTTCATCGACCAGGGCCAGCTGCTGCTGTCGGTCAGCATGGCGCGGCTGGCCGAGCGCTTGAGCATGGGCGTGGCCCTGTCCGAGCAGGCGCTGCCGGGCGCTGACCGCCTGATTCATCAAGAGCCCGTGGGCGACCAATGGGCCTGGGTGGCGCGCCGCGCCGATGCGCAAGAGGGCGCCCACCTGCTGCAACTGGAGCTGCTCTACAAAGCCCTCAGCCTCAACCAGGACGCGGTGCTGGCGGCTTTGGACGGATTGCCCACGGAGGGCAGGGCATGAGCGCCGGCAAGCACTTTGAGCCGCGCCGCTGGCTGCGCCTGGCGCGCGCGCAAGGGGCCGAGCAGGCGCGCGCGCTGGGGTTTTTTCTGCTGGGCGTGGGCGTGGTGCACGCGCTGCTGGCGGGCGCGGCCATTGCGGCCAGCGAAGGCCGCGCGCTGGACGTAAGCGCGCAGTCCGTGGTATTCACCGCCGGCCTGCTGTTTTCGGGCTATCTGTACGCGCACCGCGTGCTGGCGCCTCTGCACCAGCGCGAGACGGCGCTGGTCTATTTGATGCGCCCGGCCTCGGTGCTGGAAAAGTGGCTGCTGCTGGCCGTCACGCTGCTGGTGGTCTACCCACTGGCCTACACACTGGTGTTTGCCGTGGTGTACGCCCCCGCTGGCGCGCTGGCCTACCGGGTGGCGCTGGCCGACGCGCTGTCGAGACAGCCCGCGGGCAGCTTGCCGCACTGGTCGGAATACGTGCTCTACCTGCCCTGGTTGAGCCGCGCCCTCACGCCCGAGGCGCGGGTCGATGGGCTCTGGTTCATCGTCTACGCGGCCATGCAGGGCTATCTGGCCACCACGCTGGCCTACTTCGGCCAGCGCGCGGCCTTCAAGACGCTGGTGCTGGGCCTGGCGCTGTTTTTCATCACGCTGCTGGTGCTGGTGCTGACGCTGGGCGACGGGCCGCAGGTGCTGCTGGCCTGGCTGGACGACGACGCGCACCTCACCGCCGCCCAGACGGCGCTCACCCTCGTCTTCTGGCTGGGCGTGCCCGCGCTGCTGTGGCTGGCCGCGCTGGCCGCGCTGCGCGAAAGGGACTTGAGATGAAACACCCCCCGACATCTTCAGTGCAGGCCGAAGCCCGCTCCCACAAGAGAAACAAGCCGCTCGCGTGTCGTGGGCTGCGGGTGGCGCGTCAGCGCGATGAAAAGCTGACATGAGCACGCGCCGCCCCCTGGCCCCCTGGCTGCTGGCCGCCGCACTGCTGCTGTTCTGGGCCTGCCTGCTGGTGGCGGGGCGCCTGGCGCCGCGCCAGGCCGACGAGACGCTGCTCACGCTCGACGCCGCCCAGGCCGCCGCCGTGCGGCGCGTGGTGCTGGACTGGGCGCAGCCCCAGCACCCGCAGGAGCCCGTCGCGCGCTTTGACGTGCTGGACGACCCCACACTGCGCGTGCGCATCAGGGCGCCTGGCCAACGGCTGCCCGGCGTGGCGCTGGTGGTGCAGGGCGACACCTTGTTCGTGCGCCACAACGCATCCGCCGCAGTGCCGGGCGCTGCTGCGGGCAAACCGGCGTTCGTGGGCTCGGTCGGCATCGAGGTCCCCGCGTACGTCACCACCTTGCAGGCGCGGCGCAGCAGCGTGCGGGTGCGCACCGCCCGGGCGCTGCCCGGGCTGGCGCTGCACGCAGAAAGCCTGAACGACTTCGAAGGCCCGGTGGACAGCCTGCGCGTGCACGGCCTGCCCGACGCCGATTGCCGCGCCCGCTTTTTTGATCTGCGCCTGGATGCGCAGCAGGTGCGCCGCCTCTGGGTCAGCGCGCCCAACCACAGCGTTGACATTCGCGGCACGGCGGCGCTGGCCGCGCTGTCGATCGAAGCGCCGCACGACGTGCCGCTGAAAGTCGACCACATCGCCGCCACTCGCCTGCTGCAATGGACGCCCACGCCCCTGCGGGCCCATTGCGACGCGGCCGCCAGCCCACCCCCAAGCCCACCTGAAACCGAAAACCCAAGCCCCCATGCAAACTGAAACCCCACCCACCGAACGCCGCCACGAAAAGCCCGCGGGCGAGCGGCGCGGCCTGATCCTCGTCAACACCGGCGACGGCAAGGGCAAAAGCACGGCCGCCTTTGGCCTGGCCCTGCGCGCCTTTGGCCGCCAGCACGTGCACGGCAAACAGGTGCGCGTGTTCCAGTTCATGAAAGTGCCCACCGCGCGCTTTGGCGAACACCGCATGTGCGAACACATCGGCCTGCCCGTCGAAGGCCTGGGCGACGGCTTCAGCTGGAAAAGCAAGGACCTGGACCGCAGCGGTGAACTGGCGCGCGAAGGCTGGCAAAAAGCCAAGGCCGCCATCCTGGGCGGCGAACACTTTCTGGTGGTGCTCGACGAAATCACCTACCCCCTCATCTACGGCTGGCTGCCGCTGGACGACGTGCTGCACACCTTGCAGCAGCGCCCCAAAGACGTGCACGTGTGCCTCACCGGCCGCCGCTGCCCGCAAGAGATCATCGACATCGCCGACACCGTGACCGAGATGACACTCGTCAAGCACGCCTTCAAGGCCGGCATCCCGGCGCAGCGGGGCATTGAGGATTGATGGCATATACAATTGGCATCCATCATTTTCGGAGGCCAGCCATGACCGCACAAGCCACGGTTTTCATGAACAACCGCTCGCAGGCCGTGCGCCTGCCCGCCGAACTGCGCTTTGACGACGACGTGAAAAAACTCCACGTGCGCGCGCTCGGCCCCGAGCGCATCCTGACGCCGGTCGATCGCGTGTGGGACAGTTTTTTCTTGCACGAGCCGCCGGTTGACGACGACTTCATGGCCGAGCAGCGACCCGCAGAGCGAGAGGCGTGGTGAGCCATGCTGCGCCACATGCTCGACACCCACATCGTCATCCACGTCATCAAGCGCCGCCCACCCGAGGCATTGGAAGTCTTCAACCGCCAGGCCGAGGGCCTGTGCATCAGCAGCATCACGCTGGCGGAGCTTTATCACGGGGCTGAAAAAAGCGCGCGGCCCGCACACAACCTGCGCGCAGTTGAAAGCTTCACCTCGCGCCTTGAGGTGTTGCCCTACGGCCCCAAGGCGGCCATGCACTACGGGCAGATCCGCACCGCGCTGGAGCGCGTGGGTCGGCCCATCAGCGAGAACGACCTGCACATCGCCGCGCACGCGCGCAGCGAGGCATTGACCCTGGTGACGAACAACACACGCGAGTTTGCGCGCGTGCCCGCGCTGCTGCTGGACAACTGGGTGGCCGCGGCGTAGATCTGGTGGTATGAGGGAACATACTCCCGCACCCTGTCTGTCAGTGCAAGCAGGGCAGGGCAAGCGCTGCGGGCAATTGCCGCCCGCCGCTCACTCGATGTTCTGCACCTGCTCGCGCATCTGCTCGATCAGCACCTTCATGTCCACCGAAATGCGCGTCAGCTCCAGCGCGGCGGATTTGCTGCCCAGGGTGTTGGCCTCGCGGTGCAGCTCCTGAATCAGGAAGTCCAGGCGCTTGCCCGCTTCGCCGCCTTTCTTGAGCACGCGCTCGATCTCGTCCAGGTGCGCGCCCAGGCGGCCCAGCTCTTCGGCCACGTCGATGCGGATGGCGAAGGCGGTGGCTTCGGCCAGCGCGCGCTCCTGGGCGGCTTCGGGTGACACGCTGGCGTCGGCACCGGCCAGCGCTTCGGCCCAGCGGTCAAGAAAGCGCTGTCTTTGCGCCTGCACCGCCTGCGGCACCAGCGGGCCGGCCTGCGCGGCCAGCGCGCGCAGGGCCGTCAGGCGCTCTTGCAGCAGCTTCACCAGGCGCTCGCCCTCGCGCTTGCGTGCGGCGATGAAGTCTTGCAGCACGTGCTGCGCCAGCGGCAGCACGGCGTCTGCCACGGCGTCGGTCTGGCTGGCATCGGCGCCGCTGGCCAGGCGCAGCGCGTCGGCGCAGCTCAAAGGCGCGGCGTCGGGCAGCCAGGCGCGCACCTGGTCTTGCAGCGTGCCCAGGCGTTGCAGCAGGCGCATGGACGGCTCGGGCAGGGCAGCGGTGTTGTGGCCTTCGATGGTGGCGCGCAGCTCCACCTTGCCGCGCTTGAGGTGCTTGCCCAGCAGCTCGCGCAGGGCGGGCTCGTGCGGGCGCAGCTCGTCGGGCAGGCGGAAGCCCAGATCGAGAAAGCGGCTGTTGACCGAGCGCAGCTCCATCGCCAGACGCTGTGCATTTGTGCTTGCCGTGCCGTCTGCCGAGGCGGGAGCGGCGTCTTTTTGGCCACTTGCGTAGCCGGTCATACTGTAAACTGCCATGCGACTTTTCCCGGTGCGAAAGGGGGGCGGCTGATGTGCTCTTGCGAGACACGCGGCGCGCATCCCCTTCGCACCGTTTGCCTTGTGTTCTGCCGCAAATTATGTCAAAGCTCAAACCCGCATCCCTGGCGCCCGACACGGTGATCGGCGGATACCGCGTGGTGCGCAAGATTTCGTCCGGCGGTTTTGGCGTGGTGTATCTGGCGGTGGACAACGAAGGCCAGCAGGTGGCCATCAAGGAATACCTGCCTTCTGCCCTCACTTTGCGCGAGCCTGGCGAGCTGGTGCCGCGGGTGGCGCCCGAGAAGCTCTCGCTCTACCGCCTGGGCCTGAAAAGCTTTTTCGAGGAAGGCCGTTCGCTGGCGCAAATCTCCCACCCCTCGGTGGTGAGCGTGCTCAACTTCTTTCGCCAGCACGAAACCGTGTACATGGTGATGAACTACCTGGAAGGCGCGACCTTGCAGGACTTCATCGTCACCGCGCGCGAGCAGAAAAAGCAGAAGGTGTTTCGCGAGTCCACCATCCGCTCGCTGTTCGACGAGATCCTGCGCGGCCTGCGCATCGTGCACCAGCACAAGATGCTGCACCTGGACTTGAAGCCGGCCAACATCTTCATCACCGACGACAACCGCGCCGTGATGATCGACTTCGGCGCTGCGCGCGAGGTGCTGAACAAGGAGGGCAACTTCACCCGCCCCATGTACACGCCCGGCTTTGCCGCGCCCGAGATGTACCGGCGCGACTCCACCATGGGCCCCTGGACCGACATCTACGCCATCGGCGCGTGCATCTACTCCAGCATGCAGGGCTACCCGCCCAACGACGCGCCGCAGCGGCTTGAAAAAGACCGCCTGGCGCTGTCGCTCTCGCGCATGCGCGGCGTGTATTCGGACAACCTGATCGAGGTGGTGGAGTGGTGCATGGCGCTTGATCCGCTGTCGCGGCCGCAGTCGGTGTTCGCGCTGCAAAAGGAGCTCAGCCGGGAGGGCGAGCGCCAGTACACCAAGCTCAGCGTGGGCGAAAAGGTGCGCTTGCAGTTCGACAACATGATGAACGACACCAAGAAAAGCCTCAAGCGGGCCACCCGCATGGGCACCCGGCTGAAGTGACGCCCCCCGGCGCGCGCCGCGCCTTGCCCCCTCACTGCGCCGGTGCAGCAACGCCCCCGGCCACGGTGTCTACCCCCCAGCGCTGCCGCGCAGCCTCACCAGGATTGTTTTCCCGATGAAATTCTCGGTATTCCAGCTCAGCCGCCGTGGTGGCCGCGAGAAAAACGAAGACCGCATGGGCTACAGCTACACGCGCGAGGCCGGGCTGTTCGTGCTGGCCGACGGCATGGGCGGCCACCCCGAGGGCGAGGTGGCTTCGCAGATCGCGCTGCAAACCATGTCCTCGCTCTTTCAGCGCGAGGCCAAGCCCCAGCTGGCGGCGGCGCAGACCTTTCTGGCCGCCGGCGTGCTGGCCGCGCACCACCAGATCATCCGCTACGCCAGCGAGCGCGGCCTGCTCGACACGCCCCGCACCACGCTGGTGGCCGGGCTGGTGCAGGCGGGCGAGCTGCACTGGGTGCACTGCGGCGACTCGCGCCTGTACGTGGTGCGCGATGGCGCGCTGCTCATGCGCACGCGCGACCACTCCTACATCGAGGCGCAGGCCAACGCCGGCGCGCCCATCGAAGGCGTCAACCGCAACGTGCTCTTCACCTGCCTGGGCTCCACCGTGCGCCCCATGTTCGACGTGGCCGGCCCGGTGCGCCTGTGCGAGGGCGACAAGGTGCTGCTGTGCTCCGACGGCCTGTGGGGCAGCGTGGACGATGACGCCATCACCCACGCGCTGGCCACCATGCCCGTGGCCGAAGCCGTGCCCGAGCTGGTGGAGCTGGCGCTGAAAACCGCAGGCGAGCGCTCCGACAACGTCACCGTGCTCGCCATCGAGTGGGAAACCCCCGCCGACTCGGCCTTTCATTCGAGCGGCTTCACCGAAACCGAGCTGATGGGCAGCGACGTGTTCGCCTCCACCATCCAGGCCGGCATCGACCCCCTGCTCGAGGAAATGGACGACGACGCCATCGAACGCTCCATCGCCGAGATCAACGCCGCCATCCAGAAGTCGAAAAAAGGCGTGGCTTGAGTGGGCTTGGGCCGGTTGAGTGAAAGCTTGAAAACGAATGCCTCATGCCAAGGACGCAAAAAAAGAAAGCCAAATTTTTGACTGTTCTTTTGCGTCCTCTGCGTCCGGCTGTTTCGGAAGTATAATAACTATAGCTGCTTGCGCACGTTTTAAAACAATTTAAATATGTTTTGAATATAAATTTGTTTGATAACGTACGCAAGCAGCTCCTCTTTTTGAATGAATACTCACCCATGACATCCACCACACCCTCTGCCCCTCGCGCCCCCGGTCAACTGCGCCCTGTGCGCATCACCCGTGGCCACACCATGCACGCCGAAGGCTCGGTGCTGATCGAAGTGGGCCACACCCAGGTGCTGTGCACCGCTTCGGTCGAGGAAAAAGTGCCCCCGCACAAGCGCGGCAGCGGCGAAGGCTGGGTCACGGCCGAATACGGCATGCTGCCGCGCGCCACCCACACGCGCGGCAGCCGCGAAGCCGCGCGCGGCAAGCAAAGCGGCCGCACGCAGGAGATCCAGCGCCTCATCGGCCGCAGCCTGCGCGCCGTGTTCGACCTGAAGAAGCTGGGCGAGCGCAGCATCCTGCTCGACTGCGACGTGCTCCAGGCCGACGGCGGCACGCGCTGCGCCAGCATCACCGGCGCGTGGGTGGCCGCGCACGACGCCGTCAGCTGGCTGCTGGCGCAGGGGCTCATCACCGAATCACCCATCGTGCAGCCCGTGGCCGCCATCTCGGTCGGCATCGTGGGCGGCCAGCCCGTGCTTGATCTGGATTACGCGCTCGACTCCAGCTGCGACACCGACATGAACGTCGTCATGACCGGCGCCGGCCACTTCGTCGAAGTGCAAGGCACGGCAGAAGGCGCGGCCTTCTCGCGCGCCGAGATGAACCACCTGCTCGATCTGGCCGAAAAAGGCATCGGCGAGCTGGTGGCGCTGCAACGTGCGGCGCTGGCGCGCAACTGAGCTGATCAGCAAAACTTCCAAACAGCCGAACGCAAAAGACGCAAAGGGTTGGCAAAAGACGCAAAAAGCCGATAAGCAGCGCAAATGGATCAAGCAGTGCGTGTCTGATGCCGCTTTCTGCCCCATTTTTTTTGTCTCTTCTGCGTTTTTTTTGCGAACCCTTTGCGCCTTTTGCGTTCGGCTGTTTTTTCATCGCTTTGCTTCCCACCCCCATGCAAATCGTCCTCGCCTCCCACAACCCCGGCAAGCTGGCCGAGCTGCAAGCCATGCTGGCACCCTTGGGCATGCAGCTGCTGCGCCAGTCCGAGCTGGGCATTGGCGAAGCGCCTGAGCCGCACCGCACCTTTGTCGAAAACGCCCTGGCCAAGGCGCGCCACGCCGCCGCGCACAGCGGCCTGCCCGCGCTGGCCGATGACGCGGGCCTGTGCGTCGATGCCTTTGGCGGGCTGCCCGGCGTGGATACCGCTTACTACGCCACGCAGTTCGGCTACGAAAAAAGCGACGCCAACAACGTGCGCGCCCTGCTGGAGCAGATGCAGCACACCGACCAGCGCCGCGCCGCCATGGTCAGCACCCTGGTCGCCCTGCGCAGCGCCGACGACCCCGAGCCGCTCATCGCCGTGGGCCGCGTGGTGGGCGAAATCACCCGCGCGCCGCAAGGCAGCGGCGGTTTCGGCTTCGACCCCGTGATGCACATCCCCGCCTTCGGCAAGACCTTTGCCGAACTTCCGCCCGAGGTGAAAAACGCCCACAGCCACCGCGGCCGCGCCACGCAGGCCATGATCGCGCTCATGCGCGAGCGCTGGCTGTGAGCGACATCGCCCACTACATGCGCCCGGGCACGCTGCAGCTGCCCGCCTTGCCGCCGCTTGCGCTCTACGTGCACCTGCCCTGGTGCCTGCGCAAATGCCCGTATTGCGACTTCAACTCGCACGAGCGCCGCGCAGGCGTTGACGCCGCCGCGCAGCAAACGCGCTATGTCGATGCGCTGCTGGCCGATCTGGAAGCCAGCCTGCCCCTGGTGTGGGGCCGCGCCGTGCACAGCGTGTTCATCGGCGGCGGCACGCCCAGCCTGTTTTCGCCCGACGCCATCGACCGCCTCATCGCCGGCGTGCGCGCCCGCCTGCCGCTGGCGCCCGCGTGCGAGATCACGCTGGAGGCCAACCCCGGCACCTTCGAGCGCGAGCGCTTTGCCGCCTTTCGCCAAGCCGGCGTCACGCGCCTGTCGGTGGGCGTGCAGAGCTTCAACGACGCCCACCTCAAAAGCCTGGGCCGCGTGCACGACGGCGCGCAGGCCCGCGCCGCGCTTGAGGAAGCCGCCGGCGCCTTCGACACCTTCAACCTCGACCTCATGTACGCGCTGCCCGGCCAGACGCTGGACGAGCTGCGCGCCGACCTGGCCACGGCGCTGTCGTTTGCGCCGCCGCACCTGTCCATCTACCACCTCACCATCGAGCCCAACACCCTGTTCGCCAAGCACCCGCCCGCCGTGCCCGACGACGACAGCGCCTGGGCCATGCTCGACCACATCACCGACACCGCCGCGCAAGCCGGGCTGGCGCGCTACGAAGTGTCTGCCTACGCCCGGTCCGGCCACCGCTGCGCGCACAACCTCAACTACTGGCAGTTTGGCGACTACCTTGGCATCGGTGCAGGCGCGCACGGCAAGCTCAGCTTTGCGCACCGCATCGTGCGCCATGTGCGCCACCGCCAGCCCGATCTGTACATGGACAAGGCCCTCGCAGGCGATGCCGTGGCGCAGGCGCACGAAGTCGCGCGGCGCGAGCTGCCGTTCGAATACATGCTCAACGCCCTGCGCCTGACAGACGGCTTCAGCCTGAGCGACTACATGGAAAAAACCGGCCTGCCCGCCAGCAGCATCAGCGACAAGCTCCTGGCAGCAGAGCAAGCGGGCTGGCTGACGCACGGCGCAGGCAGCCACTGGCGGCCCACCACGCGCGGCTTCGACTTTTTGAGCGACGTGCAGGCGCTTTTCCTGCCGGACTGATCCCACACGCGGCCTGCGCCTGGGCCGTCACGTGCGCGGGCCGCAAGCGCCCGCCGCATGCAGCGCCGGCCTACGGCCCGCCCGCCGCATACCACCTACAGTTAACTCCATCGCAGGCAACACCTTGAATTCGCGATACCCGCGAAAGGTGCCAGCGACGCATTCACCGCAAGGAGACCGTCACATGAACGAAGACATCATCAAAGGCAACTGGAAGCAATTCAAGGGCAAGGTCAAGGAGCAGTGGGGCAAGCTCACTGACGACGACCTCGACGTGATCGCAGGCAAGCGCGACCAGATGGTCGGCAAGATGCAAGAGCGCTACGGCATCGCCCGCGACGAGGCTGAAAAGCAGGTCAAGGAATGGGAAGCGCGCGAGAAGTACCACTGGGATTGATGCTGCCGCGCGCGGTTTGAAGACGAAAGCCGGACGCAGAGGACGCAAAAGGAAAACCGAAAAATCCTGGCTGCTCTTTCGCGTCCTTCGCGTTCTTCGCGTCCGGTAGTTCAGAAGGATTAAAAGATAGCTGCTTGCTCACTTATTTAAACGTTTTCAGATATGAAACTATCTGAAAATATTTTAAAACGTACGCAAGCAGCTACTTTTTTTGTCAAATCCGGTGCAGCGCCGTCGGTGCCGGGAAGCCAGCGGCGGCCACCAGCGACTGCATCAGCGGCTGCCACTCGGCCCCTGTTTGCATCAGCTGCAACTGGCTGCCATCCATGAAGCCGCTGGCCACGCTGTGGCGGATGAAGTCGAGCATCGCGTCGTAATAGCCGTCCTGGTTCAGCAGGCCGATGGGCTTGTCGTGGTAGCCCAGCTGGCGCCAGGTCCAGGTCTCGAAAAACTCTTCAAACGTGCCAATGCCGCCGGGCAGCGCCAGGAAGGCGTCGGCGTGCTCGGCCATCAGGCGCTTGCGCTCGTGCATGGTGTCCACCACGTGCAGCTCGGTGCAGCCGCGGTGCGCGTGCTCGCGCTCGACCAGCGCACGCGGAATCACGCCCACCACGCGTCCGCCTGCGGCCAGCGTGGCATCGGCCACCACGCCCATCAGCCCGCCGCGCCCGCCGCCATACACCAGCTGCCCGCCGTGCTGGCCGATCCACTGGCCCACCGCCTGCGCCACCTCGGCAAAGGCGGGCACTGCGCCGGGGCGCGAGCCGCAGTAAACGCACATGGAAAACGAGGGGCGGGAGGCGGCAGCTGTCATGTGAAGAAAAAAAGAATGCCCGCGCGAGGCGGGTTCAATGCGGGAGAAAGCGCGAGAAGTGCGTGCCCAGCGCCGCCAGCCAGATGCCACCGGCCAGCAGCAGGCTCAGCAGCACGGCGGCCGAGCCCATGTCCTTGGCGCGCTTGGACAGGTCGTGCCACTCCGGCCCGATGCGGTCGATGGCGGTTTCGATGCCCGTGTTCAGCAGCTCCACGATCATCACCAGCAGCACCGAGCCGGCCAGCAGCGCCACCTCGGCCCAGCTGCGGCCCAGCCAGAACGCGGCAGGCACCAGCACGATGGCGGCCATCGCCTCCTGGCGAAAGGCGGTTTCGCCCCAGCCCGCGCGCAGCCCTTCGATGGAGTAGCCCGTGGCGTGCCAGATGCGCGACAGGCCGGTGCGCGACTTTTGCGGATTGACGGGCGCAGCAGTGGATGCCGCGCCGCTGGAGGACGATGTGGTGGGGGTGGGAGGCATGGGGCGATTGTCGGGCGGGTGCATGGCGGTGCGGTGAAAGCGTGGTGGCCCGTCAGGCCGTTGCCGCGCGCGTGTCGATCAGCCGCGTGCCTGCCCAGACGTCGTGCCAGAACTGCTGCTCGCGCTGAAAGCGGCTGAGCAGCGCCCACACGCCTATCCAGCCCGCCATCAGCACCGACACCTCGGCCCCCGACAGGCCCCACGGGGCCATCAGCGCCAGCGGCGGCAGAAACCAGATCCACGCCAGCAGGTAGCGCACCAGCGCGCGGCCGCGGCGCACCGGCTGCCCGGCGCGGTCCACCAGGCGGATGTGCCAGGTTTTCATGGGCAGGGTCTGCCCCTTGCTCCAGAAATAGACGAAATACAGCCCCAGCACCGCGAACTCCACCACCATCAGCGCGTGGCGGTTGGCCAGCGCGTGCCGCGACTCGGTGGCCACGCTGAACAGCAGCCCCGTCATCGCCACCACGCCAAACAGCAGCGTGCCTTCATACAGCCAGCAGGCCATGCGCCGCGTGAGCGAGGGCGCGGGGGCGGGCAGGGGCGTGCCGTCGGTGGCGGTCATGTGGGCAGAGGGCAAAAAACAATGCCCGGCCATGCGGCGGGGCAGCGGATTGGACAAGCGTGTCTGCAAGGGAAGCCGGGTGCAGCGGCTGGAAAAGCCCCGCCAGCACGCGCTCAGCGCTCGGGCGGCTGTGCCGGGGGCGGCGGCTCGGGCAGGAGTGTACGGCGATTCACCGTGCCCGGCGCGGCCTTGCCGTCGGGCGCGGGCAGGCCGGGGCGGCGCAGGATCTTGTCCGGCTCGGTGGGGCGCACGGTGTGCGTGGCACCCGCAGGTGGAAGGGGGCGGTCCTTGGCCAGGCGCTCGCGCTCTTGCGGCGGCAGCGCCTGGTATTCCTCCCACTTGGCGCGCCGCTCATCGGCGGGCAGGGCGCGGCGCACTTCGCCAAAGTTCAGCCGCGCCTGCCGGCGCTGCGCGGGCGTCAGGCTGGCCCACTCGGCCATGCGGCTTTGCAGCGTGGCTTGCTCCTCTGGCGTGAGGCGGCTGTAGTTGTACGCCAGCGCCACCCACTTGCGCTGGTGCTCGCCGCCCAGCGTGGGCCACAAGGCGGCCAGCGGGCTGAGCGCGGCCTTTTGCTCCGCGCTCAGCTCGGTCCAGGCCACGTCGCCCGCCGCCGCGCCCGCGCTGGCCGCCGCCGGCTGCGCCAGCGCGGGCGTGCCTGCCAGGGCGATGAGGCCCAGGGCAAGAGCGGTGGTCAGCAGCAAAGGGCGCATGGCGGGGGGTGAGCAGGCAGGCGCGGCGCTCAATGCCGGTTGGCGCTGGTTTGCAGGTATTGCAGAAAGCCGGGGTCGGCATAGGCGGCGGGCGGCAAGTCGTCGGTCAGCAGCGCGGCGTCCACGTCGGCCACCTCGGTGGCGCGGCCACCGCCCTGCACGCTGTGAATCGTCACCAGCCCCGCCACCATGGCCACCACCAGCGCGGCAGAGGCGATGCGCCCCCAGAAACCCAGGCCGTCTTCGCGCAGATGCGCGGGCGCGCCGCGGGCCGCTGCCGGTGCCAGCCGCGCAGCGGCGGCCGGCTGCCTGCGCCGCGCCAGCGCCTGCTGGCGCGCGGCGCGCAGGCGCTCGGTGATGTCGTGAGGCAGCGCGTTGGTGCCCGCCGACAGGCGCGCGGCCATGCGCAGGCCCAGGCGGTTTTGCAGAGTGTCGATGTGCAGTGGTGGCTGGCTGTTCATGGTGTGATCCCCTTGGCGCGCAATGCCTTGACCAGTGCCTGAACCGCGCGCGAGCAGTGCGTCTTGACACTGCCTTCCGAGCAACCCATCGCAAGCGCGGTTTCGGCAACGTCCATCTCTTCCCAATAACGCATCAAAAACGCCTCGCGTTGACGGTTGGGCAGCGCCTGGATATGCGTTTCGATCAAGTGCAGGATCTCGGCGCGGCGGGTGCTGTCCTCGGCGCTTTCCACCTGCTCGCCATGCGCGCCGGCAAAGGTTTCCAGCAGGTCGAAATCGCCGTCACTGCCCTCCGGCTCGAAATCGCTCATGTTGGAGAACAGGGCGTTGCGCGTCTTCTGGCGACGAAACCAGTCGAGGGTGCAGTTCGAGAGGATGCGCTGAAACAGCAGCGGCAGCTCGGCCGGGGGCTTGTCGCCGTAGTGCTCGGCGAGCTTCATCATGCTGTCTTGCACGATGTCCAGCGCCGCTTCCTCGTCGCGCACGTGATAGACCGCGCGCTTGAAAGCCCGCTTCTCCACGCTCTGGAGGAAATCCGACAGTTCAGCTTCAGTGGCCAAGGAACGGGGGGCGTTGCGTGCGGCGTGCGGCGCCGAAAAAAGGCGCGCCGGGGAATGAACGCGGCGCGCCTGTGCGAATGGCGGGCGATTATCGCACCCGGCCTGCGCCGCACGCCGGGCAGTGATGCCATAATCGCCAGTTGCAGTCAAAAATGGCAAACGGGTCACCGCCCGGCGGCACAAGTCATCGCCCATGGTGTGTGGTCTCAAGTCCTGAAGCGGCTCCACAAGAGCTGGCAAGGGGCACCCAAGGTTTTTCGTCAGAGAAATTCTCGAAAGGTTCATCGACATGGAAATCTCCAAAGCCGAACTCCAATCGGCCGCCGCCGCATCGACCGGTGGCGACACATCCGAACTCCGCGGCGCCGAAATTCTCGTCAAGGCCCTTCAGGCCGAAGGCGTCAAGCACGTCTGGGGCTACCCCGGCGGCACGGTGCTCCACATCTACGACGCGTTCTACAAGCAAGACACCATTCAGCATGTGCTGGTGCGCCACGAACAGGCGGCCGTGCATGCTGCCGACGGTTATGCGCGCGCCACGGGTGACGTGGGCGTGGCGCTGGTCACCTCCGGCCCGGGCCTGACCAACGCGGTCACCGGCATCGCCACGGCCTACATGGACTCGATCCCGTTGGTGGTCATTGCCGGGCAGGTGCCTTCGGCGGCCATTGGGCTGGACGCGTTTCAGGAATGCGACACGGTGGGCATCACGCGCCCCATCGTCAAACACAACTTCCTGGTCAAGGACGTGCGCGAGATGGCCAGCGTGATGAAAAAGGCCTTCCACATCGCGCGTTCGGGCCGCCCCGGCCCCGTGGTGGTGGATGTGCCCAAGGACATTTCCTTCAACAAGACGCTCTACACCGGCTACCCCGAAACGGTGGCCATGCGCTCGTACAACCCGGTGC
>JAUNTQ010000196.1 GCA_030538605.1 Pseudomonadota bacterium
GGGTGGGCAGATCGACCAGGTGCAACACCTCGGGGCCGCCGTACTCGGTCAAACCGATGGCTTTCATCTCGGTTCTCCATGGTGCAGTTCATGAAACGATAAGGGCGCCTGCGGCGCATGACCCAAGGCCGCGGGCCGAGGTCATTGAGCGCAGCGAAGTCACGCTTCATTCTGCACGCCTGCACGGCGCATTTCCACGGAACACGAGGGCGTTTTTTATTTTTACCAAGCAATCACTTGGTGAAATACCTATACTGCGCACCGTGACCACGGCGGCAGTGCCGCGACAAGGAGAGATTCACCATGACCGAGGCCTATGTGTTCGACGCCATCCGCACGCCGCGCGGCAAGGGCAAGAAGGACGGCAGCCTGCACGAAGTCAAGCCCGTCGACCTGCTGGCCGGCACGCTGGATGCGCTGCGCCAGCGCAACGACCTGGACACGGCAGCGGTGGACGACGTGGTGATGGGCGTGGTCTCGCCCATTGGCGAGCAGGGGTCGGTGCTGCCCAAGGTGGCGGCGCTCAAGGCCGGCTGGGACTGGCGCTGCGCGGGCGTGCAGCTCAACCGCTTCTGCGCCTCGGGGCTGGAGGCGGTGAACATGGCGGCGCAGAAAGTCCGCTCAGGCTGGGAAGACCTGGTGGTGGCCGGCGGCGTGGAGAGCATGAGCCGCGTGCCCATCGGCGCCGACGGCGGCGCCTGGGCGCAGGACCCGGCCACCAACTCGGCCACCGACTTCGTGCCGCAGGGCATCGGCGCCGACCTGATCGCCACGCTCGAAGGCTTTTCGCGCGAAGACGTGGATGCCTTTGCCGTCACCTCGCAGCAGCGCGCGGCCAGCGCGCGCGAGGCGGGGCACTTCAAGGGCGCCATCGTGCCCGTCACCGATTTTCTCGGCCAGACCATCCTGGCCGAAGACGAATTCATCAAGCCGCAGACCACGGTGCAAACGCTGGCGGGCCTCAAGCCCTCGTTCGAGGCGCTGGGCGCGATGGGCTTCGACGCGGTCGCCATTGGCCGCTACCCGCAGGTCGAGCGCATCGCGCACGTACACCACGCGGGCAATTCCAGCGGCATCGTCGATGGCGCGGCGGCGGTGCTGATCGGCAACGAGGCGGCGGCCAGGGCGCACGGCTTCACGCCACGCGCGCGCATCGTCGCCACGGCGCTGTCCGGGGCCGACCCGACCATCATGCTCACCGGCCCCATGCCCGCCACGCGCAAGGCGCTGGCTAAGGCGGGTTTGAGCATTGCCGACATCGACCTGTTCGAGGTCAACGAAGCCTTCGCCGCCGTGCCGATGGCGTTCATGAAGGCGTTCAAGGTGCCGCACGAAAAGGTCAACGTCAACGGCGGCGCCATCGCCCTGGGCCACCCGCTGGGCGCCACGGGCGCGATGATTCTGGGCACCCTGATCGACGAGCTGCACCGCCGCCAGCTGCGCTACGGCCTGGCCACGCTGTGCGTGGGCGGCGGCATGGGCATTGCCACCATCGTCGAGCGTGTCTGACGGCGTTTCAAGCCAAACAAGCCTCCAGCGCTTTCGTGTCAAGCGCAAGAAGCTATAAAATTAATAGTAATCACCATGAAAACCCTGCGCTACGAACTGGACGATGCGGGCATCGCCACCCTCACGTTTGACGAAGAAAACTCCCCTGTCAACACCATGTGCTTGCAATGGCAGGACGACCTGAGCGCCGCCACCGCACAGGTGGTGCAGGACAGGGCGCGCATCAAGGGCATCGTGCTGGCCTCGGCCAAGACCACCTTTTTTGCCGGCGCCGACCTGAAGGGCGTGATGCGCATGACCGAAGCCGACGCGCCGCGCGTGTTTGCCGAGATCGAGTGCGTCAAGCGCAACTTCCGCACGCTCGAAACGCTGGGCGTGCCCGTCGTCTCGTGCATCAACGGCAGCGCCCTGGGCGGCGGCTGGGAAGTGGCCCTCATCGGCCACCACCGCATCGCCGTCGATGACGCCAGGATCCAGCTCGGCCTGCCCGAAGTCACGCTCGGCCTCATCCCCGGTGCCAGCGGCATCACCAAGATGACGCGCCTGCTCGGCCTGCTGGGCGCGCAGCCCTACGTGCTGGAGGCCAGGCTCTTCAACCCCGCCGAAGCGCTGGCGCTGGGCCTGGTACACGAACTGGTGCCCGCCGCCGCCCTGCTGCGCGAACGCGCGCTGGCCTGGATCGCCGCCCACCCCACGGCGCAGCACCCGTGGGACGCCAAGGATTACAGAATGCCCGGCGGCACGCCGAGCAGCCCCAAGATCGCCGCCGCGCTGGTGGTGGCGCCGGCCATGCTGAAAACCAGAACGCGCGGCCTCTACCCCGCGCCGCACGCCGCGCTGGCCGCCATGGTCGAAGGCGCGCAGGTCGACTTCGACACCGCCCTGCGCATCGAAAGCCGGTATCTGGCCAGCCTGATGACCAGCCCCGTGGCCAAGAACATGGTCAGCGCCTTCTTCTTCAACCTGAACGCCATCAAGAGCGGGCAGTCCCGACCCCGCGACGTGCCGACATACAAGCCGCAAAAGGTCGGCATCCTCGGCGCCGGCATGATGGGCGCCGGCATCGCCTGGGCGCAGGCCAGCCGCCGCATCCCCACGGTGCTCAAGGACGTGTCGCTCGAAAAAGCGGCGCAAGGCAAGGCCTACAGCCACAAGCTCACGCAAAAGCGCGTCGACAAGGGGCGCCTGAGTCCGCACGAACAGCAGGCGCTGCTGGAGCGCATCACGCCCACCGCCAGCGCGGCCGACCTGAAGGGCTGCGACCTCATCGTCGAAGCCGTGTTCGAGAACCGCGACCTGAAAGCGCAGGTGACGAAAGAGGCCGAACCCCAGCTGGCCGAAGGCGGCTTTTTCGCCAGCAACACCAGCACCCTGCCCATCAGCGGGCTGGCAAAAGCCTCCGCCCGGCCCGGGAAGTTCGTCGGTATCCATTTCTTCAGCCCCGTGGACAAGATGAAGCTGGTCGAAATCATCCGCGGCCAGCAAACGGATGACGAGACCGTGGCGCGCGCCTATGACTACGTGCTGGCCCTGGGCAAGCTGCCCATCGTCGTCAACGATGCGCGCGGCTTCTACACCAGCCGCACCTTCGGCACCTACGTGATGGAAGGCGCGGCCATGCTGG
>JAUNTQ010000048.1:0-5742 GCA_030538605.1 Pseudomonadota bacterium
CTCCCCCAGCGGGGGAGGGAGCCATCAGCGCCACAGGTCGCGCCGACGCACACGCTCAGCCTTGCAGCGCCAGCTTCAGCTCCACCATGCTGGCGTCGCCCGGCACCGGGCTTTCGGCAAAGCCCAGGCTTTTGGCCAGTTTGCGCATGCGGTCGTTCTCCAGCAGCACGAGGGCGGTCATGTATTGCGTGCCGGCGGCGCGCTGGTAGGCGATGAGCTTGTCCATCAGCACGCGGCCCAGGCCGCTGCCCTTGGTTTCGGGGCGCAGGATGATGCCGAATTCGGCGCTCACGTTGTCAGGATCGGCCATGGCGCGGGCCACGCCCAGGGTGCGCTCGGCACCATCGCTGCCGACCGTGGTGGCGATGAAGGCCATTTCGCGCGTGTAGTCGATCTGCACCAGACGGGCGAGTTCGCTGCGCTCGAGGATGCGGCGGCTCTGGAAAAAGCGCATGCGGATATCTTCGGCGTCGAGCGCGTCGATGAAGGCCTCGTGCATGGCCTGGTCTTCGGGGCGGATGGGGCGCAGGGTGAGCGCGCCGCCGTTCCAGGGCATGGCTTCGATGAGCCGCGCGGGATAGGGGCGGATGGCGAAGTGCGCCGCGCCTGCGGGCCTGGCGGCGCTGACGGCCACGCGGGCGTCCAGCGCGATGGCGCCTTCGTGGTTGGCGATCAGGGGGTTGATGTCCAGCTCGGCGATTTCGGGCACGTCGGCCAGCAGTTGCGCCACGGCTTGCAGCACGTGGACGATGGCGTTCATGTCGGCGGGCTTGACGTCGCGGTAGCCCGCCAGCAGGCGCGCCACGCGCGTGCGCCCGATGAGCGAGCGCGCCAGCGGCTGGTTGAGCGGGGGCAGCGCCATGGCACTGTCTTTCATGACCTCCACCGCCGTGCCGCCCTGGCCGAAGAGGATGACGGGGCCGAAGGTGGGGTCGATGCTGGCACCGATGATGAGTTCCTGCGCCTGCTTGCGCCGGATCATCTGCTGCACGGTGAAGCCTTCGATGCGCGCATGCGGATGCACTTTGCGCACGCGCTCCAGCATGACGCGGGCGGCTTCGCGCACGTCGCCCTCGTCTTGCAGGTTGAGCACCACGCCGCCCACGTCGGACTTGTGCGAGATGTCTTCGGAGAGAATTTTCAGCACCACGGGAAAGCCGATGCGCACCGCCTCGGCGGCGGCCTCGTCAGGGCTGGCACCCACGCTGCGGGTAAGCGCCACGGGGATGCGGTAGGCCTCGCACACGGCCTTGGCTTCAGGCTCGGTGAGCATGTCGCGGCCTGATGCCAGCACCTGCTGCACCAGTGCGCGCACGGCGGCGGTGTCGGGCGGGCCATCGCCGTGCACTTGCAGCGGCATGGGCGCTTCGGTCAGCTCGGCCTGGTTGCGGGCGTAGGCTTGCAGCATGCCGATGGCGGCCACGGCTTGCTCGGGCATGTCGTAGCTGGCGATGCCCGCGTCGATGAAGCGCTGGCGGGCCGCAGCCACTGCCGGGCCGCCCACCCACGCGCTGATGACGGGCAGCGCGGGCTGGCCCGCAGGCTGAATCACGGGCACCAGCGCCTTGGCGATGTCGTCCGAGGGCACGATGGCCGTGGGTGCCTGGATGAAGAGGATGGTGCCGGTTTGGTCGGGGTATTGCGCCAGGCCCTCCAGCGCATCGACATAGCGCTGCGCGGGCGCATCGCCAATGATGTCCACCGGGTTGCCGCGCGACCAGTTGGCGGGCAGCACCTTGTCGAGCGCGGTCACCAGATCGGGCTGCAAGTCGGCCAGGGGCACGCCGTGTCGCTCGGCGGCATCGGCGGCCATCACGCCCGCGCCGCCGCCGTTGGTGAGGATGGTCATCACCTCGCCAATGGGCGCGCGGTAGCGGGTGAGCACCTCGGCGGCGAGAAACAGGTCTTCCAGGCTGTCCACGCGCAGCATGCCCGCGCGGGCGATGGCCGCGTCATACACCGCGTCCGAGCCGGCCAGCGCGCCGGTGTGCGAGGCGGCGGCCTTTTGGCCCTGCGCGCTGCGCCCGGCCTTGACCACGATCACCGGCTTGTTGCGCGCCGCCGCACGCGCGGCAGACATGAACTTGCGCGCGTGCTCGATCGATTCGATGTAGAGCAGGATGGCGCGCGTGTCGGCGTCGGTGGCCAGGTAGTCGAGCATGTCGCCAAAATCCACATCGGCGTGCTCGCCCAGCGAGACGAAGTGCGAAAAGCCGATGTCGCGCGCGGCGGCCCAGTCCAGCATGGCCGTGACCAGCGCGCCCGACTGCGAGATGAAGGCCAGCTCGCCGGGCTTGGCCTGGATGTGGGCAAAGCTCGCGTTCAGCCCCGCGTGCGGCGCGAGAAGGCCCACGCAGTTGGGGCCGAGGATGCGCATCAGCGTGGGGCGGGCGGCATCCAGCATGGCCTGCTTGTCCTCAGCCGTCAGCCCGGCGGTGATGACCACCACCGCCTGCGTGCCACGCTTGGCCAGCTGCTTGATGAGGCCCACCACGGTGGCCGGTGGCGTGCAGATGACGGCCAGCTCAGGCGTTTCAGGCAGGTCGTGCACGCTGGCGTAGCAGCGCACGCCGGACAAGTCCTTGTGCTTGGGGTTGACCGGAAACACCCGGCCTTTGAAGCCGCCCGCCTGCATGTTGCGCCACAGCGTGCCGCCCACCGAAAAAGGCCGCTCGGACGCGCCGATGACGGCCACCGATTGCGGAGAAAACAGGGAGTCGAGGTTGCGAATGCTCATGGGCGCTCCATTCGATATGGGTCAAACTGTCCCAAGGCACAGGCGGCAGACAGGCCACCGCAGCCTCAGGGAAAACCCTAGAGCGTAACCGGCTTTGGTGACGTGACAGAGACAGGCGGGAAGTCGGGGATTTGGGCAGGCTTTGGGGGCGGCAAGTAAACCGCCGAAAAGCCTCATGCCAGGAGGGCAGCGAACTGGAGTGAGAGAAGTGTGCCCACCATCATGGATGCGGCGAGAGCAAGTCGGCGGCGTGGGGGGGGTGCCGAGATGCCATGTCTGGGATGGTGACCCGAAAACGCGCAGTCGGCCTCATGAGGCTGCGCTGTTTCGGCTCCTCGCTCATTGGCGAAATTCGATCTTCAGGCTTGGATCCGTTTCGACTTCTTCCACAATCTCGTTGTAGCGTGTGACCACATCGCCGACAGCCACGCGCCGCCCCTCGGCTGCGAACTTACCCAACTCGTAGAGGTTAAGCGCCACGAACTGCTCAACCTCAAAGACGTCGATGCGTTCACCCAGGTCGGCGTTCGCGGCCAACCCTTCTGCAACCGTCAACCCTCGCGCTGTCGTGACGATGATCGGCCTGTGGCCGTCGTCGAGGTTGTCGCGGCAACGGGTAATGACCGCCTCGCCGGGTGCCGTGGTGACGTGGATGGCCACATCGCCAATGAAGAAGTCGCCATTGCGGCCGGATTGAGCGTCAGACGTTGAAAAACTGTTGTGCTCGAAGCTGCCGACGCCAAGGGCGCAATCGAGCTTGGCACCGACCAGGTGTTGCAGCACCGCGCCGACATACTGCATCCCCGGCGCGTTGCGTTGCCGCTCTTCGGCCTGAGCGAGCGTGTCGCGCACCAGCATTCGCAAGCTGCGTGAGGCGTCCAGACGAATCTTGAAGGGCTTGGCCGAAAAAAACGCATGCACACGCTCAATCCAGAAGGCTTCCACAGCATCGAGATCGACCGTGCCGCTGCTGGCCAAACCGTTGAGGAAGCCCACATATTCGCGCATGTTGCTGATACTGCCGCGACTGGTGCGGCCACCTTCAGCAGCTAAAACGCGAGTAATGCCGTGACGGTTGAGAACCGCCTGTACGGCCCCCTTACTCAAGCCGAGAACCTGGCCACCGGCTTCGGTCAGCAGCGCATCCTTGTTAAGCGGCAAGCCCTTTCGGGCGTGCTGCGTAACAACCAGCGCAACGCACAACGGGCCTTTGCGACTGAATTTCCGATCTTTGTTGAAGCCCCTCAGGGCCGTTACCACATCCGACATCAGCCCGCCTTTTTCTCGACCGCCAGAGCCGCCGCCAACAACGGCTCCAGGATGTATTCGGCCAGGAAACGCACGACCGGCACGACCACGCCATCGCCGACCAGGTGATAAGCGTCGTTGTAATTTCTGGGCAGCGCATAGGTGTCCGGCAGACCCATGAGGCGGGCAGCCTCGCGCGGCGACAGCAGGCGCGAACGAACACGCTTGCCCTCAATCACCATGATGGTTTGCCGGCTGGAGCCGCCCGCAGGCGTGCGCAGGCAACCGGCCACGTTGTCAAAGCGAATTTCAGCGCGTTGCATCTTCTCGCCGTTCGGGCCATCGGCGCGGGTTCGCTTGTAGATCGTGCCGACCTGACGGCGACCGGTTTTCCTGGCGGCTTCGACTTTCGCCAGGTTGAGCGGGCTCATCATGCCAAGCAACTTCTCGGTTTCGACGGTGGTGTGCCAGGTGACGCCATGCGGCTCGTCTTCCACGAGGTCAGCAAAAATCGACGTGCGGGCCGGCGGCACAGGCAGGCACCACCACTCCCAAGCACTTTGCGCACGCTTGGAGAGCTTGCCGTAAGCCTCGACCAAGGCCTGAGGATGCCACCCCACTTGCGGGCCGCCGGAGATGAGGGCGCGGGGAATCGGCGAGGACTTGTGCACGCCGATGATGAACAGGCGCGGGCGCGACTGCGGCAGAAAATGAACGGCGTCGATGACCACGGCACCGAACCGGTAGTCGTTGTTCGACAGGGCTTCGCTGATCGCCGCAAAGTCCTTGCCATCGTGCGAGCTGAGGGCACCGCACACGTTTTCCAGAACGACCAGGCGCGGCGCTCGGTCTTCGTCGCTCAGGGCCTTGCTGAGCGCCCAGAACGGCCAGAAGGTACCGGATCGGTCGCCGTTCAGGCCGGCACCGGCACCGGCGAGGGAAAGGTCTTGGCAAGGAAACGAGGCCCAAGCCAGGTCGGCACCGGTCGGCACGTCAGCCGTGGTCAGCGTGGCCACATCGCCCACGCGCAGACGCTCGGCACCCCAATTCGCTGCGTAGCTGGCCGCCTTCTTCGGGTCGAAGTCATTTGCGAACAGACATTGCCAGCCCGGGCCAAGGCCGGCGCGGGCCATGCCGCCACCGGCGAAAAACTCATAGAAACTAGCCATTGGCTCACCTTGCGCCTCACAGGCGGGATGCAGCAGCGATGCCTATCAAGCGCTCCGCTACGACTTTCATCATCCAAACAGGATGCGCTTCTCTGCCACCCTTGCGTGAACACTCGACCGCAATAGCCTCCGGCACCTCGCAAAAGAGGGTCAGATTGATGCCTTCCGTCGCACGTGAACGCGAATCCTTGCAGTCGGCTTTCACGAGTGCCCATTGTGACTCAGGGTCAAGCATAAAAGACAAGCCAAGATAGGCTTCGATAGTGTCGCGTCACGCCTCAAATGCCGAATTGACGGGCGGCTTGACGCCACTGCACGCGGTCAGCGTGCGTGTCTACTGGCCGCCCGCCGGGCGATCCGTGGGGGCCCCGCCTTGCTGCGGCTTCAACGCGGCAGGTCGCTTGATCCCATCAGAAACTCGTCCACGGCGCGGGCGGCTTGGCGGCACTCACGCCACGCACGCGGTCAGCGTGCGTGTTCATGGGCCGCCCGCCGGGCGATCCGTGGGGGCCGCCTTGCTGCGGCTTCAACGTGGCAGGTCGCTCGATCCCATCAGAAACTCGTCCACGGCACGGGCGGCTTGGCGGC
>JAUNTQ010000048.1:5842-22984 GCA_030538605.1 Pseudomonadota bacterium
GGCAGGTCGCTCGATCCCATCAGAAACTCGTCCACGGCACGGGCGGCTTGGCGGCACTCACGCCACGCACGCGGTCAGCGTGCGTGTTCATGGGCCGCCCGCCGGGCGATCCGTGGGGGCCGCCTTGCTGCGGCTTCAACGTGGCAGGTCGCTCGATCCCATCAGAAACTCGTCCACGGCACGGGCGGCTTGGCGGCCCTCACGGATAGCCCACACGACCAGGCTCTGGCCGCGCCGCATGTCGCCTGCGGCGAATACTTTTTCTGCACTGGTGGCGTAGCCGCCTTGCAGCTCGGTGCTGGCCTTGGCGTTGCCTCGGGTGTCCTTGTCGATGCCGAAGGCGTCGAGCACGCTGGCGAGCGGGTTGGTAAAGCCCATCGCCAGCAGCACCAGATCGGCGGGCCACTCTTTGGCGGTGCCCTCGACTTCGGTGAGCTTGCCGTTCTTGAAGGCGACCTGCACGGTTTTGAGCGCCTTGACTTTGCCTTTTTCGCCGATGAATTCCTTGGTGGAGATGGCGAATTCGCGCGCTGCGCCTTCTTCGTGGCTGCTGCTGGTGCGCAGCTTGATGGGCCAGTAGGGCCACACGAGTGGCTTGTCCTCTTGCTCTGGCGGCATGGGCATGACCTCGAATTGCGTGACGCTTTTCGCGCCGTGGCGGTTGCTGGTGCCCACGCAGTCGCTGCCGGTGTCGCCGCCGCCGATGACGATGACATGCTTGCCCTTGGCGCTGATGGCGTCTTTCACCTTGTCGCCCGCATTGGCGCGGTTTTGCTGGGGCAGCAGCTCCATCGCGAAGTGGATGCCCGCCAGCTCGCGGCCCGGCACGGGCAGGTCGCGGCTTTGCTCGGCACCGCCGGTGAGCAGCACGGCGTCGAAGTCTTTTTGCAATTGCTCGGCGCTGATGGTTTCCTGCGCGAGGTTGGTGACCTTGCTGCCAGGGCCTTCGGCGGGCATGGCCCCTACCAGCACGCCGGTGCGGAAGGTGACGCCTTCGGCCTGCATTTGCGCGACGCGGCGGTCGATGTGGGTTTTCTCCAGCTTGAAGTCGGGGATGCCATAGCGCAGCAGGCCGCCCACGCGGTCGTTTTTCTCGAACAGGGTCACGTCGTGGCCCACGCGGGCGAGCTGCTGGGCCGCAGCCATGCCGGCCGGGCCAGCGCCGACAACCGCCACGCGCTTGCCCGTCTTGTGTGCGGGCGGACGCGGCTGCACCCAGCCTTCGTCCCAGGCGCGGTCGATGATGGCGTGCTCGATGCTCTTGATGCCCACCGGCTTGCTATTGATGTTGAGCACGCAAGCCGCTTCGCAGGGCGCGGGACAGATGCGGCCGGTGAACTCGGGGAAGTTGTTGGTGCTGTCGAGCACGGCGAAGGCGTTCTTCCAGTCGCCGCGATAAATCAAGTCGTTGAAGTCCGGAATGATGTTGTTGACCGGGCAGCCCGAGTTGCAAAAGGGCGTGCCGCAGTCCATGCAGCGCGCGCCCTGCTGGCGTGCCCTGGCGTCGTCCAGCGTGAGGACGAACTCCTTGTAGTGCTTGAGGCGCTCGGCCACGGGCGCGTAGCCCTCTTCAATGCGGTCGAATTCGAGGAAGCCGGTGACTTTTCCCATGATTTTTTTCCTTTGATCTGATGCGGCTGTCGGGTATTCAGCTCAGCGCTGCGCGGATGGTCTGGACGCTGCCAAGCCAGGCGTCGAATTCGTCGGTGTCGTGCCAGAGTTCGACTATCTCGGACGTGTCGCCGCCGGACATCACCTTGTCCAGCGCTTCTCGTGCTTTGGGAGCGAGCCGTGAATGGTCTTGCGCTTGCGCTGCGGCAAGCCAGTCGTGCAGGCGCTCGGCCACGTCCACCTCTGCGCTTGCCTTGAGTCGGGCCAGCAAGGCCGCTGCCGCGATGACAGCCTCGCCTTGATCGACTTCGATGTAGCCGTCTTCGTCGGCAGCGGCCAGCGCGGCGTCGAACGCGCTTTCAAGCACCGACAGATTGCCCGGCTCTGCGTGCGCAAGCTCGGCTTCGAGATCGCCGGCACCGTCGTTTTCAAAAGGTTGGTGGCCCCATGCACCCATGATCGATTCCTTTTTTCTGTCAGTAAGGTGGCCGCAGCCCCTTGCACATCGGAAAGTGTTTGACGTTGAGCGTGCTCATTTGCAGGCCGTGTTCAAGGGCGGTGGCGGCGATCAGGCAGTCGAACAAGCCGCTGCCGTGGCTTTTGCGGTACTGCAAGGCCCATGCGCCACCGCGCACCGCGATGCTGCGGGTGACGGGCAGCACCGGCACCGCATCGCAAAAGCGCTCGAACATCAGGCGTTCATGTTCATGCCGGATGCCCTGCTCGTACTCTGCAACGCTGAGCGTGGATACCGCGCAATCGGCGTAATGGCTTTCCAGCCATTGCACCGCTGCCGCGTGGTTGCGCGAATAGTCGATGAAGATGTTGGTGTCAATCAGCCACTGCATCTGTGCCTCGGCTCAAGCTGCGTGCGGCCTGCAAGGACTGCTGGCGAGCGGCTTCGTTGTCACTGCGCAGCTTGTTGACCCATGCCACGCTGTCCTGCATGTCTTCGCGATCAGCCCACATGCCACGGATGCTGCGCAGCAAACTCAGCTTGCCGACCTGCTCGCTGGCTTGCCGCGTCACCCATTCGTCCAGCACCTCGCGAATGACTTCGCTTTTGGGCACGCGGCGGCGAGCGGCGACAGCACCCAGCGCTTCTTGCTGGGCAACGCTCAGATAGATTTGCGTGCGAACGAGTTGGGTGGACATGGCAGCAGTTCCTAAAAACGTTTTTCGATGCATTGGCGATGTATGAATGTACATCGTCGCATCAAGGCAGTGCAACGGGAGTGTTTTTCGCAGCCTTCTGCGGTTTGTCGGCATGGGCCGCCTGCTTGCGCGCATGCATCTCCCCCAGCGCCCGCTTGTATTCCGTGGGCATGACCTTGACGAATTTCTCGCGTGTGGTGGCCCAGTGGTCGAGCAGTTCGCGCGCGCGGCGGCTGCCGGTGAAGCGCAGGTGGTCGTCCAGCAGTTGCTTGAGCTGCTCTTCGTCGGTCTGGCCGCGGTGCCAGGTGCCGATGTCGCCGGCGGCTTTCTGCTCGGCAGCGCTGGCGACTTTTTCCAGCGCCACCATCGCCATGTTGCAGCGCCTGGCGAACTGGCCGTCTTCGTCATACACATAGGCCACGCCGCCCGACATGCCGGCGGCGAAGTTGCGGCCTGTCTTACCCAGCACGGCGACGGTGCCGCCGGTCATGTATTCGCAGCCGTGGTCGCCCGTGCCTTCGACCACCGCCGTGGCACCCGACAGGCGCACGGCAAAGCGCTCGCCCGCCACACCGGCAAAGAAGGCCTGGCCGCTGGTGGCACCGTACATGACGGTGTTGCCGACGATGATGTTCTCGTGCGCGGCACCCCGAAAGTCGAGGCTGGGGCGCACGGCGATGCGCCCGCCCGAGAGGCCCTTGCCGGTGTAGTCGTTGGCCTCGCCGATGAGGAACATGCTGATGCCGTTGCACAGGAAGGCACCGAACGACTGGCCGCCCGTGCCTTCGAGCTGAATATGGATGGTGTCGTCGGGCAGGCCGTCGGGGTGCTGCTTGGTGACCGCGCCCGAGAGCATGGCACCCACCGAGCGGTTGACGTTGCGGGCCGCGTCCATGATCTTGACGGCTTCGCCTTTGTCGATGGCGGGGCGAGCCTTTTCGATCAGGCGCTGGTCGAGCGCCTTGTCCAGCCCGTGGTCTTGCCCCTCGACGTGGTGGCGAGGCACGTCGGCGGGCACGGCGGGTTGGGCAAACAGGCGGCTGAAGTCGAGGCCGCGCGCCTTCCAGTGCGCGATGCCGGGGCGGGTGTCGAGCAGGTCGCTGCGGCCAACCAGCTCATCGAAGGTGCGGATGCCCAGCTGCGCCATGATCTGGCGCGCCTCTTCGGCCACGAAGAAGAAGTAGTTGACGACGTGCTCGGGCTTGCCGGTGAACTGGCGGCGCAGCACGGGGTCTTGCGTGGCCACGCCCACGGGGCAGGTGTTGAGGTGGCACTTGCGCATCATGATGCAGCCCTCCACCACCAGCGGCGCGGTGGCGAAGCCGAATTCGTCAGCCCCGAGCATGGCACCGATGACGACGTCGCGGCCGGTTT
Organism: Pseudomonadota bacterium; assembly: GCA_030538605.1. Taxonomy (GTDB): domain Bacteria; phylum Pseudomonadota; class Gammaproteobacteria; order Burkholderiales; family Burkholderiaceae_C; genus Ottowia. Next base: position 9,983 of record JAUNTQ010000048.1, read on the forward strand.
TCATCTGCCCGTCGGCCTGCACGCGGATGCGCCCGCGCAGGCGGTTGAGCACCAGGGTTTGCTGCGTCTCAGCCAGGCCAATCTCCCACGGGCTGCCGGCGTGCTTGATGGATGACCAGGGCGATGCGCCCGTGCCGCCGTCGTGCCCGGCGATGACGAGGTGGTCAGATTTGCACTTGGCCACGCCTGCGGCAATGGTGCCCACGCCGATTTCGCTCACCAGCTTGACGCTGATGTCGCTGTGCGGGGCGACGTTTTTCAAATCGTGGATGAGCTGGGCCAGGTCTTCGATGGAATAAATGTCGTGGTGCGGCGGCGGGCTGATGAGGCCCACGCCGGGCACGCTGTGGCGCAGGCGGCCGATGTAGTCGCTGACCTTGCCGCCGGGCAGCTGGCCGCCTTCGCCGGGCTTGGCCCCTTGCGCCATCTTGATCTGGATCTGGTCGGCGCTGCTGAGGTATTCGGCGGTCACGCCAAAGCGGCCCGAGGCCACCTGCTTGATGCGGCTGCGCAGGCTGTCGCCTTCCTTCAGGGGGATGTCCACCTCGACCACGTCGGCACCGATCACGCTGCGCAGGGTGGCACCGCTTTCGATGGGGATGCCTTTCAGCTCTTGCCGGTAGCGGCGCTCGTCTTCGCCGCCTTCGCCGGTGTTGCTCTTGCCGCCGATGCGGTTCATGGCCACGGCCAGGGTGGCGTGCGCTTCCGTTGAGATGGAGCCGAGCGACATGGCCCCGGTGGCGAAGCGCTTGACGATTTCCTTGGCAGGCTCGACTTCGTCCACGGGGATGGCCTTGGCCGGATCGACCTTGAACTCGAACAGGCCGCGCAGCGTCATGTGGCGGCGGCTTTGGTCGTTGATGAGCTGGGCGTATTCCTTGTAGGTGCTCCAGTTGTTGGCGCGCGTGCTGTGTTGCAGCTTGGCGATGGCGTCGGGCGACCACATGTGCGCTTCGCCGCGCGTGCGCCAGGCGTATTCGCCGCCTGCGTCGAGCATGTCGGCCATCACGGTGTCGCTGCCGAAGGCGGCGCGGTGACGGCGGAAGGCTTCTTCGGCGATCTCGAACACGCCAATGCCCTCGACGCGGCTGGGGGTGCCGGTGAAGTACTTGTTCACGGCGGCGCTGTGGATGCCGATGCACTCGAAGAGCTGCGCGCCGCAGTAGCTCATGTAGGTGCTCACGCCCATCTTGGACATGATCTTGGACAGGCCCTTGCCAATGGCCTTGACGTAGTTGGCGATGGCCTTCTGGGCGCTCAGCTCGCCGGGCAGCTCCTTGTGCATGTTGGCGATGGTGTCCATCGCCAGCCACGGGTGCACGGCCTCTGCGCCGTAGCCGGCCAGCACGGCAAAGTGGTGCACTTCGCGCGCGCTGCCGGTTTCCACCACCAGGCCGGCACTGGTGCGCAGGCCTTCGCGGATGAGGTGCTGGTGCACGGCAGACAGGGCCAGCAGCATCTGGATGGGCACGCGGTCGGCGGCCACGGCCTTGTCGCTCAGGATGAGGATGTTGTGGCCGCTCTTGATGGCATCGACCGCGCGCGCGCACAGGCTGGCCAGGCGCGCCTCGATGCCCTCGGGGCCCCAGGCGAGCGGGTAGGTGACGTCGAGCACGGCGGAGCTGAACTTGCCTTGCGTGCGCGCCTTGATGCCGCGCAGCTTGACCATGTCGGCGGCGTCGAGCACGGGCTGGCTCACCTCCAGCCGCAGGGGGGGGTTGACCTGGTTGATGTCGAGCAGGTTGGGCTTGGGGCCGATGAAGCTGACCAGGCTCATCACGATGGCTTCGCGGATCGGGTCGATCGGCGGGTTGGTCACCTGCGCAAAGAGCTGCTTGAAGTAGCTGTACAGCGGCTTGGCGCGGTCGCTCAGCACGGCCAGCGGGCTGTCGTTGCCCATCGAGCCAAGGGCCTCTTCGCCGTTGGCGGCCATGGGGCTCATGAGGAACTTGATGTCTTCCTGCGTGTAGCCAAAGGTCTGCTGCATGTCCAGCATGGCCTGGGGCGTGTTCTCCACGCCAGCGGCCTGGGGCTGGGTTTCGCCCACGGGCAGCTCCTCGGGGGCAAGCCCGGCCACGGGATGCGCCACGTCGTCGAGCCGGATGCGCAGGTCTTCGATCCAGCGCTTGTAGGGCTTGGCGTTGGCCAGGCTCGCCTTGACCTCCTCGTCGTCGATCATGCGGCCCTGGTCCAGGTCGATCAGGAACATCTTGCCCGGCTGCAAGCGCCATTTCTTGACGATCTTGTGCTCGGGCACGGGCAGCACGCCCGACTCGGATCCCATGATGATGATGTCGTCATCGGTCACGCAGTAGCGCGCGGGGCGCAGGCCGTTGCGGTCGAGCGTGGCACCGATCTGGCGGCCATCGGTGAACACGATGGCGGCGGGGCCGTCCCACGGCTCCAGCATGGACGCGTGGTATTCATAGAAGGCGTGGCGGCGCTCGTCCATGGTGGTGTGCTGCTCCCACGGCTCGGGGATCATCATCATGGCCGCCTGCGCCAGCGGGTAGCCCGCCATCGTCAGCAGCTCGATGCAGTTGTCGAAGGTGGCGGTGTCGGACTGGTCGGCAAAGCTGATGGGGTAGAGCTTTTTCAGGTCGTCGCCCAGCACGGGCGATGACATGACGCCCTCGCGCGCGCGCATCCAGTTGTAGTTGCCCTTGACGGTGTTGATCTCGCCGTTGTGCGCCACGTAGCGGTAGGGGTGCGCCAGCGGCCACTCGGGGAAAGTGTTGGTGGAAAAGCGCTGGTGCACCAGGCCCAGGGCCGACACGCAGCGCGGGTCTTGCAGATCGCGGTAATAAGTGCCCACCTGATCGGCCAGCAGCAGCCCTTTGTAGATCACCGTGCGGCTGCTCATGCTGGGCACGTAATACTCTTTGCTGTATTTCAGCCCCAGCGCCTGGATGTTGGCGCTGGCGGTCTTGCGGATGACGTAGAGCTTGCGCTCCAGCGCGTCCTGCACGATCACGTCGGCCCCGCGGCCGATGAAGACTTGGCGGATGACCGGCTCTTTCTCGCGCACGGCGGGCGACATGGGCATGTCGCGGTTGACGGGCACGTCGCGCCAGCCCAGCAGCACCTGGCCTTCGGCGGCGATGGCGCGCTCCATCTCTTCTTCGCACGCCTGGCGGCTGGCGTGCTCCTTGGGCAGAAAGATCATGCCCACGCCGTACTCGCCCGGTGGCGGCAGCGTGACGCCCTGCTTGCCCATCTCGGCGCGGTACAGCGCATCGGGCATCTGGATCAGGATGCCCGCGCCATCGCCCATCAGCTTGTCGGCCCCCACCGCGCCGCGGTGATCGAGGTTTTCCAGAATCTTCAGCGCCTGGCTGATGATGGCGTGGCTTTTCTCGCCCTTGATGTGGGCCACAAAGCCCACGCCGCAGGCGTCGTGCTCCTGGGCCGGGTTGTACAGGCCATGCTCGGCCATGTGCTGTCGTTCTGCAGGCGTGGTCATCGCGCGCTCCGTCATCGTGAGTTCTTTGAAACGGGCGCGAGCATAGTGCAGCGCAACATTTTTGCCAAGCGCTTTTAATTGGGGTCAGATCACAATTAATTGACCGATTGTCGTTGGCTATTTTTATTGGGGACAGATCATTTTTAGGAGCAAAGACCACTCGATCTGGCTTGACCCTGCCAAAGGGGCGTCAGGAAAGCTGGGGGTTGGCGGGCGAAGGCGCGTCAGGCACAGCGTCTGCGGCGGGCCGCTCGGGCCGTCCGGGGCGCTGCCTGGCCACGCGGCGCTGGGTGCGGGTAGACAGCGTCTGCACGAAGCCTTCGCCGCCCAGCGCCCAGCCGCTGTGCACGGCCTTGCGGATGTCGGCCTGCTGGCGGGCGGCCAAGCCCGCAGCCACCAACTCGGCATAGGCGCGCTCGCGCGCGAAGGGGGTGTTGCCCAGCGCCCAGTAAAGCGGGTGCGGGGTAAGCAGCGGATCTTGTCGCTGACCCAGCAGCGCGGCGTGGCTTGACCAGCCGAAGTCAGCCGCCGCAGCCACCATGCCCGCGCGCACGGGGTTGAGGTCGATGTAGACCATGCAAGCGAGCAGATAACGCTCGGCCTCGATGAGGGCGCTGCGGTAGCGCCCTTCCCACAGCGTGCCGCTGCGGCCATGACGGCGGTTGAACCAGCCCACATAGTGCCGCCCCACGGCCTGCATCAGGCGCGGCAGGCCCTCGGCGGTGTCGGGGGTGAGCAGCAGGTGGATGTGGTTGTCCATCAGCACATAGGCATGCACGGCCACCTGATGCGCGTGGGCGTATTCGTGCAGCAGCGTGAGAAAGCGCCTGCGGTCGTCGTCGTGCAGAAAGATGGGCTGGCGGTTGTTGCCGCGCTGGATGACGTGGTGCGGATAACCAGCGACGGTGAGACGAGGAAGGCGTGCCATGGCGGAAATAGTGATCTGAGGCTGATGAAGTGATCTGACCCCAATTTAAATCTGACCCCAATTTAAATCAAACCGAAAAGACCGCATGCGCACGCACGCCGCGGGCCAGGGCTGCGCGTCAATGAGCGCATGAGGGCAGCGCTGGAATCTTGATCTGACCCCAATTAAAAAATGAGCTTCTTCCGCATATTTTAAAACATTTTCAGACATTAAATCGCCTGATAGTATTTATTTACATGCGCAAGCAGCTCATCTTTTATTCATTCATCGCTCATACACGCCCGCTTCGCCGGGTGGGCGGGTCTTGAAGCGTTTGTGCACCCAGTAGTACTGCTCAGGCATGGTGCGTATCCAGTGTTCCAGTCGCTCGTTCATCAGCGCGGTGTCGGCCACCACGTCGCTGCTGGGGTAGTTGGCCCAGGCCGGGTCGATGCGCACTTCGTAGCCTGCGGGCGTCATGCGGGTGACGGCGGGCACCACGCGTGCGCGGCCCAGCCGCGCCAGGCGCGCCAGCGCGGGCACGGTGGCCGCGGGGATGCCGAAAAAGGGCACAAAGACCGACTCATCCGGCCCCAGGTCCATGTCGGGCAGCAGGTACAGGTAGCGCCCTTCGCGCAGCGACTTGACCACGGGCTTGACGCCGTCTTGCCGGTTGATGAGCACCACGTCGCCAAAGCGCTCGCGCCCGGCGCGTATCCAGGCGTCGGTGGCGGCGTGTTTCTGCGGGCTGTAGATGCTGCCGCCGGTCTTCACCGCCTGCTGCATGATGGCCGCGCCGCCCGCGTCCATGCCGTAGAAGTGCGGGGCAAACAGCACCGCCGCCTGGGGCTTGCGCAGCTCATCCACCGCGCCCGTCAGGCGAATGCGCGCGCGCACCACCTCGGGCGGCGCGTGCCAGACCCAGGCGCGGTCAACGAAGGACTGCGCAAACCCGATGAAGCTCTGCCGCGCCACGCGCAGCCGCTCGGCCTCGCTCCATGCAGGAAAGCACAGCGCCAGATTGATGAGCGCAATGCGCCGCCTGCGCCGCGCCAGCACAAACAGCACGCGCCCCAGCCCCGCGCCCAGCGTGCGCAGCACGGGCAGCGGCAGCGTGGCCAGCCCACGCATCAGCCAGATGCCGGGGTGCGTCATGCCCGCTGGCCCCTGGGCTTCTTGTAGCGCCCATACCCCCACAGATACTGCTGCGGACACTGGCGGATCAGCCCTTCCATCGCGCGGTTGATCTGCGCCACGGCCTCGTCCAGGTCGCGGCTCATCGGCTCGGGAAAGGCGCTGAAATGCAGCCGAAAGCCCCGCCCGCGCGGCAGCCGCTCGCCCCAGGCCAAGAGCGGCGTGGCCCCGGTCTGCTGCACCAGGCGCGCGGCCAGCGTCATGGTGTAGGCGCTTTGGCCGAACATGGGTGCCCACGCGCCCTGCCCCTCGGGCGGCACCTGGTCGGGCAGCAGGCCCACGGCGCGGCCTGCGCGCAGCGCCTTGATCATCTGGCGCACACCGGCCAGCGTGGTGGGCGCGGTGGCCAGCCCTTCGCGCTCGCGTGCCGATTGCAGCACTTGGCGCAGCGCTGCCTGCCGCGCGGGGCGATAGAGCACGGTGATCGGCCCGTGCGCCGCGCGGTAGCGCTCGCCCACGGCCTGCGCGGTGATCTCGAAGCAGCCCAGGTGCGGCGTCATGAACACGATGCCTCGGCCTGCCGCATACGCCTCGTCCAGCAGCGCCATGCTCTGCGGCCACTCGATGGACACGGGCCGGCCAAACCACAGGCGCGGCATCTCGGCCACCATGCGCCCGGCGTGCGCCACGCTGGCGCGCACCTGCGCAAAGGCGTAACCCGCCAGCGCCGCATTGGCCGTGATGCGGCGGCGGTACGTGGGCGACGCGGCCCAGGTCAGCCAGCCCAGCGCCGCCCCCAGCGCGTGCGCCAGCCACAAGGGCAGGCGTGAAGCAAGGCGATACAGGCGAAACATGGCAGGGCGATTAAAATGCGCGGCTTGTCGCCGAGTTACGGAACTACTTGCAGGGCGACGTTAAACAAGTGCTGCTAAAGCGTTCGCCACGGTTCCCCCTTGCAGGGTTTGGCAACGCAAACGTTTTCAAACCACTGGAGTTTATTCAACATGGAACTGGCGAACAGCTTTCTCTTCACCTCCGAATCCGTCTCCGAAGGCCACCCCGACAAGGTGGCCGACCAGATCTCCGACAGCATCCTCGACGCCATCCTCGCGCAAGACCCGCGCGCGCGCGTGGCCGCCGAAACCCTCACCAACACGGGCCTGGTGGTGCTGGCCGGCGAGATCAGCGCCAACGCCAACGTCGATTACATCCAGATCGCGCGCGACACCATCAAGCGCATCGGCTACGACGACACCGCCTACGGCATCGACTACAAGGGCTGCGCCGTCATGGTCTGCTACGACAAGCAGAGCAACGACATTGCCCAGGGCGTTGACCACGCAAGCGACGACCACCTCAACACCGGCGCGGGCGACCAGGGCCTGATGTTCGGCTACGCCTGCGACGAAACGCCCGAGCTGATGCCCGCGCCCATCTACTACGCCCACCGCCTGGTCGAGCGCCAGGCGCAGCTGCGCAAAAGCGGCAAGCTGCCCTTTCTGCGCCCCGACGCCAAGAGCCAGGTGACCATGCGCTATGTGGACGGCAAGCCCCACAGCATCGACACCGTGGTGCTCTCCACCCAGCACACGCCCGACCAGAGCGAGACGCAGCACAAGATGAAGCCCAGCTTCATCGAAGCGGTGATCGAGGAAATCATCAAGCCCGCCCTGCCCGCAGAGTGGCTGAAAGACACCAAATACCTCATCAACCCCACCGGCCGCTTCGTCGTCGGCGGCCCGCAGGGCGACTGTGGCCTGACGGGCCGCAAGATCATCGTGGACACCTACGGCGGCGCCTGCCCGCACGGCGGCGGCGCCTTCAGCGGCAAAGACCCCACCAAGGTAGACCGCTCAGCCGCCTACGCCGCGCGCTACGTGGCCAAGAACATCGTGGCCGCGGGCCTGGCGCGCCAGTGCCAGATTCAGGTGGCCTACGCCATCGGCGTGGCCGAGCCGATGAACATCACCGTCTACACCGAAGGCACCGGCAAGATCAGCGACGAAGCCATCGCCCAACTGGTGCGCGAGCACTTCGACCTGCGCCCCAAAGGCATCATCCAAATGCTCGACCTGCTGCGCCCCATCTACGCCAAAACCGCCGCCTACGGCCACTTTGGCCGCGACGAGCCCGAGTTCACCTGGGAGCGCACCGACAAGGCCGCGCTGCTGCGCGCGTCGGCGGGGCTGTAAGCGCGGCACGCGTTTCGGCCTTGCCCCCGGTTTTGCTCCCTCTCCCTCTGGGAGAGCGCTGGGGTGAGGGCAGCCCACCTTCGCTTTATCGTGCGGCCACCATCGTTGCCAGCCCGTTGTAGGCTGGGTAGAACCGAAGGCGAAACCCAGCAAACCGGCTCGCGAAAACGCTGGGTTTCGCCTTCGGCTCTACCCAGTCTACGGGGCAGCAGCCTATTCAGTTCGTCTAAAAGAGTAGCTGCTTGCGTATGCTATTTAACAGCTTTATATGCATAAAGCATTGAAACCGTTTTAAAACGTGCGCAAGCAGCTATATTTTTATTCTCTTCGCATCTCGGCTGTCCAACCCACCCTCACCCCGCAAACACCCGCCGCGCCCCCTGATAACGCGGCCCGAAATAGCGGCTGCCCACCGCATCGCGCCGCACCGTGCCGCCCGTTGACGGCGCATGCACGAACTGGTCGTTGCCCACGTAAATGCCCATGTGCGAAAACGCCCGGCCCGTGGTGTTGAAAAAAACCAGATCGCCCCGCGCCAGCCGCGCCTCGGCCACCGGCACCGTGGCCGCTGCCCATTGCGCCGTGGTGCGCGGCAGCCGGCGCGCCGCAGGCGTGCCCTGCGCCAGCTGCCCGAACACGTAGTGCACCAGCCCGCTGCAATCGAAGCCGCCCGCCGGCGTGTTGCCGCCGTAGCGGTAAGGCGTGTTCACCAGCAGCATGGCCTGCGCCACGCTGGCCTCGCGCCCGGCGGGGTCCAAGTCGAGCGGGGGCAAGCTGGCCGGCACGGGCGCGGCAGGCGCGCGCGCAGGCGATGTGCCCGCCTGCCGCACGGGCCGGCTGCCGCAGCCCGCCAGCGCCACGGCACCCAGCGCGCCCAGCAGCCACACGCGGCGCGGGGTGGCGGCTTCGGCGTACTGGCAAGGAAGGGGAGTCTCAAGCATGGGCAGTCTCCATCACGTTCAAATCATGCATCGAAAGCTATTGTATTGATAGTGAACACATTCGCCAAACCGTGCGCAGCCGCGCACTTGCGGCGGGTGTCGGCAACCACCCGGTCGGTACACTGCCTGATCAATCTGCGACTCGAAGGAGACAAGCCATGCACACCCCTTCCTTGAAACAGGCAGCCGCCGCCCTCGCGGCAGCGCTTGCCCTGGCCAGCTGCGGCGGCAGCGGCTCCGACGCCCCGCCGCCCGCCGAGCCTGATCCGGGCGTGCCCCAGGCGGCTTTTCGGCTGCAATTGCTGGCCGGTTCCACAGCGGTGGATTTCGACCACTGCGAAAGCGTGGATGGCGAGGCGGGGGCGGCGCGCTTTTCGCACCTGCTGCGCGCCACGGTGTATGCCGACGCGGTTTACCTGGCCGAAACGGGTGAGGCATGCCGCAACGTGCGCTACGGCAGCGATGACCTCGTGCCGGAGAACGTGCGGCCCGCCATCCGCAGGTTGTCCGGCACGGCGGCGAGTACCGCGCAGTCGTTTGTCAACCGCGTGACCTTTGGCGGCGTCCACCCGGTGATGGTCAGATACCCCAGCGGTTTTCACCGCAGCGCGGATGGCCAGACCTCTTTCGTGCTGGGCTACGCCGCCGCCAGGAGCGAACGGGGCTTTGCGCTGGACGAGAACGAGGTGGCCCGCTACACCGCGCAAGGGGGTTGGCATTACTACGTGCCGGGGTTTTTCAGGTTTGCGCAAGACCACGCAAGCTACGACGACCTGATCGCAGGCCGCCCCGGTGAGCCGCCCGCGCATGCAGACGGGCCGGGCCAGGCGGCCGCGTTCGTTGCGCCGCACGACCTGGAGGTGGATGCGGCGGGGCTGTTTTATCTGATCGACGACGGGCGCATCCGCACCATTGACCGCGACCACGTCGTCACCACGCTTGACCACGCGGCGCTGGGCATCACGGGCACCGTGAAGGCGCTGGATGCCGACCATCAGGGCCGCATCCATGTGCTGACCAAGCATGAAGGAAATTACACGTGGCACCGGCTGGCGGACGGCACCCGCACTGTTTTCCAGACCCGCGCCGTGGCCTTCGGCATCGGGATCATGACGTGGGACACCTTCACGGTGGTGGGCAACGACATCGTGCTGGGCTCCCGGTCGCTTGGTGGTGGCGTGAACTCCGACCTGTTCCGCGTGACCGCTGCGGGCCAGGTCACACCGCTGACGGGCGAGGCCGCGCCCACCGATCCCGCGCAGTTTCTGCAAAACCCCGAGCAGCATCAGCTGCCCGCCGTGCAGCACATCGAGTACGGCGTGGATGGCCACCTGTACCTCGTGCTGCCGCAGGGCGTGCTGGTGGCGCGGGATTACTCATGACCCGCATGGCCTGATGCGCTTTCTTTGAGAGCCAAGCAAAGTCAGAGGCTTCTTGCTCCCTCCCCCGCTGGGGGAGGGTTGGGGTGGGGGCCAACCACGGTGGATTGATCGAAGGTGGTCAGCCCCCATCCCGGCCTTCCCCCAGCGGGGGAAGGGGCCAACAGCCAAAAAGCCTGATAAGCCCCGCAAGCGGTTTTTTTCTGCGCACTGCACAAGAAAACGCCTCGGCAGCGCTTGCTGCCGAGGGCGTTGACTCGGGGAACAAGCCGCCGAGCTTACTCCGACGTTTCAATCACCCGCGCATCGCCGCGCCGCTCGGCGGTGAAGGGTTCGCTGCGCTGGCCGTCGCTCACCTGGCCCTCGATGCGCGCGCCGTTCACCTTGCCTTCGAAGGTGCGCAGCAGGCCGTCGGTGCCGGTGAAGGCAAAGCGCACGCGGTCGCCGCTGACGCGCGCGTCGCGCAGCGAGCCTTCCACGTCGCCCAGCGTGACCGTGCCTTCGGGGAACTGGAAGTGCTGGCGCGTGACGTCGATGTCGGTCTGCACGCGCTGGCCGCCCTGCGGGTAGCTCAGGCGCCAACGGCCGCTGACGTTGGCGGGCACCAGCCACAGGTAGGCGCTGGCACCGCCCGCGCGAGAGGTCTCGTCGGGCTGCCAGCCGCCCATGGTGAAGGCGTGCGTGACCAGGCGCGTGCCGGGTTTGAGCTTCATCAGCGTGGGGCGCAGCTTGAGGTTGAGCGACGGCAGCAGGTACATCGTGATGACGTCGGCGCGGCTGAAGTCGGACTCGAAGATGTCGGCCTTCTCGAACTGCGCCTTGTCGTCCACGCCCGCCTCGGCGGCGCGGCGCTGGGCCAGCGCCACCATGTCGGGGTTGTATTCGATGCCTTTGCCGCTGGCACCAAACTGCCTGGCGGCGGCGATGACGATCTTGCCGTCGCCCGCGCCCAGGTCGATCACGTAGTCGTTCTTGGTCACGCCGCCCAGTTGCAGCATGCGCGTGACCAGCTCATCGGGCGTGGGCACCCAGATCACGTCCTTGCCCGCTTGGCCGGTCTGCGGCACGAATACCTCGCCGCCGGCGGCGCTGCCCTGCTGCGCCAAGGCCCGCAGCGGCGCGGCCAGGGCCATGGCCACGGCGGCGGCACCCAGGCCAAGGCTCTGGCGGCGGGTGGCAAGGGCACGAAGGGGGAACAAATCGGTCATGCGCTGAACTCCTGTGGATGAACAAAAAAACGGCGCCCCAAAAGCCGCGATGCAGGCCCCTGGCGCGTTCCGGCCTGATCTTAAGCGGTGGCCCGCCGCGCCATGCGACAAACCCGCCACAGTGATCTTTTCCTCGGCAAGCGCCGGCAAAAGACGCGCCCATGGGGCCACTGGCGGCCCAGGCTGGGCCTGCGCGGCCACAATGCGCTCGGCCTCACGGCGCCGCCCGCTCCACACCCATACCGCCATGCAGAACATCACCGATTTCGCCTACTTCGCCGCCGCCGCGCGGCACAGCGGCATTGGCCACGCCAGCCGCGCGCTGGGCGTGCCCGAGGCCGACATCCACCGCGCCGTCGCGCGGCTGCAGGCGCTGGCCGGCCAGCCGCTCGTCGAGCGCGCCACGCAGCTGTTCGCCGTCACCCCCGCCGGGCAGGCGCTGCTGCAACATGCCGAAGCGCTGCTGGCCCACGCCGATGCCGCGCAGGCACTGCTCGACGCCCAGGGCACCGACCCGCGCGGCACCGTGCGCCTGGCCTGCCCGCCCGCGCTGCTGCTGCATGCGGTGGGCCCCATGCTGGCCGACAGCCTGCGCGCCTGGCCGCAATTGCGGCTGCAGGTGCTGGCGCACAACCGCAACGTGGACGTGACCGAAGAAGCCATCGACATGGCCGTGCGCGTGCGTGCGCCCGGCGCCCCCACGGCGGGTGACGAACTGATCGAGCCATTGGCCCTGTGCGCCCACTTGCTGGTCTGCGCCCCCGGCCTGCTGCAAGACCGCCCCGCGCCGCGCACACCCGCCGACCTGGCCGGGCTGCCCACGCTGGGCCTGGGCAACTCGCCCGAGCAAAGCGGCTGGCTGCTCACGGGCCCAGGCGGCGAAACCGACGAATGCCTGCACGAGCCGCGCCTGGTGGTGGACGACATGGCGGCACTGATCGACGCCGCCACCGCGGGCCTGGGCTGCGCCGTGGTGTCGCACCTGGTCGCGCGCAAACAGCTGCAAAGCGGCGCCCTCGTGCCCGTGCTGCCCGGCTGGCAGCCGCCGCCCGGCCTGATCCACGCCGTCTGCACCCCCAGCGGCAGCCGCCGCCCGGCCGTGCGCCGCGTGCTGGACACGCTGACCGAAGGCTTCGCCGAGCTTGCCCGCCAGGGCATCGTGCACCCGCCGGGAGAAGGGGGCACGCTGTCGTTCTATCGAGTCTTGTAATATAAAAAATATAGCTGCTTGCGTACGATATAAATCATATTCATATGATTTTATATATAATATGATGTATATCGTACGCAAACAGCTATCGTTTTTATTTTTCACATCAAGCGACAAGCGCTTGTAGCGACGCGCGAACAGCCGGACGCAGAGGATTCGCAGAGATCGCAGAGGACATCACACCTTTTTTCGGGTTTTGCTCTGCGTGCTCTGCGAATCCTCTGCGTTCGGTATTCAGGGGTTTTCGCGCGATCTGCTCAAAACGGCCGCTTGCCGCCGCCCGGCCCGCCAAAGCCTGGCGGCAGGGGCGGCATGGCCCCGCCCAGGCCACCGAGCATGCCGCCCAGGCCTTTCATGCCGCCCATCTTGCGCATCATCTTGGCCATCGCGCCGCCTTTGAACTGCTTCATCATGCCCTGCATCTGCTCGAATTCTTTGAGCAGGCGGTTGACCTCTTGCACGTGCACACCGGCGCCGGCGGCGATGCGGCGCTTGCGCGTGGCCTTGAGCAGCTCGGGCTTGCGGCGCTCCAGCGGGGTCATGCTGTTGATGATGCCTTCCTTGCGCT
>JAUNTQ010000197.1 GCA_030538605.1 Pseudomonadota bacterium
TCATCAAGCTGCGCCACATCCGCAACTGCCACGCCGCCGACCCGGCCTACGGCGCAGGCGTGGCCAAGGCGCTGGGCATCGACCTGCAAAAGGCGCTGGACAGCAAGAAGGACGACCCCATGTTCGGCAACCCGCTGGTGCCGCTGCCCGCGTAAGTGCAAGGCGGGCATGCATGCCCGCGCTGGCCACGGAAAAACCGCCACCCGGCGGTTTTTTTGCGCCTGAGCGCACCGTTGGCCCCGGCGCGGCTTGCGCTACGCTGCGGTCAGCGGCGCTGGTGCGATGCCTGCAAGTGCCCGCCCTGCCGAGCCTCCCCTTCACTCCACCTGTCACCTGCACCCCACGTCATGAACACCGAAACACAGCACGACTACTTCCAGCTCGGCACCCCCACGCCCGGCGTCGCCCACCTGGTGCTCAGCCGCCCCGAGCGCCTCAACACCATGAGTCCGCCCTTCTTCCACGCCCTGCGCGATGCCGTGCACGCGCTGGACGCGCGTGGCGACGTGCGCGCCCTCGTCATCAGCGCCACCGGCAAGCACTTTTGCGCCGGCATGGCGCTGGACGTGTTCGCCGGCATGGGCGACGGCTTCGCCACCGCCACCCCGCGCGACCGCATGGGCTTTGCCCACATGCTGGCGCAGCTCATGGACTGCTTCACCGCGCTGGAGGCCGCGCGCTTTCCCGTCATCTGCGCCGTGCAGGGCGGCTGCACCGGCGGCGGGCTGGATCTGGCGGCCGCCTGCGACATCCGCGTGTGCACGGCTGACGCCTTCTTCGCCCTGCAGGAAACGCAGATCGGCATGGCGGCCGACCTGGGCGTGCTCCAGCGCCTGCCCAAAATCATTCCCGAAGGCGTGGTGCGCCAGATGGCCTACACCGCCGAGCGCCTGCCCGCCGCCCGCGCGCTGGACGTGGGCCTGGTCAACGCCGTGCTGCCCGATGCCGATGCGCTGCACGCACACGCGCTGGCGCTGGCCGCCAACATCGCCGGCAAATCGCCCGCCGCCGTGGCCGTGAGCAAGACCGCCATCACCTACGCGCGCGACCACGCCACGCCCGAAGCCCTGCACCACATGGCCGTGCTGCAAAGCGCCGTGTTCGACCCCGCCGAAATGGCCGAAGCCATCGCCGCCTGGCAAGGCAAGCGCGCCGGCAGCTTTGCGCCGCTCAAGCCGCTGGCCACGCTCACGCAGGTCGCGCCGCTGGCGGGCCCCGCGCAAGACACGACGCAAGCAGCTTCGCCAACGCAAGCATCCAGCGGCCTGTCTGCCGCCTCCACCGTCAAGGCGCTGCTGGCCCATCCCGGCGCGCAAGCCGTGCTGGAGCAGCACCTGCCCGGCTTCTCGGCCCACCCGCAAATCGCCATGGCCCAGGTCATGCCGCTGGCCACCGTGGCCAGGCTCTCCGGCGGCTTCATCACCGACGAGGCGCTGCAGCGCATCGACGCCGCCCTCAAGGCGCTGGGCTGAGGCCCGCGCGCGCCTGTCTCTGGATGGCCGGCGGTGCCATCCGGCGGTTCAATAAAAACATAGCTGCTTGCGCAGGTTATTTCTCATTTTTATATGATATATATCTGAAAACGTCAAATAACCTGCGCAAACAGCTATTGTTTTGTGCTTGAACGCAAAAGACAGCAGACCTCTCTTGCCGCTGCCGCTAGCGGGGCGAGAGGAGCCAAGCGCCCAAGCGCCCGTCGATCAGGCCCGCGCGCCGTTCAGCAGCCGCGCCGCGTCCCGCGCGAAGTAGGTCAGCACCCCATCGGCCCCTGCGCGCTTGAAGGCCAGCAGGCTTTCCATCATCACCGCGTCGTGATCGAGCCAGCCGTTGGCGGCGGCGGCTTTCAGCATGGCGTATTCGCCGCTCACCTGGTACGCGAAGGTGGGCACGCGGAACTGATCCTTCACGCGCCGCACGATGTCCAGATAAGGCATGCCGGGCTTGACCATCACCATGTCCGCGCCCTCGGCGATGTCGATGGCCACCTCGCGCAGCGCCTCGTCGCCGTTGCCCGGGTCCATCTGGTAGACCTTCTTGTCGCTCTTGCCCAGGTTGGCCGCGCTGCCCACCGCGTCGCGAAACGGGCCGTAGAACGCGCTCGCGTACTTGGCGCTGTAGGCCATGATGCGCGTGTGCACATGGCCCTTGGCCTCCAGCGCGTTGCGAATCGCGCCAATGCGCCCGTCCATCATGTCGCTGGGCGCGACGATGTCCACGCCCGCTGCGGCCTGGCAAAGCGCCTGCTTCACCAGCTGGCCCACCGTCTCGTCGTTGAGGATGTAGCCGGTCTTGTCCAGCCAGCCGTCCTGCCCGTGGCTGGTGTAGGGGTCAAGCGCCACGTCGGTCATCACGCCCAGCGTGGGAAAGCGCTTTTTCAATTCACGCACCACGCGCGGCACCAGCCCGCGCGCGTTGGCCGCCTCGCTGCCCTTGTCGTCTTTCAGCTTCGCGTCAATGACGGGAAACAGCGCCAGCACCGGGATGCCCAGCGCCACGCAGTCTTCGGCCACCGGCAGCAGCAAGTCGAGCGACAGGCGCTCGACGCCCGGCATCGACGCCACCGCCTCGCGCCGGCCCTTGCCATCGAGCACGAACACGGGGTAAATCAGGTCATTCACGCCAAGCGCATGCTCGCGCACCAGGCGGCGGGTGAAATCGTCGCGGCGCAGGCGGCGCGGGCGTTGGGCAGGGAAGGGGGCTAGAGGGTTCATGCCGAAAATTGTGCCCCACGAAAGGGCCACCCACGGCATATATGTAACGAGCGTGTAAACACGCTTCCACCCGAACGCAAGGCCATGGCACGAACGAGGCGCTTTTGTTATATTGCGCCCGGGCGGTTCGCCGCCCCCCGCTTTTCCTCCCTGAGCGGGAGCCTTGACGTGTGACAGCAGACAGGCTTTTTCACCCCGGCCCCGCGCCGGGGTTTTTTATGGTCAATCCCATCAATAAGCCGACAGATTTCTGGCTGTTGGCTCCTTCCCCCGCTGGGGGAAGGCTGGGATGGGGGCTGACCACCTTCGATCAATGAACCGTGGCTGGCCCCCACCCCAACCCTTGTATCTTCGGAATTGTCGAAGTTCAGACGGAGTTT
>JAUNTQ010000198.1 GCA_030538605.1 Pseudomonadota bacterium
TGATCGGCCAGTAATCAAAAGGAACACCCGAGATGAAAACCGCTGAACTGCGCAAGAAAGACGTGGCTGGGCTGCAAGCCGAGGTGAAGGAGCTGCAAAAAGCCCACTTCAACCTGCGCATGCAAAAAGCCACCCAGCAGCTGGGCAATACCGGCCAGCTCAAGACCACGCGCCGCGCCATCGCCCGCGCCAAGACGCTGATGGCTGAAAAGCAAGCCGCCGCCAAGTGAAGGAGTGAACATGACGGAAGAAAAGAAATCCCTCAAGCGCACCCTGGTTGGCAAGGTCGTCAGTGACAAGCGCGAGAAAACCGTGACCGTGCTCATCGAGCGCCGCGTCAAGCACCCGATCTACGGCAAGATCATGATCCGCTCCAGCAAGTACCACGCCCATGACGAAAACGGCGAGTACAAACTGGGCGACATGGTCGAGATCACCGAAAGCCGCCCCCTGTCCAAGACCAAGAACTGGGTGGCCACGCGTCTGGTGCAAAAGGCCGCTGCGGTCTGAGCGCCCGTGCAAAGCCCATGCGTCGAGCCTGCCCAAGCGGGCGCACGGCGCAGGGCCCGCAACAAAACAGCCCACAATGCGTGGGCTGTTTTGTTTTGGGGGCCGCACCAGGCCACCGCTTTTTTTCACCCTCGCACACCAGGAGCTGCAATGATCCAAGTCGGAGATTCCCTGCCCGCCGCCACCCTGTTCGAATTCGCCGCCACCGAGGCCAACGGCTGCCACCTGGGGCCGAACCCCGTGGACGTGCAGCAGGCCGCCGCAGGCAAGACGATTGCCCTGTTCGCCGTGCCGGGCGCCTTCACGCCCACCTGCTCGACCAAGCACCTGCCCAGCTACCTCGCGCAATACGACGCGCTGAAGGCCGCAGGTGTCGACGAGATCTGGTGCGTGTCGGTGAACGACGTGTTCGTGATGCACGCCTGGGGCCTCGAAAAGCAAACCGAAGGCAAGATCCGCATGCTGGCCGATGGCGACGCCGCCTTCGCCAAGGCCACGGGCCTGACGCTCGACCTGAACGGCAAGGGCCTGGGCCTGCGCAGCAACCGCTACTCGATGCTGCTCAGAGACGGCAAGGTCGCCGCGCTCAACGTGGAAAGCCCGAGCCAGTTCGACGTGAGTGATGCCGACACCATGTTGGGGCAGATCAAGCGCGGAGTGTGATCATTTGATAGCTGCTTGCGTACGTTATTCGGGGGTTTTAGGTATGAAGAATTCTAAAATCCCTGTATAACGTACGCAAGCAGCTATGTTTTGTGATTCGGCCTCCTACCGAAGGTCGACCTTGAGATAGTGCGCGCCCGGCAAGGGGTTGTGGTAGTAGGGCGGAATCTCCTCGAAGCCCAGCTCCTCGTACAGCGCACGGGCCGACTCCATGTCATCCAGCGTATCCAGCAGCACGCAGGCATAGCCCATGCGCAAGGCTGCCTCCAGCACCGCTTCGGCCAGCTCGCGGCCCAGGCCAAAACCCCGGAAAGCCTTGCGCACGAACAGGCGCTTCATCTCCGCCGCGTTGGGGTAGTCCACATCGTCCATCGGCCGCAGCGCACAGCAGCCAGCCACCTCGCCATCCACCAGCGCCAGCAGCAACGTGCCGCGCGGCTCCGTGTATTCACCCGGCAAATCGCGCAACTCGGCCTCGAAGTCCTGGAAATCCAGATCCACCCCCAGCAGGTCGGCATATTCCCGAAAAAGGGCCGCCGCGGCAACCAGGTGCGCGGGCGCATCGGCAACGATCAGTTCAACAGGGGAGCGCGTGTCCATCGACGAGGGGCTGAAAGAACAAAGACGGGCCAGTTTAGCCCGTGTTCAGCATGGCACGCGTCCCGTCTGGGGCAGGGGGCAGGCACTCAAGCCTCGGCCAGCAAGCGGTCAATCAGCTTGTGCAGCTCGGCAAAATCGGGCTGGCCCACATACCGCTTCACGATCTCGCCGCGCTTGTTCACGATGAACGTCGTCGGCGTCAGCTTCACATCGCCCCAGGCCTGCGCCACCGCCCCCGTGTTGTCGATCGCCACCTTGAAAGGCAGCTTGCGCGACTCGGCAAAATTCACCACATACGCTGGCGGGTCATAGCTCATCGCCACCGCAATCGTCTCGTAGCCCCGGCCTTTGAACTTCTCATACGTCGCCACGATATCCGGCATCTCCGCCACGCACGTCGTGCAGCTCGTCGCCCAGAAATTCACCAGCGTCACCTTGCCCCGCAAGTCCTGCGTGGCCAGCCGACTGCCATCCAGCAGCACAAACGTGGCCTCGGGCGCCACATCCTTCGCGCAGCCCGCCAAACCACCCAGCCAGGCAACCACCAACATCCCCAGCACAACCCGGCGAGCAACAAGCAAATTCGTCATCATCCCGCCGATTCTAGAGCGTGCCGTCAAAACAGGTAGCTGCCTAGCCAACAGTGCACTGCAGGTTGGCGGCTTGCTGGCGCTGGGCTACAACCACGATCAGACACTCCTCGCGCGCTCGCCACATCACCCATGATTTGACGCAGGAAGTTAAGGGCAAAACCTTCAAGTTTTGCACTTCAGAGCTGAGATCGCCATCGAGAAAGCTGTTCACGTATTGATGAATTTGATGAGGCACATTTCGTTAGTACCTCATCTACAGATTTCAATAGCGCATCTCTTTCGCAAAACATCTCTGGCTGAGTGATGAGATAGTAGCTTGGGTCGACAAAGGCTCTGTACATGGCTTGCCGGGGCCAGTTTTCGTAGCCAACAACTTCGCCCGCATTTCTTCTCTCAATTATCCAGCCGGGTGAACCTTCGAAGCCGCCAAATTCGCTGCTTTCACTCATAATTTCACGTAAATCGCTAAGGCGGTTATCTCTTACGATTGCGCGGAGGCAAAAAAGTAGGGCGTTGTCCTCTGTGAGAGTGCTTGTCATAAATGGGTGATACGTCGAAATGAAAATTGAACTATTTAATCGAATGAATGTTTTCGACGCAGGGGAGGTCGGTTTTTGGGGTCTGAATTTAATTGGATTCCGAAATTAATTTCACTTTGCCTTAACAGGCTGCTGAAATACCTTCGCTCCAGTCCACGGCAGATAGCAGCCCAACGTTCA
>JAUNTQ010000049.1 GCA_030538605.1 Pseudomonadota bacterium
AGGGCTGGGGTGGGGGCTGCCCACGGTGGATACGCACAACAGTTTTCCATCGTGGGCGGCCCCCATCCCTGCCTGCCCCCAGAGGGGGCGGCGTCATTCCATTTCCACTTCAAAGCGACAAGCATGTCGTCATTGCCGCGCAGGCGGAAATCCAGCAACGACGCTGGCGATGGCACTGGATTGCCGCCTGCGCGGCAATGACAGCTAGTGTCGTGTCACACCTCAAATGTCGGTGTCCGCGCCGCCCTCGCCGCCCGTGGCGGCGTTGCTGCTCTTGCCAATACCAACAGTATTGGCCGCGATCAGCGCCTTGCCACTTGCTGCCGATGACGGCACGGCCATCCGACATTTAAAGCGTGACACGACACTAGGGATGCTTTGACCTGGATTTGGAATAAGACCGGCGCGTTATCAGCTCTCCGAAACAAGCAGATTTTTTTGCTGCATTGTTCGCGGTCTTCGCGTCCTTCGCGTCCGGCAGTTCGGTTGTTTCGGCATTGCCCGTGCTTTCAGATACACCCCGACCTCCACGATGCGCTATGCTTTTTGCATGCGCACACCCTTCACCCTCACCACCGGCCTTGTCGCCGCCAGCTTGCTTGCGGGCGCTGCCCACGCGCAAGACGCCCCACCGCCCGTTGACGCCGCCGAGTTCCGCGCCTGCCTCGGTCGCCTGCAAGCCGCGCCCGCCTTCAAGGCCATCAGCGCCGCCACCTTCGCGCGCCACACCGCCGAGTTGCAGGCCGACCCGACCGTGCTCGTGCTGCTCAACCGCCAGCCCGAGTTCACCATTCCCGTGTGGGACTACATGGCCATGCTCGTTGACGACGAGCGCGTGGCCGATGGCCGCGCTGCCCTTGGCCGCCACCACGACACGCTGGCCACCATCGCCAACCGAAGCGGCGTACCCGCGCACATCGTCGTCGGCGTGTGGGGCGTGGAGAGCAACTTCGGCCAGAACCTGGGGGGCCGCCCGCTGGTGCAGTCGCTGGCCACGCTCTCATGCTTCGGGCGGCGGCAGACCTACTTTCGCGGTGAATTCGCCGCCGCGCTGCGCATCCTGCAAGAAGGCCACATCCCGCCCGAGCAGCTCACCGGCTCATGGGCGGGCGCGTTCGGCCAGACGCAGTTCATGCCCAGCACCTTTTTCCGCAGCGCCGTCGATTTCGACGGCGATGGCCGCCGCGACATCGTGAACAGCGTGCCCGACGCGCTCGCCTCCACCGCACGCTTTCTGCAAAACGCCGGTTGGCGGCGCGGCGAGCCCTGGGGCTTTGAAGTGCGCCTGCCGCGCGGCTTCGACACCTCGGGCGCAGGCCGCCGCCACAAGCAGCCCATCGCCCACTGGCGCGCCGCCGGCCTCACGCTGGCCGACGGCAGCCCGCTGCCCGACACGCTGCCCAGCGCGGGCCTGATGGTGCCTGCCGCGCGCCACGGCGGCGGCCCCGCCTTCCTGGTGGGCCGCAACTTCGACGCGCTTTACAGCTACAACGCCAGCGAAAACTACGGCCTGGCCATCGCCCACCTGGCCGACCTGGTGGCCACCCGCCCCGGCACGCCCGTGGGCTTTGTCACTGCCTGGCCCACCGACGACCCCGGCCTCTCGCGCGCGCAAAACCGTCAGCTGCAAGCCGCGCTGCTCATGCGCGGGCACGATATCGGCGAGGTGGACGGCATGATCGGCGCCCGCACCCGCGAAGCCATCCGCGCCGAGCAGCAGCGCCTGGGCCACAAGGTGGATGGCCGGGCAGGGCAGAAGCTGCTGGAGGCGTTGAAGTGAGCCGCCGAGTCCTCCGCCCGCATCGGCCTGGCGCGTGCACGCGTCTTCGCCGGCTGGGCAGTGTTTGCAGGCTGGGTAGCGCGCAGCGAAACCCAGCAGTGCCGCCAGCCGGGTTGCTGGGTTTCGCTGCGCTCTACCCAGCCTACGGGCTGCGGTAGAAAAAAAGGAGCTGCTTGCGCACGTAATAAAACAAATCCATATACTTTTATATTTGAAATCGTTTTAAACCCTGCGCAAACAGCTATTTTTTATTCATTCCCTGTCTTTTTTGCGTCCTTCGCGAACCCTTCGCGTCCTCCGCGTCCGGCTGTTTGACTGCCCCCCGCTTTTCACGCGATGACCTTGCCGCCACAATGCAGGCCAGCCGACCGAGGGTCGGCACTCACCCCCAAAGGAGGTCACCCCATGGCAGGCAAGTTCGAACTCAAGAAGTCCAGGAACGACAAGTTTTTCTTCACCCTGCACGCCACCAACGGGCAGGTCATCCTGCAAAGCGAGATGTACGAAGCCAAGGCCAGCGCCACCAATGGCATCGAATCGGTCAAGAAAAACGGCGGCGACAGCGCCCGCTACGACAAGCTCACCGCCAAGGACGGCTCGCCCTACTTCACCCTCAAGGCAGGCAACGGCCAGGTCATCGGCCAAAGCCAGATGTACAGCAGCGAAGCCGCACGCGACGGCGGCATCGCCTCCTGCGTGGCCAACGCCCCCACCGCCACGGTAGACGACCAGACCGCCGCCTGACGGCTAGCCCGGCACAGCCGCCCGCGCCACGCACGGGCGGCTTTTTTTGCGGCTGCCGCGCCGACATCAAGACGCGCTTGTCCGACAGGCGCGCGCGCCGCGCGGCCCCTATCATGGCCCGCACCCGCCACGCCCCCGCTTGCCCCCGCCATGCCCATCGCCCCCCGCATCCGCCCATGCGCCAGCCGCTGGCTGCTCGTGCTGCTGGCCGCGTGGCTGCTGGCCGCCTGCGGCAGCCTGCCCACCGACGTGCAGCGCCCCGTCTCGCACGCCCTGCCCACGCCCGAGGCCACGCTGCTCGGCCAGCTCGCCACCCAGCGCCGCCCGGCCCCAGCGCGCGCCGCCGACTCGGGCCTGGCCCTCATCGACTCGGCCAACATGGCCTTTGCCAGCCGCCTGGCCCTCACGCGCGCGGCGCAGCGCACGCTCGACATCCAGTACTACGCCATCCACGCCGACGCCAGCACGCGCGAGCTGCTGCGCGCCGTGCGCGATGCCGCCGCGCGCGGCGTGCGCGTGCGCATCCTGCTGGACGACTTCAACACCACCGGGCGCGACGCCCTGGTCATGGCCATGGCCTTCGTGCCCGGCGTCGAGATGCGCATGTACAACCCCCTGCCCGGCGGGCGCGGCGCGGGCGTGCTGCGCGCCATCGGCTCGCTGCACGACTTCCGCCGCATGCAGCACCGCATGCACAACAAGCTCTACATCGCCGACAACAGCTGGGGCATCACCGGCGGGCGCAACCTGGGCGATGCCTACTTCGGCACCGCCGACGGCAGCAACTTCATCGACATGGACGTGCTCGCCGTCGGCCCCGTCGTGCGCGCCATGTCAGCCAGCTTCGACCAGTACTGGAACAACCCGCTCGCCTACCCCGTCGCCTCGCTCACCACCCCCGACCAACTGCGCACGCTGCGCGGCACCCTCAGCGGCCCGCCACCGGCCACAGGCACCAGCGACGCCCCGCCCGACACCGACAGCGCCAGCCCCGCGCCACCGCCGCTGCCGCTGCCCGAAGCCATGAACCTGCGCACGCAGCCCCTCATCTGGGCACCCGCCGAGCTGCTGGTGGACGAACCCTCCAAGCTCATCCCCGAGCTCAACGACGAACACACCGAAGACACCGTCATCCACGGCATGCTCAGCCTGATGCAGCAGGCGCAGCGCGACGTGCTCATCGTCTCGCCCTACTTCGTGCCCGGCGAGCAGATGATGCAGGTCTTTGCCGACACCCTGCGGCGCGGTGTGCGCGTGCGCGCGCTCACCAACTCGCTCGCCTCCAACGACGCGCCGCTGGCCCACGTGGGCTACGCGCGCTACCGGCGCGAACTCATCCGCATGGGCGTGCAGCTGCACGAAATGCGCGCCCTGCAAGGCGCGCAGCTCGACCGCACCGTCTTCGGCTCCGGCCCCGGCGGCTCCAAGGCCAGCCTGCACGCCAAGATGCTGGTCATCGACGGGCAGGTCATCAGCATCGGCTCGATGAACTTCGACCTGCGCAGCAAACTGCAAAACACCGAAGTCGCCCTCGTCGTGCGCAGCCGCGCACTGTCCGCCCAGGCCGCCACCCAGATCGAGCAGGCGATTGCCGCCGGTGCCTGGCAGATGGAACTCACCGAAAACGACCAACTGCGCTGGCGCGCCCCACCCGGTGCCCCCTTCGACGACGCCCAAGGCGAGCCCGACGCCAGCTGGGGCCTGCAACTCATGCTGAAAATCCTCGGCCCCTTTGCGCCGGACGAGATGCTCTAGTGACGCAACACTGGCGGGCGTTGGCTGTTCCGGCCCGACCCGCCTCGCTTACCCCGCAACGTCGAGCCGCAACCACACCCGCCCCGCCTCCAGCTTCACGGGGTAGCTGCGCACGGCCTGCACACACGGCTCCAGCGTGGGCTGGCCGGTGCGGATGTCGAAGCGGCCCTGGTGAAACGGGCACTCGATCTCGTACCCTTCCAGAAAACCGTCGCACAGCCGCGCGTGGCCGTGCGAGCAGATGTTGCCCGTGGCGTAGACCTCACCCGTCTCGGTCTTGTACACGGCGATGTCGTGCCCGCCCGCCGCCACGCCGATGGCAGCGCCTTCAAACAGATCGCCTTCGGCGGCAACGTCGGTCCAGGGGTGCATCGAAGTCGTCCTTGATCAGTCGGGCTTGAGGCCGGCACGCTCGATGACGGGACGCCAGCGGGTTTGCTCTTCGCGCATGAACTGGCCGAGCGCGTCCGGGGTGCTGCCGACTGCGTCGAAGTACTGCGCCTTGAGCTTGTCGCTTGTCTCAGACTCCTTCAGCACGGCGGCCAGTGTTTCGCTCATGCGCTGCACGACGGCAGGCGGCGTGCCTGCGGGGGCCATGTAGGCAAACCAGGGCGCGGCCTGAATGTCGGGCAGCCCGGATTCCCTGAGGGTGGGCACGTCAGGCAGCAGCGGCGAGCGCTCGGCCGACATGATGGCCAACGCCTTCAGCTTGCCCGCCTTGACCTGGGGCATCATGGCCACGGCGGGCAGGCAGGCGAAATGCACGTCGCCCTGCAGCATGGCCGTGACGGCCTGGCTTGACGAGGCATAGGGGATGTGCACCGCGAAGGACTGCGTCCTGATCTTGATCAGCTCCACGCCCAGATGCGAGATGGAGCCGTTGCCGGTGGAGGCGAAGTTGTATCGGCCCGGGTGGCGGCGCAGCGCATCCAGCCAGGCTTTCACCGAATCGACGCCCATAGCGGGCGAAACGGCGCACACGTTGGGGTTGCGCGCAGCCAGGCCCACCGGCGTGAGGTCGCGAAAAGGGTCGTACGGAAGGCTCTTGTACAGGAGGGTGTTGTAGACCAGCGGTGCGTTGACCGACAGCACGAAGGTGTAGCCATCGGGCGCGGACTTGGCGGCCGCATCGGTGCCCGCGTTGCCGCCCGCACCCGGCCTGTTGTCCACGAAGAAGGGCTGGCCAAGCCGCGCCGACAGCCGATCGCCCAGCACCCGCGCCAGCAGATCGGGCGACGAGCCCGCGCCGTAAGGCACGATCACCTTCACGGCGCGCTGCGGCCAGTCCTGGGCCGAAGCCGCCGCTGCGGCGGCGATCAGGGCACTTGCCCATGTCCATCGAATCCATGTTTTCATGCCACGTCCTCCATGTCGGAAAAATCGGCCTGCTCGCGGGCGATGAAGCCCGCGATCAGTGCGCGGTAGGCCGCTTCGATCACCTCCGGGTAAGCGCCTTGCGCTTCGGCCAGGTGCCGCACCTTGTCCAGCACCTGCTGCTGGCGTGCGGGTGCCGACACCTGAAACGCATCGCGCTTGAAGCGGGCCGCGTCCTTCACGCAGCGCCCGCGCTCGGCCAGCAAGGCGACGATTTGCCGGTCCAGCGCGTCGATGCGCGCACGCACGTCCGCCAAGGTGTCACACAAGGGCACATACGCCGGATCCTTGAAGCGCCGCAGCGGGCCGGCCTGGGGGTCTGGCTCCTGATTCATATCGGGTAAATGATGGAGTTCGGAATCATTTCCGAGTCATAGATCGCCAGCCGCTCGGCAAACCTCAGCCCCTGGGGCGTGCGCACCACGCGGTCCAGGTAGCGGCCCACGTTGAACACCGTCGAGAGGCCGTCGAGCTTGGTGCGGAACACGGCGTAGTTCGATTCGCAGCGGATGCCGTCTGCGGCCACGTCGCGCAGCACGGGCGCGCCGACGACGTGGCGCTGGTAGTAGGGGTCGTGAAACAGGGTTTCCCTGATGCCGTAGACGCGGTCGCGCATGGCGGCCTGGCCGTCGAAGGCGAGGGTGCCAAGGGGCAGGCCGCGCGCGTGGTTTTCGCGCGGCTGCAGCTTGTAGATGCCGCCCTCGGTGAAGAAGGTGGGCCACAGGTCCCAGTCGCCCGAGTCCACGGCGGCGGCGTAGTCGGCGTGCAGCTGCACCAGCGCCTGCCAGGTGGCGAAGTCGAGCGTGGGCATGTTCATTCGGCCTCCATCACTTTGCGCCAATAGGCATACATGCCGCGGATCAGGGTTTCGGTCACCATGTGGTCGGCCTCCTCCACGCCGCGGCCGCCCAGCTCGGCCAGCGCGCGGTGGCCGGGCTTCTGGGTGAAGCCGCGTTGCGACAGCTCGATCGCCTCGCCGTCGTCGGCGCTCACGAAGCCTGCGGGGCCGAACAGGTTGGCCTGGCGCAGGCGGCGCGCGGTCATCTCGGGCGTGTCGTCGGCAAAGCCGAAGTGCGTCCACACGAAGTCGAAGTGGCCGTGCCCGTCGGGCTGGATGTGGCGGGTGGAGACGCTGTTGACCTGCTGCTGGAAGATCACGCTGGGGAAGATGGTGGTCATCACCGCCGTGGGCTCGCCCCACCAGTCCTCGTGCACGATGTCGAGAAAGCGCGGGTCTTCCAGCGTCATGGCCGATTTGAAGGACGACACCTGCGACACGTCGGACTGCCTGCCCGCGTTGCCGCGCGTGGAGACCATGGCGGCGTGGCGGTGGTGCGCGTCCATCTTCAGCGCGGCCTTGTTGTCGGCGCGCCAGAGGCCGAAGGTGACGAACCAGGTGTGCAGAAGGCCCGGGTGGTAGGGGTCCTTGATGTTCTCCTGCATCAGCTTCCAGTTGCCGGGAATGCGCTGGCGGTTGTAGCCCAGCAGGGTGAGTTCGCGGCCGTTGAACAGGCGGTCGAAGTAGGCGAGGATGGTGGGGCCCAGATACTCCTCCAGTGGCTCGACCGCGTGGTCGAAGCTGGCAAACACCACGCCGCCGCGCGTGGCCACTTTCAGCTTGGTCAGGCCGTGCGCCTTGGGGTCGAAATCGGCTGGCATGCCGCCTTTGACCTGCCCGTCCTGCCGCACGCCGCGCCGCAGCGGCACGCCCTGCAGATCGCCACTCGGCGTATAGCTCCACTGGTGATAGGGGCAGACAAACTGCGTCATGCCGCTGCCGTGGCGCTGGCGGCAGAACTGCATGCCGCGGTGCGCGCACACGTTCTCGAAGCAGTGCAGTTGCCCGTCGGCGGCGCGGCTGAGGATCACGCTGCGCTCGCCCACCACGGTGCGCTTGAAGTCGCCGGGCAGGGGCACCTCGGCCTCCAGGCCCACGTAGCACCAGTGGCCTTGGTAGAAAAAGCGCTCCAGCTCTTTCTTGTGAAGCTGTTCGTCGGTATAGACCGCAAAGGGAATGCGGCTGGTGTCGCCCGCTTCCCACAGGGGCGCGGCGGCAGGGCTGCTCATGGGGCGTCTCCTCTGGTTCGGTGCGCCATGGTGCCCGCGCACCCGGCCGCGCGGCAAGAGGGTGCGGGTGATAATTTTCATTCACACACTGAATGAAGCCATGAACCTCGCGCACATGGACCTGAACCTGCTCGTGGTCTTCGAGCAACTGATGGAAGACCGGCACGTCACCCGCGCGGCCGAGGCGCTGGGCCTGTCGCAGCCGGCAGTGAGCAATGCGCTGCGCCGGCTGCGCGCGCAACTGGGCGACGAGCTGTTCGTGCGCAGCGCCGCCGGCATGCAGCCCACCGCGCGCGCCACCGAGCTGGCGACCCCCGTGGCGCAGGCGCTGGGCACGCTGCGCGGCGCACTGGGCGCGCCCGCCGCGTTCGATCCTGCGCGCAGCGTGCGCTGCTTCACGCTGGCGATGACGGAGGTTGGCCAGATCTACTTTCTGCCGCCGCTCATGCGGCGGCTGGCTGCCGAGGCGCCCGGCGTGAGCGTGCGTGCCGTCGCCGTGACCGACACCGCGCTGGATCAGGCCATGGCGGCGGGCCAGGTCGATCTGGCCCTGGGCCTGCTGCCGCAGTTGCGCGCGGGCTTCTACCAGCAGCTGCTGTTTCGCCAGCGCTATGTGTGCCTGATGCGCGCCGCCCATCCGCTGGCGGCCATGCCCACGCTTACCCGCGCCGCCTTTGTGGCGGCCGGCCATGTGCGGGTGGAGGCGCGCGGCACGGGCCATGCCCGCATTGGCGAGGCGCTGGCGCGCAAGGGCCTGGCGCCGCGCGTGCACCTCAGCGTGCCCGACTACGTGGCCCTGGGCCATGTGCTGGCCGGCACAGACCTGATCGCCACCGTGCCCGAGCGCCTGGCCGACAGCGTGTGCGCCCCGCTGGGCCTGGCCGCCCGCCCCTTGCCCGTGCGCCTGCCGACCGGGGCCATTCACCAGCTGTGGCACGCCCGCATGCACCGCGACCCCGGCAGCACGTGGCTGCGCGCGCGCGTGGCGGGCTTGTTTGGCGGGGCGAGCGGGCAGGCGCACGCGGCCATGGCGCGCGGGGGTGCGGGATAATCCCCGGCCTTGCCCGGCGCCGCAGCCCCTGCCGGCCGCGCGCCTTTCTCTTTCTGTATGCGCCCTGCCAGACGCGCGTCTCCTCTCTGTCCCGGAAGCCGATGAGCACCTCCTCCCCCGCCCCAGACACCCTGGCCCCCCAGTTGCAACACGTTCGCCAGCAGATTGCCGATGGCCATCTGGAGCAGGCCGCGCACGCGCTGAATGCCTTGCAGCCCCTGCACCCGCGCGATGTGCGCCTGCCGCTGATGGGCATGCGCCTGGCCGAGCGCGCGGGCAACCTGCCAGGGGCAGTGCAGGCCGCGCGCCACGCGCTGGCGCTGGCGCCTGACTGGCCGGTGACGCTGATCGAGCTGGCCACGCTCTTGCTACGGCAAGGCCAGCACGACGAGGCGCTGACCCACGCGCGCCGCGCCGTGGCGGTGGCACCAGACGAGCCGCAGGCCATGCTGCGTGCAGTGGCCATTGCCAGCGATGCCGGTGCACCGCAACAGGCCGTCGACTGGGCGCAGGCCGTGCTCGCGCGCCAGCCCCAGGCCCACTTCATGCGCCTGCTGCTGGCGCAGGCGCTTTTCAAGCAGGGCGCGTTTGCGCAGGCGAGCGAGCAATTCACCCAATTGGTGGCCAGCCATCCCGACAACGCCGCCGCCGGCCTGGGCCTGGTGGCCAGCTTGCTGAAGCTGGGCGACAACGCTGCCGCTGCCGAGCAGGCCGACGCCCTGCTGGCCCGCCTGCCGGGCGAGGAGGACGTGCGCTACTGGCACGCACTGGCGCACGGGCAAACGCCGGCCACCCAGCCGCGCGCCACCGTCACCGCCGTGTTCGACGGCATGGCCCCCGGCTATGACCTGCACATGGTGCGCCAGCTGGGCTACCGCCTGCCCGAGCGCGTGGCGCAGGCGCTGCTGGCGCTGTACCCCGACAGGCGCTTCAACCTGCTTGATCTGGGCTGCGGCACGGGTCTGCTCGGGCTGTATCTGGGCCGCATCGAGGGTCACATCATCGGCGTGGATCTGTCGCAGCCCATGATCGAGCAAGCCGCGCGCCACCAAGTGTATTCGCGCTTTCACCAGGTCAACCTGCTCGATGCGCTGCGCGACACCCCGTCGGAGCACTACGAAGCCGTCGCCTGCCTGGACACGCTGATCTACGCGGGCGAACTGCCCCCCGTGGTGGACGGGGCGCACCGCGTGCTCAAGCCGGGCGGGCACTTCATCTTCTCGTGCGAAAGCGCGCCCGAGGACGGCCCCGACCTGGTGCTGAACGCCAACACCGCACGCTACGCCCACAAGCCCTCGCACGCCGAGCGGCTGTGCCGCGAAGCGGGCTTTGACGAGGTGACGCTCGAACACCTGGACGCCCTGCGCACCGAGGCCGGCCAGCCCGTGCCCGGCTTCATCGTCACCGCGCGCAAGCCCGCCGCCTGAGCCGGCCCATGCTGCGCTTCGACCTGCTTGGCACCGACCCCGCCAGCCACGCCCGGCGCGGGCGGCTGACGCTGAACCACGGGGTGGTGGAGACGCCCATCTTCATGCCCGTGGGCACTTACGGCACCGTCAAGGGCGTGATGCCGCGCAGCTTGCACGAGATGGGCGCGCAGATCATTCTGGGCAACACCTTTCACCTGTGGATGCGCCCGGGGCTGGACGTGATGGCGCAGTTTGGCGGGCTGCATGCGTTCGAAAATTGGCACAAGCCCATCCTCACCGACTCGGGCGGTTTCCAGGTCTGGTCGCTGGGCGAGATGCGCAAGATCAGCGAAGAAGGCGTGAAGTTCGCCAGCCCCGTCAACGGCGACCGGCTGTTTCTCACGCCCGAGATCAGCATGCAGATCCAGACCATGTTGAACAGCGACATCGTGATGCAGTTCGACGAATGCACGCCGTATGAAACGCGTGGGCAGCTCACCACCGAGGCCGAAGCGCGCGCCAGCATGGAACTCAGCCTGCGCTGGGCGCGCCGCTGCCAGGCCGAGTTTGCGCGGCTTGAAAACCCCAACGCGCTGTTCGGCATCGTGCAAGGCGGCATGTTCGAGCACCTGCGCCAGCAATCGCTGGAGCAGCTCGTCGAGATGGACTTTCCCGGCTACGCCGTAGGCGGCGTGAGTGTGGGCGAGCCAAAAGAGGACATGCAGCGCATCACCGCCCACACCCCACACCGCCTGCCCGCCCACAAGCCGCGCTACCTGATGGGTGTGGGCACGCCCGAAGACCTGGTGTTTGGCGTGCAGCAGGGTGTGGACATGTTCGACTGCGTCATGCCCACGCGCAACGCGCGCAACGGCCACATGTTCACGCGCTTTGGCGATTTGAAGATACGCAACGCGCGCCACAAGACCGATCCGCACCCCATCGACGAAACCTGCACCTGCTACGCCTGCGCGGGCAGCTCGGGCGTGGCCTGGGCCGATGGCGGGCGCGAGGGCTTCAGCCGCGCCTATCTGCACCACCTGGAGCGCTGCGGCGAAATGCTGGCCCCCATGCTGGCCACGGTGCACAACCTGCACTACTACCTGACCTTGATGGCCGAAGTGCGCGCCGCACTGGACGCGGGGCAGCTCACCGCCTTCGTCACCCGCTTTCATGCCGACCGTGCGCGGGGTGTCTAGATAAAAAGGGAGCTGCTTGCGTACGGTTTAAAACGTTTTCATATGCAAAATCATATGAAATTGTTTTAAACCGTACGCAAGCAGCTCCTTTTTTATGGTGCTTCAGGTGCCAGCATGATGCCCTCCAGCCCCCAGTGGTGCAGCAGCTCGCGCAGCAGGATCAGCCGCGCGGCGTGGGCGGCGTCGGTGGGCAGCGCGTCTTGCGTGGCGGAGCGGCCGCTGGCGCGTGCGGCCAGGCGGTTGAACAGATGCTCCACGGCGTCCATGCTCAGCCAGGGGCCGGGGGCATCGCTTGGCGCAGGGGCGTCGGGCCGGGCGTGCCGCGCCAGCGTGTGCAGCGCGGCGTCGCCGCTGACCAGCGCCAGCGCACCGGCGGGCAGGTGGGCGCGGGCGGGCATGATGGCGTCTTCCACCTGCTCGATGGCGTATTCGATTTCGCCCGGCGTGGGCGGCGCATGGCGCAGCGTGGCGGCCAGGCCGTCCAGGGTGATGGGCAGCGCCAGCGCGCCGGCCGGCCCGGGTGCCCAGCGGACGGTGGTTTCGCCTGCATGCATGCGCAGCACGAGCGACGTGGGCGCGGTGCGTGTCCATGACCAGTCATAGGTTTCGCCGCGCGCCATGCGCTGCGCGTGCTCGGCCACCACCTGCTCGAAGCGCGCCATGTCGGCGCCGGGCACGCCCTCCAGCCGTGCGATGAGCTGGCCTTCGCCCGCGCGCAGCAGGCACACGCCCAGCGGCAGCTCGATACGGCCCTGCGTGTCGTCATGGGCCACCGCAAACTTGTGGCCCCAGTGCTTGCACAGGCGCAGGATGATGCGCGCGGGCTCCACGGTGGAAATGGTGGCGGTGGAAATCATGGGTGTGCTGGCTCCTGAACAAAAAGCTTGCAGCGCCTTGCAGGCATGAAACACGCGTCCACGTCAGTCGAAGCGAAAGGCCGAGATGTCTACCGACATCACGCGGTCGGTGAACGCCTTCACGCCCGGACTGTCGCCCGCCGCCCCGGCCACCACGTGCAGCGGCAGCAGGTGTTCTTCGGCACCCGTCGGGTGGGCGAGCCGCCCGGCGGGGCCGCTGGCGGTGGCCCAGTCGGCCAGGCGCGCGTGGCGCTCGGCCGCCGGCAGCGCCAGGGTGTCGGTCAGCCAGCGGTCGAACTCGGCGGCGATGGGGGTGGAGCGCGCATCGCCATAGCCGCGCATGTTGTGGTAGCTCATGCCGCTGCCGATGATGAGCACGCCTTCGTCGCGCAGCGGGGCCAGCGCCTGGCCCACCTGCACGTGGGCATCGGCATTCAGGTTGTCCAGCAGCGACATTTGCAGCACCGGCACATCGGCATCGGGAAAAGCCACCTTCAGCGGAATGAAGGTGCCGTGGTCGAAGCCGCGCTCATCGTCCAGCGCGGGCGCAATGCCCGCCTCGTCCAGCAGCGAAGCGGCCTGCAGCGCCAGCTGCGGCGCGCCGGGCGCGGGGTAGGTGAGGGCGTAGGTGTGCGCCGGAAAGCCGTAGTAGTCGAACAGCACGCCCGGCCGCGCGCCGCTGCCCAGGCTGACCTGCGGTGCCAGCCAGTGCGCGGTGACCAGCAGGATGGCGCGCGGCTTTTGCGGCAGGCTGGCCGGGATGCCGCGCAAGAAGGCGGCCGTCTTGTCCCAGGCGTCCTTCGGGTTCCAGTCCATGAAAAAGCACGGGCCGGCGCCGTGGGGGATGTAGAAGGCGGGTTGGCGGAGGGTGGAGTTCATGGCGGTCGGATAGTTGGCTGGTGTCGGAATAGGCGCGTCCGGTTTCAACGCGCGAAGGAGGTCAATGGCTTGGTGGCAAAACACCAGGAGAAAGCAAGCGATGCTTCAACTCCTTGATTTATCAATGTTTTTTCTCTGCTGCCCATTTGCTTTCCCCCGCCAAAGAAAGCAACGCACGGCCTTGCCGGACAAGGCGATCGCCTCGGAGCCAAGGCCTCGCCCTTTTCTTCAGGTGATGTCGTGATGGAAAACAAATTTTCCTCAACCCATTGATTTGCAAAGGTTTTTTCTAGACGTCAGATTTGCTTTCCGGCCCCTGTGATAGCAAGTCCAGCCCCTGGACCTTCTCCTGCGCGCCAGGTTTGAGGTAGACCCTGTTCTTCGTCCCAACGGTTTGGTTGCTTACCAGCAGGCCCTGATCTACCCAGCGCTTGAGCTGCTTGGACGCCTTGAGCGTATCCAGGTCGGCGATCTGGCACAGCTCCTTGTTGCCGATGAATCCTTCGCGGTCAACCCAGTCGCTTACCTGCTCCCAGGTGGAGGGGCTTTCTTCATTGAAAAGCGTGACCGAGATGGCTTGCTGGGCCTGCTCTCTCAATTCGCGGTACTGCGGGGGATACAGGTTTTCGGCACGCATCAGGTTGAACATCATCTTGACGCCTTCGCCCGCATCCACGTTGGGCGGCACCGGGAACTCACGCAAATTGCTGGCAATGAGCGCGTTGCGGGCAAACGAGCCCAGGCGGTGCACGGTGGTGGCCGTGATGCGGCCCGGAAACAGCCCCGGACTCAATACCTCGATGCGGTTGTCGAAAATCAGGATGCGGATGTCGCGGTTAAGGCGGTAGTCACGGTGGATGACCGCATTGGTGATGGCCTCCTTGACGACCCGCTCGGGGTAGCGATGCACCGTGCGAAAGCCTGAACGGGCCAGCGTCAAACCCTCGGCCAGCGCATCCAGCACATACACATGGGCGTCTTCAATCAGCCGGTACAGCGGCCCCGACAGCGTCTTGGGCGGTTTTTTGAGGTTGGGTACTTCACCTGCTTCGATTTGCAAGCCCTTGTAGTGAAAGACGCGGATATCCGCCCGCGTGCCGGCAGCAGCCAGCAAGGCCCCCGGATGGTCTGCAAACAGCAGCACCGCCGCGCGCAACGGACGCATCTCACCGCCCACCCTCTTCGCCAGGCCAATGCGGTGCAGCTGATCGGCCATGCCCGTCGCAGCCAGCCCACGTGCCCGGACGAAGACGCGCCAAGTGTCGGTATCCAGCAGCTCGAAGTCGACATCCACCGGCTCCGACTCCGCACTGCGCACGCCGCGCTGGTACGACAGCTCGGTGATTTCGGTGGCATTCATTTCACGGTTGCAGGCCTGCCCGCGCATCCAGGTGCCGTCATCAAGAATCGAATGCACCTTGTCACTTGCTGGCACGCGCAGCGCCACCACCACGCCCGGCGTGCCATCGCGCAAGAGGGCATGCAAGCGAACGGCTGTCACGCCTTCGATGACCGGCAGATGGTGCGTGCCCAGCTTGCGCAGCAGCTCATCCACGGCTTCGGGGTTCTCGACAATGCCGACCAAACGGTCGCGCCCCTGGGCTTTGCCCGCGTCCTCGATACCCAGCAGCAACCAGCCGCCGTGGGTGTTCGCAAAAGCGCATACCGTCTCCAGCGCCTTGCCCACCATCTTGCCGGACACCCGTTTGGTTTCCAGGTGGACGGACTCCGCCTGCGGCAAGACCCAGTCCAGCAACCGCTGCGTCAAGTCCGCGTTGGCGTCCTGCAAGGCAATCATGAAAGCGCTCTCCTTCTGCGTTCTAGCGATACATCCACCGCAGGGGACGAATGGTGCCGGTTCCTCTCATGCGGCGCATGGTAAGGCGTGTTGCTGGCGATGGTCATGGCGGCTTGGCTCCAGGTTGGGCTGCCACGCAGGCTGACGGCGCTGGGTAGCAGTTTGCGCCTTGCCCCATGGTTTTCAAACCAGCATCGACGCGCGCCCAGCGGGCACAATGATTCGCAACCCGCGCGCGCGGTCAGCGCCATGCCCGCAACCCGCTCGGACACACGGCGCACCACCACTTGAAAGCCTCCCCATGCTCAAGCTCACCATCGGCAACAAGAACTACTCCTCCTGGTCCATGCGCCCCTGGGTGCTGATGCGGCAGGCGGGCATCGCGTTTGAAGAAGTCATGGTGCGCTTCGACTCGTTCGACGCCGGCTCGCAGTTCAAGCAGGCGCTGGCCGGCACCAGCCCCACGGGCAAGGTGCCGGTGCTGGCCGATGGCGATCTGCTGGTGTGGGACACGCTGGCCATCGCCGAATACCTGGCCGAAGCCTTCCCCGAGCTGCACCTGTGGCCGCGGGAAGCGCCGCAGCGCGCCCACGCGCGCAGCGTGTGCGCCGAGATGCACAGCGGCTTCGGCGCGCTGCGCAGCGCCTGCCCGATGAACGTCGAGGCGCGCCTGCCCGAAGTGGGAGCCCTCATCTGGCGCGACCAGCCCGCCGTGCGCGCCGACGTGGCGCGCCTGGTGCACATGTGGCAGGGTCTGCTGGCCGCGCACGGCGGCCCGCTGCTGTTTGGCCGCTTCACCATTGCAGACGCCTTCTTTGCGCCGGTGGTCATGCGCCTCGTCACCTACGCCCTGCCCGTGCCGCCGGACGTGCGCGCCTACATGGACCGCGTGTGCGCCCTGCCCGGCGTGCAGGCCTGGATTGAAGGCGCGCTGGCCGAGCAGGACTTCCGCGATTTCGAAGAACCCTATCGGCTGCGCCACACGCCCTGAGGCGCATCGCGGCCAAGCCTGCCGTCCGACCCATGGTGCCGCCCACAGCGGGCAAGCAAGGAACATGCAATGAACGTGTGGCGATGTGTGAAGTGGATCGGCTGGGCACTGGCCGGTCTGCTGTTGGCGGCGGCGCTGGCAGCCGGCGTGGCCAGCTGGCGCTTCGCACACTTCGCGCCGCCTGACCCGGACGTGGTGCCCGATGCCGCCGCGCAGGCGCTCTTCATCGACGACTACGCCGGCGCGCGGCGCGCCTTTCTGGCCGAAGGCGATGCGCTGGCCGCGCGCCTTGCGCGCGTCGAGCGCTTTGCCATTCCCGTGGCCAGCGCCACCGCGCCCGATCTGTTCGTCGATGGCCTTTACGTGCCCGCGCAGCGCATGCCCCAGCGCCTGCTCGTCCTCTCGTCCGCCGTGCACGGCGTGGAAGGCCCGGCGGGCAGCGCCGTCACGCGCCTGTTCATGCGCGAGTTCATGACGCCCGAGGCGCTGGCCGACACCGGCGTGCTGCTGCTGCACGCCGTCAACCCCTGGGGCTTTGCGCAGCAGCGCCGCTTTACCGAAGGCAACGTCGATCTGAACCGCAACGCCGCGCCAACCCCTGCGCTCTACACGACCGACAACGCGGGCTACCGGCTGGTCGATCCGCTCATCAACCCCACCGCACCCGCCGACCTGTCGTCGGCGGCGCACCGCTTCTTCCTGCTGCGCGCCATCGGCATGCTGGCGCAACACGGCATGGGGCCGCTGCGCCAGGCCGTGCTGCAAGGGCAATACCGCTACCCCCGGGGCATCTACTACGGCGGCAGCGCCACCGAGCCGCAGCTCGCCGCACTCGCCCCGCGCCTGGCCGCCATCCTCAACGCCTACCCCCTGTCGATGAGCATCGACCTGCACACCGGCTACGGCGCGCGCGGCCAGTTGCATGTGTTTCTCAACCCGCCCGGCGACGAGCGCCAGCGCGCCGGGCTGCAAGCCGTGTTTGCCGGCCACCCCATCGACTGGGGCACCGGCAAGGACTTCTACACCGTTACCGGCGACGTCACCAGCTGGATCGGCACCCTGCGCACCAGCGGCCTGCACCTGCCTGCCGTGTTCGAGTACGGCACCTTCGACAGCCAGACCACGCTGGGTGCCATCAAGTCGCTGCACATCACCGTGCTCGAAAACCAGGGCGCGCAATGGGGCTACGCCAGCGCCGCCGACCGCGCCGCCATCCAGCGCGATTACCGCGAGCTGTTCAACCCCTCATCCGCTGTCTGGCGCACCCAGGTCATCGAAAGCAGCCGCGCCCTGCTTGCCAAGGTGATGGCGCAATTGCCGCAGGTAAAGCCGTGAGCGGCATGTCAGGCTCATAATAAAAGCATAGCTGCTTGCGCTTGTTATAAGTCAATTTCAGGTATTTTTATATCTGAAAGTCTTTAAAAAGATGCGCAAGCAGCTCTTGTTATATTCATTTCCCCTGTCGCCAGCGCGCAGCCGATTGGCCCCGCGCCGCCGCCGCTGGCTTATGCTCTTGGCCCCTTTCACTCATCACCACACAGGAGACCCCACCCCATGAAGCACAGCAAGCGCGCGGGCGTGATTGGCCTGGGGGCGATGGGCAGCGGCATGGCCGCATCGCTGCGCCGCGCCGGGTATGAAGTGCATGTGTGCGATGCGCGGCCCGGCGTGGCCGAAGCGTTTGCGGCCCAGGGCGGCACGGCGTGTGCCACGCCTGCCGCGCTGGGTGCGGCGTGCGATGTGCTCATCAGCGTGGTGGTCAACGCCGAGCAGACCGAAGAGGTGCTCTTTGGCCCGCAAGGCTGCGCGGCCCACATGCCGCCCGGCAGCGTGTTCGTGATGTGCTCCACGGTTGACCCGGCCTATTCGATAGCGCTTGAGCAGCGCCTGCAAGCGCGCGGCCTGCTGTACCTGGACGCACCCATCTCAGGCGGCGCCGCCCGCGCGGCCAGCGGCGAGATGACGATGATGACCGCAGGCAGCCCCGCCGCCTATGCCAAGGCAGGCGGCATGCTCGACGCGATGGCCGCCAAGGTCTACAAGCTGGGCGAGCAGGCAGGCAACGGCAGCAAGGTAAAAATCATCAACCAACTACTGGCGGGCGTACACATTGCCGCTGCCGCCGAGGCGATGGCGCTGGGCCTGCGCGAAGGGGTGGACGCCGCCGCGCTCTACGAGGTCATCACCCACAGCGCGGGCAACAGCTGGATGTTTGAAAACCGCATGGCCCATGTGCTGGCGGGCGACTACACCCCGCTGTCGGCGGTCGATATCTTCGTGAAAGACTTGGGCCTGGTGCTCGACACGGCGCGCTCGTCCAAGTTTCCGCTGCCGCTGACGGCCACCGCGCACCAGATGTTCATGCAGGCCAGCACGGCAGGCTTTGCGCGCGAGGACGACAGCGCAGTCATCAAGATTTTTCCGGGCATCACACTGCCCAAGGGCCAGGCATGAGCGCGCCGATCAAGCTGGGCTGCATCGCCGACGACTTCACCGGCGCAACAGACCTCGCCAACAACCTCGTGCGCGCGGGCATGCGCGTGGTGCAAACCATAGGCGTGCCTGCCACCGCACCGGCAGCCGATATCGATGCCGTGGTGGTGGCGCTCAAGTCGCGCACCATCGCTGCGGCTGACGCGGTGGCCGAATCGCTGGCGGCGCTGCGCTGGCTGCAAGCGGCGGGCTGCGAGCAGGTCTACTTCAAGGTGTGCTCCACCTTCGACAGCACGCCGCGCGGCAACATCGGCCCCGTGACCGAGGCGCTGATGGA
Organism: Pseudomonadota bacterium; assembly: GCA_030538605.1. GTDB lineage: Bacteria > Pseudomonadota > Gammaproteobacteria > Burkholderiales > Burkholderiaceae_C > Ottowia. The sequence goes on from JAUNTQ010000049.1 coordinate 18,675, forward strand.
TGCGCTGGGCGCAGACTTTTGCCTCGTCACGCCCGCTTTTCCTGACACCGGGCGCACGGTGTTCAAGGGCTACCTGTTCGTGGGCGATGGCCTGCTGCACGAAAGCGGCATGAAGGACCACCCGCTCACGCCCATGACCGACTCCAGCCTTGTGCGCGTCATGCAAGCGCAAAGCACGCGCCGCGTGGGCCTGATCGATCACCGCACGGTGGCTTCGGGTGCAGCGGCCATTGGCGCGCGCATCGACGCGCTGCGCGCCGAGGGCATTGCCATCGCCGTGGCCGATGCGGTCAGCAACGACGACCTGCTGGCCCTTGGCAGCGCCGCGCGTGGCCTGCCACTGGTCACCGCCGGCTCGGGCCTGGCCATCGGCCTGCCTGCCAACTGGGGCCTTGCGTCATCGCCTGCGGCCAGCCGCCTGCCGCCCGCGCAGGGCGCGTGTGCCATCGTCTCGGGCAGTTGCTCGCAGGCCACCAACCGGCAGGTGGCGCACTTTCTGGCCCACGGCGGCGCGGCGCTGGCGCTGGAGCCGATGCAGCTTGTCGCCAACCCCGAAGCCGGTGTGCAGCGCGCGCTCGACTGGGCCGACCAGCATCTGGGCGCACAGGCAGGCGCACAGACAGGCGCACAGTCCATGCTGGTGTATTCCACCGCCGAGCCGCAGCAAGTCAAAGCCGTGCAAGGCCAGTTGGGCGTGGGCGAGGCCGGTGCGCTGGTCGAGCGCGCCATCGCCGCCATCGCGCGTGGCCTGGTGGCGCGCGGCGTGCGCCAGCTCGTGGTGGCGGGCGGCGAAACCTCGGGCGCGGTGGTGCAGGCGCTGGGCGTGCGGCAGATGCAGATCGGCCCGCAGATCGACCCCGGCGTGCCCTGGACACACGCGCTGTCAGACGCCGGGCCGCTGCATCTGGCGCTCAAATCCGGCAACTTCGGCGGCGACGACTTCTTCACCCGCGCCTTCACCACCTTGCAGGCCACCGCATGAACATGAACGAAACCCGGGCGCGCGAAGCCATCTGCCAAGTGGGCGCGAGCCTGTTTGCCCGCGGCTACGTCCACGCCACGGCGGGCAACATCAGCGTGCGGCTGGAAGACGGCTTTCTCATCACCCCCACCGACGCCTGCCTGGGCACGCTCGACCCCGCGCGGCTGGCCCGCCTCGACGCGCAGGGCGAGCAAACCAGCGGCGACAAGGCCAGCAAGACCCTTGCGCTGCACCGCGCCATCTACGACTCGACCAGCGCCTTCGACAGCGGCACGCGCTGCGTCATCCACACTCACAGCACGCACTGCGTGGCGCTGTCCATCAAGCGCGGCGGCGCGCCCGAGCTGCTCGCGCCGCTCACGCCGTATTTCGTCATGAAAGTCGGCCACGTGCCGCACATCCCCTACCACCGCCCGGGCGACGCGGCGGCTGCCGTGCTGGTGGCAGAAGCCATTGCCGACCACGGCGCGCGCGGCGCACCCATCCGCGCCGTGATGCTGGAGCGCCTGGGCCCCAACGTGTGGCACGACTCGCCCGAGGCCGCCAGCGCCGTGCTGGAGGAGCTGGAAGAAACCGCCCGCCTTGCGCTGCTGTGCGGCGACGTGCCCCCGCTGCACCAGGCGTGCGTCGACGAGCTGCGGCAGCACTTCGGCGCGCGCTGGTAAACCCCGCAGGGCTTGCGCCAGCCGCGCCCCATTCACCACAAGGAGACACGCCCATGCACACGCCCAAAACCCTCACCCGCCGCCACGGCCTCGCCCTGCTGGTCGCAAGCGGCCTTGTGCCGCTGCTGGCCGCGCCCGCCCACGCGCAAGCGGCCTACCCCAGTGGCCCCATCAAGTTCGTCGTGCCCTTCCCACCTGGCGGGCTGCTCGACAACGTGGCGCGCATCGTCGAGCCGAAGTTCAGCGCCGCGCTCGGCCAGCCCGTGGTGATCGACAACCGCCCCGGCTCGGGCGGCAACATCGGCGCAGCGGCAGTGGCCAAATCGCCCGCCAACGGCCTCACCTGGCTGCTCGCCTCGCCGGGCCTGGCCATCAGCCCCGCGCTCTATGCCAAGCTGCCCTATGAGCTAGGCGAGCTGGCCCCCGTGGCCCTGCTGGGCAGCCTGCCCAATGTGCTGCTGGTGCCCGCCAGCTCGCCCTACCAAACCGTGCAGGCGCTGATCGACGCCATGCGCCAGCAGCCGGACAAACTCAGCTACGCCTCCAACGGCAACGGCACCTCGCTGCACCTGTCGGCAGAGCTGCTGAAATCGCGCACGCAAACCCAGGCGCTGCACGTGGCCTACCGCGGCACCGGCCCGGCCACCACCGCCATCCTCGCGGGCGACGTGCAGTTCATGTTCCACAACCTGCCGCCCGCACTCTCGCTCGTGCAGTCGGGCAAGCTGCGCGCGCTGGCCGTCACCTCTACCTCCCGCGCGCCCGCGCTGCCCGACGTGCCCACGCTGCAAGAAGCGGGCGTGGCCGACTTTGATGTCACCGCCTGGTTCGGCGTCATGGTGCCGCGCGCCACACCCGCGCCCGTGCAACAGCGCTTGCAGGACGAGTCGCGCAAAGTCGTGGCCGACGCAGCCGTGGCCGAAGCGCTGCGCAAGCAAGGCATCGAGCCTGGCTTTCAGGACGCCAGCGTCTTCGCTGCCCACCTCGCACGCGAAGTCAAACAATGGCAAACGCTGGTGCAGCAGGCGGGCATCAAGCTGGAGTGATGCGTGATCTGTCCGGTGTTTTTCAAGCTTCACATCAGCACCGCGCCCCCGTCGCCCGAACCCCCTTCAAGAAAGCCCCGCCCATGCCCCGCTTTGCCGCCAACCTCAGCATGCTCTACCCCGACATGCCGTTTCTGCACCGCTTCGAGGCGGCGGCGCGTGACGGCTTCAAGGCCGTGGAATACCTGTTCCCCTACGCCTTCAGGCGCGAGGACATCGCAGCGCGCCTGAAAGCCAACGGCCTTGAGCAAGTGCTGTTCAACACCCCGCCCGCCGCTGCCGATGCCGCCGGCATCGAAGCCGCCTGGGCGCAAGGCATGCGCGGCACGGCCTGCTTGCCGGGGCGCGAGGGCGAGTTCCGCGCAGGCTTCGAGCTGGCCCTGCGCTACGCCGACGCGCTGGCCTGCCCGCGCATCCACTGCATGGTCGGTGTGCTGCCGCGCGATACACCCCGCGAGGCGGCGCGCGACACCCTGGTGCGCAACCTGCGCTGGGCCGCCGATGAGGCCCGGCGCGCCGGGCGCGACGTGCTGATTGAGCCGATCAACCCGCGCGACATCCCCGGCTTTTTTCTCAACCGGCAAGACGAGGCCCACGCCATCGTGCAAGAGGTAGACCGCCCCAACGCCAAGGTGCAGTTCGACCTCTACCACTGCCAGATCGTGGAGGGCGACGTGGCCATGAAGCTGCGCCAATACCTGCCCACCGGCCGCGTCGGCCACCTGCAAATCGCCGGTGTACCCGAGCGCCACGAGCCTGATGTGGGCGAGCTGAACTACCCCTATCTCTTCAAACTCATCGACGAGCTGAGCACCCCAAGCGGCTGGCAAGGCTGGGTCGGCTGCGAATACAAGCCCCAGCGCGGCAGCGAAGCGGGCGGCACATCGCGCGGGCTGGGCTGGCTGCGGGCCTGAGGCGTTGCATGCGGATCCTCGGCATCGACCCCGGCCTGCGCACCACCGGCTTTGGTGTGCTCGATGTCGACGGCCCGCGCCTGCGCTATGTGGCCAGCGGCGTCATTCAGACCAGCAGCGCCCAGCAGGGCGAGCTGCCTGCGCGGCTGAAACTGCTGTTTGACGGCATTTGCGAGCTGTCGGCGCGCTACGCGCCCGATGCGGCGGCGGTGGAGATCGTGTTCGTCAACGTCAACCCGCAGGCCACACTGTTGCTCGGGCAGGCGCGCGGCGCGTGCGTGACGGCGCTGGTCTCGCGCGACTTGCCGGTGGCCGAATACACCGCCTTGCAAATGAAGCAGGCCGTGGCAGGCCACGGCAAGGCGGCCAAGGCCCAGGTGCAGGCCATGGTGCAGCGCCTGCTCCAATTGCCCGCCGCCCCCCGGCCTGACGCCGCCGACGCGCTGGGCCTGGCCATCACCCACGCGCACGCGGGCCAGGCCATCGCCCGCCTGCAAGCAGCCGGGGCAGGGCGGCGCACGAGCAGCATGTTTCGCCGGAGGTGATGCGGGGGCGCTGTTGGCGAAGGCCGGAACACGAAAACCGAACCCAAGAACAATCGGACGTTTCTTGCTCCCTCCCCCGCTGGGGTGTATAGCCCGGACACATGGTGGACACCTGTTCGCAGACATGGTGGACACATTCA
>JAUNTQ010000199.1 GCA_030538605.1 Pseudomonadota bacterium
CGCCCAGCGCCACGTTGTCGAGCACGCTGCGCTCGCCCAGCAGGCGCACGTGCTGGAAGGTGCGGCCCAGGCCCAGCGCGGCAAAGGCGCGCGAGGGCTTGCCGCGCATGTCTTCGCCCATCAGGCGCACGCTGCCTTCGGTGGGGTCGTCCACGCCCGAGATCATGTTGAAGAAGGTGCTCTTGCCTGCGCCGTTGGGGCCGATCAGCGCGTGTACCTCACCGGCGCGCACGTCGAAGTCCACCGCGTTGTTGGCCACCAGCCCGGCAAAGCGCTTGGTGACTTTTTCGGCTTTCAGCACCTGCTCGCCAGCGGGCGGCAGCGGGCGCTCAGTCAGCCGCACGTCGCCCGCGCTGGGCAGCACGCGGGCGGCATCGCCAATCTTCACGAAGCGCTGCACGAAGCCCGCCAGCAGGGGCCACAGCCCGCCCGGGGCGCGTTGCAGCACCAGCAGCATGAGCAGGCCAAAGATGACGATCTCGAAGTTGCCGCTGGTGCCCAGCAGGCGCGGCAGCCAGTCTTGCAGCTGCTCTTTCAGCAGCGTGATGAGCGTGGCACCCAGCACCGCTCCCCACAGATGGCCCGAGCCGCCCACCACGGCCATGAACAGGTATTCGATGCCGATGTTGAGGTTGAACGGCGTGGGGTTGACGAAGCGCTGCATGTGCGCATACAGCCAGCCCGAGACGGCTGCCAGCAGCGCCGCCAGCACGAAGAGCTTGATGCGCTGGCGCGCGGTATCAACCCCCATCGACTCGGCCATCAGCCGCCCGGTTTTGAGCGCACGGATGGCGCGGCCTTCGCGCGAGTCGAGCAGGTTGTGCAGCGCCCAGATGGCCAGCAGCAGCAGCGCCCAGATCACCACACCCAGCACGCGCGGCTCGGCCAGCGAAAAGCCGAACACGGTAAGCGGCGCAATGCTGGCAATGCCGGTGAAGCCGCCCAACACTTGCAGGTTGCCGAAGATGTAGTAAAGGCTCAGGCCCCATGCAATGGTGCCCAGCGGCAGGTAGTGGCCCGACAGGCGCAGCGTGACCGCGCCCAGCACCCAGGCCACCAGCGCGGTGACGGCCAGCCCCAGCAGCAGCCCCACCCAGGGCAAAGCGCCGCCGGGCATGAACGACAGCCACTCGGCCGCCTGCGGCGAGGTGCTCACCCAGGCCGTGGCATACGCGCCCAGCCCCACAAAGGCGGCCTGCCCGAACGAAGTCATGCCGCCCACGCCCGTGAGCATGACCAGGCCCACGGCCACCAGCGAATACAGGCCGATGTAGCCGAGCAGCATCACGGTGAAGGGCGGCAGAAAGCCCCACACCGCCGCCAGCAGGGCGATGAAGCCCAGTACGAAATAACGCGGCTTCATTCCTCGTCCTCCACGTGATGCGTGTGCAGCGAACGCCACCAGAGCACCGGAATGATGAGCGTGAACACCAGAACCTCCTTGAACGCGCTCGCCCAGAACGAGGCGAACGACTCCAGCTGCCCCACCAGCAGCGCACCGGCCAGCGCCAGCGGGTAGCTGTGCAGCCCGCCGACGATGGCGGCCACGAAGCCCTTCAGGCCGATGAGAAAGCCCGTGTCGTAATAAATGGTGGTGATCGGCGCAATCAGCAGCCCGCACACCGTGCCGATGAGCGCGGCCAGCGCAAAGCTCAAGTCACCCGACAGCGCCGTGGGAATGCCCATCAGCCGCGCGCCCACGCGGTTGATGGCCGTGGCGCGCAGCGCCTTGCCGACGATGGTGCGCTCGAAGAACAGGTACATCGCCACCACCAGCGCCGCCGTGGCCACCAGGATGAAGACCGACTGCGCGCTGACGGGCAGCCCGCCCACGTCCCAGCGCGCATCCGAAATGGCCTGTGTGCGCGAGCCTTCGGCCCCGAAGAAAAACAGCCCCAGCCCCATCAGCGCCAGGTGCAGCGCCACCGAGACGATGAGCAGGATCAGCACCGTGGCATCGGCCAGCGGGCGATATGCCAGCCGGTACACCAGCGGCCCCATCGGCACCACCAGCAGCAGCACGGTGAGCATGCGCAGCACCATGCTCTCGGGCTTGACCAGCAGCAGCATCAGCGCCGCCGCCGCAGGCATGCCGGCGGCCCAGAACAAGGTGCTTTTCCAGTCCACCTCGGCCCCGCGCGTGTGGCGCCAGCCCTCCACGGCCAGCGCCAGCGCGGCCATGGCCAGCAGCAGCCACAGGATGGCGGGCAAGCGCCCCAGCTCCAGCGCGGCCATGGCCAGCGCGGCGTAGGCGACGAACTCGCCCTGCGGAATGAAGATCACGCGCGTGACCGAGAACACCAGCACCAGGGCCAGCGCCATGAGCGCGTAGATGGCACCGTTGACGATGCCGTCTTGCGCCAGCATCAGGGCGATTGTCGAATCCATGCGAATGGCGCCGTGCGACGGGCGCGGGGTGTGAAGGGGGGAGTGGATCAGGCGTCAGGCGCGCACAGCCCTGACGCAAGGCCAAGCGCCCTGCCCCGCCCTCCGCTCGAATGCAAAGGGCGAAGCGGGCGCTTTGCCGCGCGGCCTGTTTACTTGGTGCCGAGGTACTTCCAGCCGCCGTTTTCGATGCGCACCATCACGCGTGCGCGCTCGTCCAGGCCCAGGTGGTCTTGCGGCGTCATGTTGAAGATGCCGTGCGCGCCGGGCACTTCCCTGGCGCTCTCGATCGCATCGCGCAGCGCGCTGCGGAACTCGGGCGTGCCGGGCTTGGCGGCCTTCAGCGCCACCGGAATGGCCGCTTGCAGCAGCTGGCCGGCGTCCCAGGCGTGGCCGCCGAAGGTGCTCACCGTGCCTTTGCCGTGGGCTTTTTCATAGGCGGCGATGTAGGCCAGCGCGCTCTTGCGCACGGGGTTGCTCTCGGGCAGCTGGTCGGCCACCAGCACCGGGCCGGCGGGCAGGATGGTGCCTTCCACGTCCTTGCCGCCCACGCGCAGGAAGTCGGCGTTGGCCACGCCGTGGGTCTGGTAGATCTTGCCCTTGTAGCCGCGCT